>NZ_CP045875.1:1855500-2211500 GCF_009649955.1 Heliorestis convoluta | reverse complement strand
GCTCACCTTTAGTATCCGTATCTTACGTCTCTTTTTTATCGCTTTGGCCAGTGCTTTTGGATTTTTTGGCATTGTCGTTGGTCTTCTTCTTCTAGGCCATCATCTTGTCTCGCTCAAGTCAATGGGCGTTCCTTTTCTCTCTCCTGTCAGCCCCCTTCGACCGGGCAACGCAGACGTGATTCTTCGACCTATACCTTTTATGCAGGAGAGACGCCCTACCTTTATGGGCCTACTGAATAAACAAAAACAGAGCCTCGTCCAAAGGCCCTGGGATGTCAATACGCCGACAGAGATCCAACTTCTACAGCCCTATACAAAGTCATCTAAGAAACTTCATAGTAAAAGGAAAAAAGCATGAAGGTGAAAAAAAAAGATGGCCATATCGGGGGCTTTGAAGCTTTTTGCCTTTGCAATTATCTGATCTATGTCAAAATGTTTCTGGCCATGCCTCGTCACTTAATTGATGAAGCGGGTCCTGTAGCTTGGGCTGTACCTCTGATTGTGCTTGTTTTCACTTTGGTGTTTTTTTATATCCTAACGAGTCTACTAAAAATGTTTGAAGGCCTTTCCTTCCTAGAGATTGCAGGGTTGCTTTGGGGGACTTGGGCCCAATGGCTCTTAGGATTTCTCTTTGCCGCTTTTTTCGTTTTGATTATTGGATTGCAGCTCCGAATTATCGGGGAATTTCTATTAAGCACCTTATTGCCTCATACACCTCTTTCTGCCGTTCTCTTTATCATGGTAGGTACCTTTATCTATCTTGCTTACTTTGGAATTGAAAATCTAGCAAGACTGGCAGGGCTTCTTTTTCCTTGGCTTTTAGTAGCTTTTATGGTTACTTTTTTGCTAGCTATGCAACGCGGAGACTTTTATAATTTTGCACCCTGGTTGGGCTACGGTGAATGGCGTCTTTTAGTTTCTTCTGTCAATCACATCGGAATTTATAAAGAGATTATTTTACTTGCTTTTATTGCGCCTCTTTTTCGCAATCATCAGACCTTGCAACAAGCTGGTTATACGAGTCTTATAACTCTGACCTTCTTCTTTGCTTTCGCCCAGGCTGTCTATATTTATGTTTTTCCCGTTCATACAGGCGCAGAGTTGGGTTTTCCCCTTTTTCAATTAACTCGCTTGATCTATTATGGAACTTTTCTACAGCGCCTCGATCCTCTTTTTATGTTCGTTTGGGCAAGTATTTCCATCATTGGGATGGCGGCAGGATTTTACGTAAGTGCTCTTTCTTTGGCACAAGGAGCGAAAGCGTCTGATTACCGTCCCTACCTCTTTCCTCTTGCTATCATTGTCCTTACCATTGCTTTTTTCCATGAAACAAGCTTAGAAGCTGTAAAAGCCTATCGTACTTTTCCGGCTTATCTTGCCATTCCTATCTTTGGCTTGCCCTTTCTCCTCTGGCTATGGGCTCTGCTTTTTCACCGTCAAAGGAGGCAAAGGCGATGAGAAAAAGCTCTACTTCTAGGGTTCGTCTTTTTTTTCTTTCTCTGCTCTTGGTGCTTTCTTTATTCAATACAAGTTGCTGGGATCGAAGAGAATTAGAAACATTGTCCTTTGTTTTGAATATGGGCGTTGATCAAAGCGTGGTTGAAAATCAATATGATGTTGTTTTTCGTATTGCCATTCCTGGACAACTGGATCCACGGGGCGGCAAAGCTTCAGGTACTGATACAATGCCCGATGGCCATAAGCTTGTTACTGTTACAGCTCGCTCCATCCCTGAAGCCGTCTCTTTGTTAGGAACAAGCATAGGAAGAAAGCTTGACTTTCGTCATCTTCGCGCCGTAGTTTTTGGCGAAGAACTGGCCGCTACAGAAGGCATTCACTATCATCTTGATTATCTCGAACGCGAGCCTCAGTTTCGGCGAACAACGTATGTCTGGATTAATAAGTTTGGCACTGCTCGTGATCTTATGTTAAACAATCTACCGGTCATCGAAACATTTATGACTCGTTATATTGAAGGTATAAGCGAAAGCATGCGCGAGTTGGGCTATGCCCGGCCTATGCTTTTACACGATATCGTTGCAGAAATTGAGGAACATCACGTTGATACAGTCGTACCTCTGATCTGTATTAATCCCATCGTGGAAAAGGAAGTTGAGAATAATCAAGTAACTCCCATGTCAACGGAAGAGTATCATGACGAAGTTAATAAAGATCTAATTGGTGGGGAAACCTTAGATCACTTTAATCGTTCTGGCGGTAATCCCCTTGAAATGATTGGCATCGCTGTGCTTCAAGAAGGCGTCATGATCGAGCAATTATCAGGCTGGGAGTCTCGGATCTACGGTCTTTTACGAGATAATTACCGCTATGGTTTGTGGATCTTCGATGATCCAGAAGTAGAAAACCGGACCTTTGCCGTAGAGTTATATCGTTCCCGTCCGCCCAATGTTACCATTGATTGGAATAAAGAAGACCCTGTAACCATTGATATTCACCTTTTCTTAGAAGGCAATATACGAGATATTCAATCTTTAGAAAAGCATGTATCACCTGACAAATATACGCTTTTAGAAGCAGAAGTTGAAAAAATAGTAGCAGAACAAGCCTTAGAGTTAATTCGCAAAATGCAAGCTTTAGAATCTGATCCTTTCTATTTTGCGCGCTTTGTGCGAACACAAATGTTATATAAGCAAGAATACATCGCCTTAGATTGGAAGAAGCGCTTTTCTCAAGCCGAAGTTACCGTTTCTGCAGAGTTTAATTTGCGTCGACCTGGCATGGTTCTTCAACCCATTATAATTCCAGAACAGGAATAAAAATAGAAAGCGATAAAGTTCTATGAATATAGGGCAGTTGATATTATTGTTAACGATTATGGCCGTTGTGATTTATACCATTAACTATGGGCGACAGCAGTGGCGCAATGGATTAAAGCTAGCTGCCGTAACAACCTATCTTCTTGCTTTGATGGCTTTTACATTGCCCATTCTTTTACTTTTCTTTTTGCGATCCTAGATTGTCACCATTATCCATGACCGTTTAAAAGATAGGATTCTTAAGATAAAGATACCCACAGGCGTTTATTCTACAATAAACACTGTGGGTATCTTTTTTTCGCTTTTGGCAGGGTTATTTCAATATGGTACACTATGTGCACAAGATTTCTTTCTTTTTCGAAGCTTACCATGTATTATGCTTTATTTTTATTTTATTATTGGTAAGTTTTCTTTAAGGTTTTTTAGAAATCTTTTATGTACCGTTACCGCATTCAACATTTTATATCTTATTCACAAAAAGAGGAGGATCTCGCTTTGATGCACAAAATGCGTACCTTTCTAGCACCTATGCTTGTTTTCGCAATGCTCTTTACTTTCCTGCCTCTAGCTGTAGCGGAAGAAGGCGTTGTGAACCCTGAAGCAATGGGGACAACAGATCTAGAAGCTTTGCTTCTTGAAATGGACACAGATGCCCTTGTTGAGGACCTCCTTACATCTCCTGAACTAGGTCAATTGGCTCTACGTGCTGCTATGGGAGAAGCTTTTTCTCTTCAACTACAAGCAGAACTAACAGAAGGTGAATTCTCTCATGGAACAGCCTCCTTGATGATTGCTGACAACCAACAGGATCTGCTCGCCCTATTGGCAGCCTACGGTCAACTGCAAAAAGGTGCTGATATCGTTGATGTGACCGCTGATGTGAACATGGAAGATCTATTTACTCGTCTACAACTGAACGGTCAAGACGTAGAAGCTTTGACGCAAGAAGAACTTGAACTTCTCTACGAAGAATATGTTCTACCTTTTAACGTCGAAGAAGCGCTGGCAACGGGCGCTTATCAAGTTCGTATCGCTCTAATGGACGTAACCAATGCAGCCTCTCCGCTGATGATTCTGGCTAAAACGCTGGAATTTGGTACAGAAGGAACTGCGGAAGTTCCTGCAGTACTCACTGATATTGAAGGTCACTGGGCAAAAGCCGAAATTCTAGAAGCTTTCGAAAAAGGCTTGATCATGGGCTATCAAGATAAAACCTTTAAGCCCAATCAGGAAATCACACGTGTAGAGTTCTTTGTTCTAGCAGCTCGTGCTTTTGGCCTTGAGTCTGGCGAAGAAAACCTACCTTTCACTGACGCTGGTCTAATCTACAATGATTATAAAGCCGCTGTTTCTGCTGCTGTTGATGCAGGAATTCTAGATGGTTATGACAATGGTGATGGCACTTTCTCTTTAAAGCCTGAACAAAAAATCACTAGAGATGAAATGGCCACATTCGTTGCGAAAGCGCTAGGTTTGGAACTATCTGACGCTACCCTCACATTCGCTGATGCCAGTGAAATTGCAGACTGGGCAGCACCTTATGTTGCCACAGCAGCAGAAAAAGGTATTGTAAATGGTCACGCCAACAACACCTTTGAACCTCGTGGTATCACCACACGCGCTCAAGCCGCTGTGCTTTTCTTGAATGTATTAAACTATCTTGAACAACAGTAAAAGAGATATCTTATCACAGTAGATATAATGAGAGCGCCAGTTACTTCTATCAGTAACTGGCGCTTTTGTTATCTTATATTCTGCTTATCTTGTGTCACGAATCTAGGGATCGCTACATAATCAAGCGAAGGCGAGGGGATTGTAAGGATTGATGCATATAGCTGCTAAACGAAGTGTTCCCGTGCCATTGCATTGCCAGGCGACGGGCACAATTATTTGGTGAACATCAACGTTTCCTGATTACGTTGGGGTTACTTCGTGCAGGGGCCTGGGCATCACGCTTTCCTCCGCTCTGGACTGGTCCCACGCTGTTACCGCCAGCAAGCTGGCGACAGCTGAGGTCCCAAGTCCCGCTCCGGAAAGCGTGATGCCCTGTCCCAGAAAGATTATGCTATTTTCGTATCACATGCTCTGAATCTGCACCAAACGGGTTGCCCCCAATGACCCATACCTGATACAATAAACAAGCGTATTTGTCGAAAAATACAAGAATTTACCTAGGAGTGTGAAGGGATGGAAAAGAAACTAAGAGTCGCCATCGTAGGCTATGGTAACATCGGAAAGTATTCGCTGCAAGCCATTGACGCAGCACCTGATATGGAAGTAGCAGGTGTTGTTCGCCGAGCTTCTTCTATGAACCAAGAAAAGCCAAAAGAATTAACAGACGTCCCTGTCGTTGCTTCCATCAAAGACCTAGGACCTGTAGATGTAGCCATTTTGGCCACGCCCACTCGTTCTGTTCCCGAACAAGCCAAAGAAATTCTTGCTTTAGGAATCAATACCGTTGACAGTTACGATATCCATGGTGCCCTTGTTGACTTACGGCGAGAATTAGCAGAAGTGGCGCAAAAACATAACAGTGTTGCCATCATTTCTGCCGGATGGGATCCCGGCACCGACTCTATGATTCGCAGTATCTTTGAATTTATGACTCCCAAAGGTCTTAGTTACACCAACTTTGGACCTGGCATGAGCATGGGTCACTCTGTTGCGGCCAAGTCCATTGAGGGCGTTCGCGATGCCCTTTCCATGACCATTCCACTAGGCACCAGCGTTCATCGCCGCATGGTGTATGTAGAATTAGAAGAAGGTGCTGACTTTAAGACGGTAGAACAAGCCATTCTTACGGACAGCTATTTCAAAAACGATGAAACCCACGTAACCCAAGTTCCTAAAGTAAGCGACTTGGTCGACATGGGTCATGGTGTTCTCATGGAAAGAAAAGGTGTTTCCGGATCAAGTCACAACCAATTGCTCAAGTTCGAAATGCGTATTAACAATCCTGCTTTAACAGCCCAAGTATTGATCGCCTCAGCGAGAGCTACTTTTAAGCAGAAGCCTGGTGCTTATACGATGATTGAAGTTCCTATCATCGACTATCTCTATGGAGACCGCGAAACTTTGATTCGCGATCTCGTATAAACTAAAACAGAAAGACCGCCTTCTCTAAGCAGTCATTCGATAGCTATCGATGACTCTAGAGAGAAGGCGGTCTTTCTTTATTGCGTACTAATCCCCCATGCCCGGTCGGGCACAACCACTGATGAAAATCAATATTTCCTGATCACATTGGGGTTACTTCATAGAGGGGACTAGGCATCACGCTTTCCTCCGCTCTGGACTGGTCCCACGCTGTTACCGCCAGCAAGCTGGCGACAGCTGAGGTCCCAAGTCCCGCTGCGGAAAGCGTGATGCCCAGTCCCAGAAGGTTTTTGCTGATTGTTACTTCCGTTGAAATAGCTTGGCGAAACTTTCTTCTATCCGCAACTACCTATTGTATTTGCAATGCAATAGGCCAAAACTCAGTCACAACCAGCAAGATGTACCTGGGGCAGGCGTTATGACTTCCTGGAGAGAGGACTTCAGACCTCAGCCATCGGCAGCTTGCTGCCGCTCATGGCGTGGGATGAGTCCGTTCGGAAGGAATTCATAACGCCTGCCCCCACCACAAAGTAGCTATTTTTGTACTAACGACCCACTCTCAACTCAGTCCACAAGCGATCATAGAGGGGCAGTACGTCCCCCACATCTTCAAGCCACTCCGTATTGCTCATCTCTTCATCGCTTAAGAAGATCATGGGATTGTTGCGATATTCTTCGTTATGAAGTGGATAGGCTTCCTTGTTAGGGTTGCTATAGCCAATATATTCATAGTTTCTTACGCTAACTTCTGGCTCAAGAATATAGTTGATAAACTTCTCGGCCAGTTCTTTGTTCTTAGCACCTTTGGGAATGGCAAAGGTATCAGCCCAGATGGTTGCGCCTTCTTTCGGCACTACAAATTCAATGTCAGGATTTTCTTCGTAGATAAAAGCAGCATCGCCAGACCAAACTGTGCCAATCCAAGCTTCCTCTGCAATAAACTTTTGCTTAATCGTATCAGTATCAAAAGCGAGTAAGTTCGGAAGCAAAGCTTTTAGGTCTTCCACAGCTTCTCTAATTTCCCCTTCATCGCGGCTGCTATTGGAGAAACCATTTTTCTTCAGAGCCATACCAATTACTTCACGAGAATCATTAAGCAGAACAAGACGGCCTTGATGAGCCCGATTCCACAAGTCTTCCCAGCTCGTAATCTCTTCTTTTACATACTTGGGATTATAGGCAATACCTGTAACACCCCAAGTGTAAACAATGGAATACTTGTCTTCTGGATCATAGGGAGGTTTCTCAAAAGTTGTCACCATATTGCTCAAGTTCGGTATATTCTCTTTGTTAATCTCTTCTAACAAATTAAGCTTAATCATGGTAGAAACCATATAATCAGAAGGCTGAATTAGATCATATTGGGCACCACCGGCTTGAATCTTCGCTAACAACTCTTCATTACTTGAAAAGTTATCATAATTGACACGGACACCATATTCCCGCTCAAAATCAGCAATCACATCTTCACAGAAATTATCGGCCCAACTGTAAATGTTTAGAACCTGCGAACTCCTCGAAGAACCGTCACCACCACTACAACCCGAAAGAAGAGCTACGACAAAGAAAGCAGTTAGAAGAAGGGCAACTAGTTTTCTTTTCTTACCCCAAAACACAAGGAATCCCCCTTTTTTCATTATTATTAGAAAGGCATCTGCCGCTGCGCTTTCTTATCGCTTACGCGACTCTGAAAACGCTCCGGCAAAATAACCAGAGCCACCGTAACGATTACAATGAAAAGTATGAGCAATGTTGAAAGAGCATTAATTTCCGGAGATACACCTCTTTTTACCATACCATAGATATAAAGAGGCAAGGTCGTCGAATTAGGCCCCGCCACAAAGAAGCTAATGACAAAATCATCAATAGAAAGCGTAAAGGCCATCAAGGCACCGGCTAGAACACCTGGTGATATGAGTGGAAAGGTAACATAGCGAAAGGTCTGCCATGGGGTAGCGCCCAAGTCTTGTGCCGCTTCTTCTAGGTCTTTGCCCAACCCTTCGAGGCGAGCTAAAACAATAATCACGACAAAAGAAATACAGAAACTGATATGAGCAATCACCACCGTAAGCTTACCAAGTGGAATGGCCAATTGGCTAAAAAGCACAAGGAGCGAAAGGCCCATTACGATTTCCGGGATCAGGATCGGTAAGTAGATCAGGCTGTGAATTGCACCCTTCCACCGGAACTTGTAACGATGAAGGGCCAGTGCCGTCATCGTACCTAGCACCGTGGAGACGATCATCGCGATCAGAGCGATGGTCAAACTGTTATAGAGCGCCTCCATAACATATCGATTCTGAAACGCTGAAATATACCAATCAAAAGTAAAACCACTCCACTGGGCATTGATGCGCGAGGCATTAAAAGAGTAAAGTACAAGCACCACAATCGGAATGTAGAGAAAAGCCAAGACGGCCATGGTATAGGTAAAAAGCAGACGATGTCGCAACGGCTTCACCCTTTCTCCTCCTTCCCTTGTTGGGCTTGTAAGGCTCTATAATAAAGATAGATTAGAATCAAAGAGAAAAAGGCTAGCATCATGGAGAGGGCAGAACCGAATGGCCAGTCTCGAGCCGATAGAAATTGATTCTGAATCAAGTTGCCAATCAAAGCAGATTTAGCGCCACCCATAATATCTGGAATGACGAACATACCTAAGGAAGATACAAAGACCAAGATAGAGCCCGCTATAATGCCAGGCAAAGTCTGTGGTAAGGTGACATAGAAGAAAGTTTTTATCGGCGTTGCTCCTAGATCATAGGCTGCTTCTAAAAGACGACGATCGAGCTGTTCTAAAGAGACATAGATCGGCAAGATCATAAAAGGCAAGTGCGCATACACCATCCCCAGAGAAACAGCGCCAAAGTTATACAGGAGATTGAGAGGCTGTTCAATCAAACCCAAATCCAATAAGAAAGTGTTCACCATGCCTTGAGAACGCAAGATAATCACCCAGGCATAAGATCGAATGAGAAAGTTAATCCAGAAAGGCACCATCACAAGGAGCAAGAAAAGGTTTTGCCAGCTCCGTGTTAGCTTTGAAATCTGATAGGCGATGGGATAGCCTAAGAGAAAACAAACTACCGTCGTAAAAAAGGCCATAACCAGGGTATCACCGAAAATCTGCAAGTAAAGAGGTTCAAAAAAACGCAGATAATTCTCCGT
The DNA here is from genome assembly GCF_009649955.1 of Heliorestis convoluta. NCBI lineage: Bacteria > Bacillati > Bacillota > Clostridia > Eubacteriales > Heliobacteriaceae > Heliorestis > Heliorestis convoluta. The sequence goes on along the minus strand of NZ_CP045875.1, from coordinate 2,202,459 downwards.
CGTAAATTGATATATGACTTGCCCATAAGTGCCTCGTTGCATAAAAGACAAGAAGACAACAATGAGTAGAGGCGATAAGAAAAAAAGAAAAAGCCATGCTAAGGCTGGATAAGCTAGCCAACGGCCCCGACTCATGAGCCAACCCTCACAGCGCCGCTGCTTTCCCAGCCGATAAGAACTTCTTCTCCTACTTGCCAACGACGCTTGTCATCAAAATACTGATAGGCCATAAAGACAGAAAGATCAAGGCTCTCGTCAACCATTCGAACAAAGACTTTATCAATGTTGCCTAAGAAGACAATATCTTCAATAATACCTCGGTATAAGGGATATGTACATTCTTGCGTTTTGAGTGGATCATGAAGATTGATTTTCTCTGGACGAAGCGCGTAGTACCTTTCATCCTGTTGAAAAATATTGTTCTCTCCAATAAAGGTTGCCACGAAGCGTGTCTTCGGCTTGTGATAAATCTCGTGAGCACTGCCGATTTGCTCTAACTGACCTTTGTTCATAACAGCAATGCGATCAGACATGGTGATAGCTTCTTCTTGATCGTGGGTTACATAGAGAAAAGTAAGGCCAAGATTTTTTTGTAATTTTTTAAGTTCTAACTGCAAATGTTTGCGCAGTTGAAAATCTAAAGCGCCAAGCGGTTCGTCTAAGAGTAAAACTTTGGGATTGTTCACAATCGCTCGTGCAATGGCAACTCTTTGTTGTTGCCCACCTGATAACTCTTTAGGACGACGATAGCGATATTCCATCAATTCTGTAAGAGCCATGACTTCTTCGGCCCGCTTTTTTTGTTCCTCAAGAGCTACTTTTTTCATTTTTAGACCGAAGCAGATATTTTCTTCTACACTCATGTGGGGAAATAAAGCGTACTGCTGGAAAACCATATTGACATCTCGTTTATAAGGCGGCAGTTTCGTGACGGCCTGACCTGCTAGTAAGATCTCTCCCTTGCTCGGCAATTCTAAGCCAGCAATCATCCGCATGAGCGTTGTTTTCCCGCAACCACTAGGACCTAGTAAAGTAAAAAATTCCCCTTCTTCTATCTTCAAAGATAGCGGTGGAATAATTACTTGGCCGCTAAATTCTTTTTCCACTTCTTTTAATTCAATCATAGCTTGCATTGGCAGGTCCCTACTTTACGGAATAATATTTTGACCTACATACCTTCGTAACCAGCAAGCAAATGTCCTGCAAAGTTTGTCACTTTTTCGTAGGTTCTGTAGTATTCTTTGTCTTTGCTTTTTCTTTATGGGGTTGGCAAAAAGTAGCATAATGGTTGGCAAAGTTTGCTGTGGGGGCAGGCGTTTATCATTCCTCCGAACGGACTCATCCCACGCCATGAGCGGCAGCAAGCTGCCGATGGCTGAGGTCTGAAGTCCTCTCTACGGAATGATAAACGCCTGCCCCAGGTACATCTTGCTTGTTGTGACTACGTATTGACCTATTGCAAATACAATAGGCAGTTGCGTAAGCATAGCAGGAAGTTACGCAACGCTCTTCCAACGAGAGTAACAATCAGCAAAAAACCCTCTGGGCCAGGGCATCACGCTTTCCGCAGCGGGACTTGGGACCTCAGCTGTCGCCAGCTTGCTGGCGGTAACAGCGTGGGACCAGTCCAGAGCGGAGGAAAGCGTGATGACCTGGCCCCTCTGTAAAGTTACCCCAACGTAATCGGGAAAAGTCAGCAGGACTCGGGACTTGTCCATCAATTGGTATTTTGCTCCAGTATAAAGTAATGGCTATTTACAAATTTTAAAGACAGGTTATCGATTCCAATAGAAAATTATTACTTACATTTTAGGGAGGAATTCTAAGAATGCCACAGAACCAGCAAAACCAACAACAGCAAACTCAGCAGCTTCAACAAGCCATTCAACAAGCGCAACAAGCGGTCCAGCAAGCGCAACAAAGCAACAACCCTCAACAAATGCAACAAGCTCAAACGCAGCTTCAGCAAGCTCAAACTCAACTTCAGCAAGCTCAAACTCAAATGGGTGCACAAGCAACAGCACAGCAACAGCAAGAGCTACAACAAGCACAACAACAAATTCAACAAGCTCAACAATCGGTTACACAGGCTCAACAGCAAAACAACAATATGCAGTAATCGTCAAGCAACCCCACAGAGGTCAGGAGTACAAGCGCTTCTGGCCTCTTTTTAAGTAATACAACAGAACCTACCTCAGTGTTTTAAGCAAAGGAGGTCCTGCCCTATGCGGTCAATCGTCACTTTTATTGCGACGTATGCTTTATATACTCTTCCCAGCTTTTTATTCCCCATGGATCAGCGGTGGCTTCAGTCATTGAATAAGCCAGCCTGGTCTCCACCTGGTGCCGTTGTCGGCCTTGTCTGGATGCTTATCTATGGAGGAATTGCTTTGTCGGTGGCTCTTTTACAAGACAAAGTCGGTTGGCGTAATTTAGGCTGGCTTTGGAAAGGATCTTTTCTTGCCAATGTGTTCCTTGTCTTTATCTATTTTGCAGGTCAAACGGTAAGCAAAAATCTATTTCTCTCTGTTCTTAATACGGCTTTAATCGCGCTCACTGCTTTTTTGCTTGTCTTTGTATCCTGGCCTTATTATCGTCTTTCGGCCCTGCTTTTTCTGCCTTATGCCCTTTGGTCTAGCTTTGCGACCTATCTAGCCTGGGCTCTCTACCGACTCAATCCCTGATTTTTCTTTTTATTCCGACAAGAACTTTGCTTTAAACCGTGCATACTCTTGACAGGTAAGGTCTGCAGGAATACAGTATGGGTAAGTATTCACTATAATAGGAGTAGACTAAGAAGGTTAAGAATTTTTTGGATTCTGAATGTGCCCTATCGAATGATAGGGTGTCAAAGGTGCACAATCTTCTGATTATTCAAAGGAGGGAGCGAACCACATGTCCGGATTAAGCCGCAGACGCTTTCTGCAGTTATCAGGCGCGACCACAGCCGTCATGGCTACAAGCTTAGGCTTTTCGCTTGATAGTCTAGAAGCAAGCACGCCAAGGTTGCGGATTGCCGATGCCAAAGAAACGACTTCCATTTGCTGTTTCTGTTCCGGGGGCTGTGGCGTCATTTGTCACACAGTCAATGGAGAGCTGGTGAACGTAGAAGGTGATCCTGACAACCCCGTCAACAAAGGTACGAATTGTTCCAAAGGCGCTGCTTCATTCCAGACTGCAAAGAACGATGAACGTGTAACCAAAGTTCTCTATCGCGCGCCTGGCGCTACGTCTTGGGAAGAGAAGTCTTGGGAATGGACTTTCAAGCGCATTGGTGAATTAACAGCAGAGACTCGCAACGCTTCTATTGTACATAAGAACGAACAAGATGTTATCGTCAATCGCACAGAAGCCATCGCCAGCCTCGGTTCTTCTATATTAAATAACGAAGATCTTTACTTAATTTCCAAGTTGATGCGCTCCATTGGCGTTATCAATATTGAGCACCAAGCCCGAATATGACATAGCGCTACGGTCGCCGGTCTGGGGGCCACATTCGGAAGAGGTGCTATGACCAATCACTGGATTGATTTTAAGAACACGGACTGTGCTCTTATTATTGGAAGTAATGCTGCTGAAAATCACCCTGTCTCCTTCACTTGGCTGATGGAAGCGAAGAGGAAGCGAGGCGCTAAGATTATTCACGTAGATCCACGCTTTACTCGTACCTCAGCAAGAGCGGATCTGTACGCGCCCATGAGAAGCGGTACTGACATTCCTTTCTTCGGAGGCCTTTTCCACTATATCTTCGAGACAGGTCGCTACCACCACGAATATGTACTGCACTATACGAACGCATCCTACATCGTCCATGACGACTATGACTTCGAAGAAGGTCTCTTCTCTGGTTACGATGAAGAGAAAAGAACCTACGATAAAGCGACTTGGGCTTACAAAACCGATGGACAAGGCAACCCCCTCAAAGACATGACTTTACAAGACCCTCGTTGTGTCTTCCAGATGATGAAAAAGCATTACGCTCGCTACGATGTAGACACTGTTTGTTCCATTGTCGGCATGCCTAAAGAGAAGTTTTTGCAAGTGGCTGAGATGTTCACCGAAACAGCAAGCCCTGATAAAACAGGAACGATTCTTTATGCCATGGGACAGACACAACATACTGTAGGAGCGCAGAACTGTCGTGCTCTTTCTATGCTGCAATTATTACTAGGCAATGTCGGTCGCCCTGGTGGCGGTGTAAACGCTCTGCGCGGTCACTCCAACGTTCAGGGATCGACGGATATGGCCTGTCTCTTTCATTTACTACCGGGCTATATGCCTGCGCCGAACGATGGCGACCATGTCGATCTGGCTGCCTACAATGCTACGACACCAAAAGGCGGTTTCTGGACAAACCGACCCAAGTTTATAGCCAGTCTCTTGAAAGCCTGGTGGGGCGATCATGCGAACCTTGACAACGACCTAGCTTATCATTACCTTCCCAAGCAAAAGAGAGGGGCTAACCATTCCCATATCGCCCTTTTTGAAGATATGATGGCAGGTACGATCAAAGGTCTCTTTAACTGGGGGCAAAACCCTGTTGTATCGGGACCGAACACGAACCACGAAGCCAAGGCGATGGAAGAACTCGACTGGATGGTTCAGATCGATATTTTCGAAAATGAAACAGCAGCCTTCTGGAAACGCCCTGGCGTGAATCCAAAAGATATTAAAACAGAGGTCTTTCTACTTCCAGCCACATCGTTCTTAGAAAAAGAAGGCTCAGTGACGCACAGCGGAAGGTTAATTCAATACCGTTGGCAAGCTGTAGAAGGTCCTGGCGATACAAAGCAAGAATCTTGGATTATTGATCACATTGCTAGAGCCATCAAGTCTCACTATGAAAATAGCAACAAGCCTGAAGATGAGCCTATTAAGTATCTTACATGGAATTATGGCTCCTCTGAAAATCTACCGAGCTTTGTCGATGCTGTTGCTCGAGAGATTAACGGCAAAGATCTAACAACAGGTCAGCAACTGCCTGGCTTTGGCGCTTTACAAGATGACGGCACCACAGCCTGTGGTAACTGGATCTACAGCGGTATGTACACAGAAGCTGGCAACAACGCCAAGCGTCGTGGTACTGATGATCCTTCTGGCCTTGGTGTCTATCTAGAATGGGGCTTTGCTTGGCCTGCCAACCGTCGAATTATTTACAACCGTGCCAACTGTGATCCTTCTGGAAAGCCTTGGTCCGAAGAAAAGAAGTCTATCTGGTGGGATCCCCAGCAAGAGCGCTGGGTTGGTTATGATGTACCTGATTTTGCACCGACTCGCTCTCCGCAAGAAGCGGGCGGTACCAGTCCTTTCATCATGCTACCGGAAGGACAGGCTCGCTTCTATTCTGTGAATGCCATGAACGAAGGACCTTTTCCAGAGCATTATGAACCTTACGAAAGCCCTGTAGAGAACAAGCTTTCGAAAGTACAATACAATCCAGCCATTCGGATCTGGGAAAGCAATGAGCGAGGCGACGCTTCTCAATACCCCATTGTCTGTTCCACTTGGCGAGTTTGCGAACACTGGCATACGGGCGCTATTACGCGCAACATGCCCTGGTTGGCTGAACTAATGCCAGCGCTTTTCGTTGAGATGAGTCCTTCCCTTGCCCGTGAACGTGGCATTAAGCATGGCGATATGGTAGAAGTCTCATCAGCCCGTGGCGCCATTAAAGCGGTCGCCATGGTAACAGAGCGAGTACAAACTCTATCTGTACAAGGTAAAACAGTAGAGCAAGTTGGTCTTACTTGGCACTTTGGTTACCAAGGGCTTGTCAAAGGCGATATCACCAACATCCTTACGCCTCATATCGGCGATGCCAATACACACATACCAGAGTACAAAGCCTTTCTGGTTGATGTAAGGAAGGTGAGCTAAGATGACAAGAATGGCTCGATTTGTTGATATTACGCAATGCATAGCCTGTAGAGGCTGTCAAGTTGCCTGTAAGCAGTGGAATCAATTACCGGGTGAGATAGGTTCCTTTACTGGAACCTATCAATCTCATAATAATCTTTCCCCAAACCGCTGGACGATGATTCGCTATTACGAACATAAAAATAGCGAAGGTGAGATGGAATGGGATTTTGTGAAGCAATGTTGTCTTCACTGTGGCGAACCTTCTTGCGTCAAAGCTTGTCCTAACGATGCCTTGCGTAAAGCCGACAATGGTGCTGTCGTTACCATTAAGGAAAACTGTGTTGGTTGTGGCTACTGTGAGATCTATTGTCCTTTTAAGATTCCTAAAATAGATCAAAGAGCCAAAAAAATGTCCAAATGCACTTTTTGCTTAGGTCGCATCGGGAACAACATGGAACCAGCTTGTTCCAAGACTTGCGTAACCGACGCCATCTTGTATGGACCTCGTGATGAGATGGTGAGAGTCGCTCAGGAACGATTGCAAACAGTTCAAGGACAGTATCCCAAAGCCACTCTCTACGGGATTGATGAACTAGGCGGTCTCGGTATGATCTATCTCTTACCAGATCGACCTTCTAAGTATGACTTGCCAGAAAATCCGCAAGCCCCCCTTTCTTTAACCTTGTTAAAAGATGTCGTTCAACCGGCTGGTACGCTAGCTTTGGCAGGCACTGTCGTTGGTCTTGCTGGAGCAGCCCTGCTTAGCTGGCGCAATGAGCGCATGAAAGGGGGCGACAAGAAGAATGACTAAGAAGAAGGAACAGGTAGCAAAGGTAGAGATGGTTGAGAAGTTCCCTCTCGATCAAAGAGTCGTTCACTGGATCGGAGCGATTAGCTTTATCATCTGTGCTTTGACAGGCTTGCTACTTTTTACAACGGCTTTTGACTTCTTAGCGCCTCTCTTCGGTGGTAAAATTATGGCCAGTCGCATTCACCGTCTTGCTGGTGTAGTATTTGCCATCACGCCTATCGTCGCTCTTATCTGGAACGGCAGAAACTTGCGTGAGTTTCTCCGTGACATTACTCATTTTGACAAAGACGACATTGCCTTTCTCAAAGGCTTCGTTCCCTATATCCTTAATAGTCCAGGATTTAAATATCCACCGCAAGGAAAGTACAATGGCGGCGAGAAATTACAAGCTTTTGCACAAGTCTTCTTAGGTGTAGCTATTATTATCACTGGATTTATTCTCTGGTTCGATGGCTTTTTCGGTCAGACGCTCTTGCAATTGTCCGTACCGATTCACGGTATTGCCGCTCTTGTGACCATGCTTTTAGCACTGGGCCATATCTTCTTTGCTGCTATTAACCCCCGCAGTAACGCTGCTTTAACAGGTATGACCAACGGCAAAGTGCCTGTTGAGAAAATCAAAGTTTCGAATGCGAAGTGGTATGAACAGTTGAAGAAAGAGAATAAAATCTAGTCAACCTATGCCTCGCAACAAAAGCATTCACTCGTTAGAAATTTATTAAAAAGTTATACCCTTACTTGTTCGGGAGGAGATTTCCAGATGAATCCTGGCGCCATCTTGTTTCTGCGCTGTAGAAATCGCGCTGACTAGAGGGTGACCTATTCTTTCACTGGAGCTCCTCCTTTTTTTTATCGACAGTGGCAATAGAAAGACTTTGCACTTTTTGCTACAATAGTAACGAACAAGTTACGGTATTATTGATGTTTGAAAGGAGTGGGCCCGACTACAATGGCTTTGATAGAAGCACCACCTGTGGATATGATTCTTTTTTTTCAGAAGGTACGAAAAGCACAGCAAGAGTGGGCTGAAGAAATTTCGCTTGCCCTGACAGAAGAGCAAAAAGAAAAGGTACAAACTTTACTCAGCAAAAAGGAACATGCTTGGTCTCACGAGCTTTTTCCTTTTGAACCAACTAGACTTCGTCAATATGGCGAAGGCATTCTTGACTTGTTACAAGCGATGCTACAAAGAGAAGATGGTTCCGATGAGAATAATTTGGGAACCCTTTCTTCGCTTCATAAACTGTTAAAAGGGGAAGAAGCGAGTGAATTTTATCGCTTACTAGCTCTTGGCGATTTTGAAGAGCTAGAGCAAAAAGGGCTCGCTTTAGATATTGATCTGCCCTTACTACATTACTTTATCCGAGCCATGCTCAAGCCCTATCTGCTGGCTTCTTCCAAAGCTTTAGAAGAAACCATAGCAACTCGAGATTGGCGCGAGCCATTCTGTCCCCATTGTGGTTCTGAACCCACTTTAGGACGTCTATCCAAAGAAGAGCATGGCAAGCGCTATCTGTATTGCTCTACTTGTGAAACAGAGTGGCCTTTTCGTCGTGTAGTCTGCCCTTTTTGTGCCAATGAAGACCAGTACAGCTTGCCCATCTATTATGTAGACGAGGAGCGCCATTATCGGATTGAAGGTTGTAACCAGTGCAAGCGTTATCTTAAGACAGTCGATGAGCGTTATTACCAGAAGCAGGAACGACTTGATTTATATGAAGAAGATGTAGCGACAGTGCAATTGGATCTAGTGGCCCGTGAGAAAGGGCTGCGGCAGAAGTAGATTCCGCAAAGCAACAGAGGACTTGCTTAACAGAAAAAGCCGATATAGTAGTGCTTTGTGCTGCTACTATATCGGCTTTTGGCTGTTAAGTATGAAAAAAGCTACCCTGTGGTGGGGTCAGGCGTTATGACTTCCTTCCGAACGGACTCATCCCACGCCATGAGCGGCAGCAAGCTGCCGATGGCTGAGGTCTGAAGTCCTCTCTCCAGGAAGTCATAACGCCTGACCCAGGTACATTTTGCTGGTTGTGACTGAGTTTTGGCCTATTGCAAATGCAAATACAATAAGCAGTTGCATATACATCGCAGAAAATTGCGCAAAGCAATGTCAACGGAAAGTAACAATCAGCAAAAATTCTCTGGGACTGGGCATCACGCTTTCCGCAGCGGGACTTGGGACCTCAGCTGTCGCCAGCTTGCTGGCGGTAACAGCGTGGGACCAGTCCAGAGCGGAGGAAAGCGTGATGACCTGGCCCCTGCACGAAGTAACCCCAACGTAATCAGGAGAAGTTAATTTTCATCAAATGGTTGTGCCCAACCGGGCACGGGGGGGTGTACGAAAACTAGGTCTAATACCCTATGCAGACTACCTTACATAAAACTATCAACCGTTTCTATAAGCTTCCAAGTTCCTTGTTCCCGCTGCAACACCGTCCAGAGCTGTTGATCTTCTTCCGGCGTTGTCTCATGAGAAATCTTCACTTCATAGACTCTCTTCTCTTCTCCCTCATCAATCAGATAAAGCCCCATTTTCTCCCAGTTGAGCATAGACCCTCCGTCAGCATTCGGCTGCGCCATACGGCCTTCCTTTTCAACAATGCCCATATTCTGCAAGCTTTGTTCTATTGCCGTCGATGTAAAAAGCTTGCCCAGATAGGCTTCTAAGCCTTGGCGCGTTTCGATGTCGCCTCGAAGATAACGATATTCCATTCCATTCTGGGTAAAAGTCTCAAAAGCACCTTCTCCTTGGCCGCCACGAGCAATGTACCAATACATCCGATGCGCTTCTAGGAGCAAAGCGCGAACTTCTTCTTCTGTCAATCCTTGAGAGTCTCTATCAAGCAAGCCCCATTTTGGTTCGACTTCTGCTGCTATGGCTTGGTAAGGTATGGCGAATTTTAAGACACCATAGGCATGAGGCGTATAGGCATAGGGTTGATAATAGAGAATGAGATAACTTGGCCCTAGATAATAGTCTTGATCTTCTTCTAGACCAGCAAATTCTGTAAGGAGAGATAAGTTTCGTTCTTCAATTTGCTTTTTCATAAGAGGATCAAGAAGTGCTTTGATGTCCTCTTTTTCTATAAACAGATCGGATAAGGATAGTATGTTGCCTGTTCTTACATCAACCGTAACAGCACTAAGATAATTGCTAGGATGAGCCGCTTGTAGCATGTAAGACCCCTGGGGCATGGCAATACTTAAAAGCCCTCCCCTGTTGTATGTTACTTCATAATCGCCGTAGAAGGCGATTTTCTCTATATCGAAGCCCTGTTCCTTGGCATCTTGAAGCGTCTTTTCTCGATAGGAAAGGGCTTCGTTCTTAAGGATTTGATTTATCGTTGCTTCTAGAGCTTGGTCTGATAAGCCTGTTACTTGCGGATAGGTAATCTCGCTTTGGGGTAGATCGGCTTTTTCCTTATTCACCGTCACGGGTTGTAGTACTTGAAGGAGTTCGCTTTTTTCCTCTTCTTGTTGAGGCTGGTCTAGCTTTTCTGTAAAGCTACATGCTGTTAGGACAAAAGTCAGCACAAGAATTATAACGATGGACAATGTTTGGGCAAGGAATTTTTTGCTCTTCATGGTTCATCCTCCTACTTATCCATACCACGCTTGATACAAGATATTGTACTTTTCAAAAGAAGAAAGTAGAAGCATCCTCACTTCCTACTTTTTTCTGGGATCGTGACATACATTTTGGTTCCTTTGCCAACTTCACTTTCTACCTCAATAGTTCCACCGAAAAGTTCCACAAGCTTTTTGACAATAGACAGCCCAAGACCAGTACCTCCATGGCGACGTGATAAAGTATTGTCAATCTGAAAAAAAGGCTCAAAGATGCTTTCCACTTTATCGGCTGGAATGCCTATGCCTGTATCCTCTACAACGAAAAATAATGTTTCTTCGCGGTAATCAATGGCGAGATGAACTCTCCCTCCTGGCAAAGTGTATTTAATAGCATTGTCTAAAAGGTTGATCAGAATTTGACGCAATTTCATTTCATCACAATGATGCATATTCACTGATTCAGCTATCTGAAGCTCAAAATATAAGTTCTTGTTGTTTATCTTCTCTTCTGCTTGCTTAGCAATAAAGTGTGCCAATTTAACAACATTCACTTCTTCTACGTACAATGTAGACTGGTCGGCATTAAGCTTAGAAAAATTAAGCAAACTTTCAACGAGGGCTTGGAGATAATAAGCCGAATCAAGCAAATAGGACAAGTGCTTTTTATTTTCAGATTGCTTAAGATCTTCTTCTAGAACTTGACCAAAACCAATAATGCCATGAAGCGGCGTTTTTAGTTCGTGACTAACAGTTGCGACAAACTGCTCCTTTAACTGATTGGCTTTTACCAATTCTTCATTTTTGACGAGAAGTTCTTTTGTTCTTACTCGAACATTTTCTTCTAGATCATGATTTAATTGCTCTAGTTTTTTGTTCACTTTTTCTAACTCTTCATTAAGAATCTTTTCTTCATGGATGGCTTGATTTAGTGAGTTATTCAGCTTATGAGCACCAACTAAGAGATTATCATTTTCAGAAAGGACTAGAATTTGACGTACTGATAACAAAATGAGACCCGCAATGAAGCCATAACGAAGAAAGGTAAGGTCTGGATAGAATATAGAGAGAATCGCCAGCGAAAATATTGCTATATTGGGTATAGCACGAACCAACAGTGATTTTCTATCATAAAGAAAGAGTTCCTTTTGTAACGCCATGCTATTTTTATTGACTTTTTTTTTCTTCATCAGCTACATGTTGTTGTAAAGCAAAGAAAAAACAGAAAAAGCCAAAACCCCAGAAGGGAGCAAAAAAGTTTCCTGCTTCATAGGTTTGCTGAATGCCTTCTAAAAGGTAATAGCTATCTACAACAACCCAGAAAAAAATGCCTGCAATCAGCCAGTATGCTTTCGCACGTTCTTGCCGAGGCCAACGATAGGCGATAAGTAGAGCAAAAAAGATAATAAGAAGATCAAGCAAGGGATAGAACAATAGAGCAAGTCGACTTAACACATCTAGATCTGATTGTGTCCACAGTGGGTAGAGTAGAAACTGAGAAACTACGGAAGCTATTATGATCATGAGAGTCCATATATCAAGATAGATGCAACGGAAAGAAAACTTGCTGATACTTGCTTTTAGTAATCCACTAATACCAATAACGAGAAAAAAAGCGCATATATAATACAAAAGATCTGCTCCAGAAGCTTTCCCAGATTCTAAGCCACTATAATCATAGTAAAACCAAAGTATATCACCGATAATGTACACAAAAGTAGCTAAGCTGAGAACTATCCAGCTATTGCGAGTAGGGTCTTTTAAATTTCTCGCCCAACGTAGCCCTAGAAGTCCAACAAGAAAAAGAGAAGGCAGTAGAAAAACTTCGAGCAAATGATGGGTCTCAGGAAAAAAGAAAAACAAAACGTAATAGAGGAAAATGTGTAAAAAGACCAGAAAAAAAAGAAGATTTTTCATACTTTGTCACTCCCTATGGAACAGGTTTTGATACTTTCCACTTTATGGGAAATATCAAAACCTGTTCCATTTGGTCAATAGAAGCATCTGTATAGGCTTTTATTGGAGTGAACAAGACACAAGGATGATAGACTTTACAACACTTGTGCCTACTACAAAGTTTTTTGAAACTATAGTAACGACAGTATTCACAGAGGCTCAGAAGTTGCTCTTTCTCCCATCCCATGACCTTCTCGAGCAAGCCTTCGTCCTTTCTCAGTGAGCTGTACATAATCATCTCGCTGCGTAAGCAATCCTCTGCGAATGGCCCGTTCCACAACAGAAGCGAAATAGGCGGTAGACCAGCGCAAATGTTGGCGTAATTCTTGAATGGCATAGGCCTTGCCAACGACAGGCGCAGATTTTTCACGATGCCAAAGGTGAATGGTCAACGTAACAAGGGCAAAATTCCAGCGTTGTTCCATGCGGCGGCGAGTTCCCGCAACGACACCTCTTTCTGGCGCAAAGAGAAAAGCGAGAGCAAAAATAATACCGGCCACCGTTGCCATAGACCCTGCAATGGAAGCGTCTAAATAATAGGCCATTCCAAAGCCACCGATGGCACTCAGGATGCCTACGAGAGCACTAAGGGCAATCATGACATGTAAGCGATCTGTCAAAAGATAGGCAGTAGCCGGCGGGGCAATCATTAAAGCGACCACTAAGATAGAACCAACGGCGTCAAAAGCGCCAACAGCCGTCACAGAAACAAGCGTCATCAGGGCATAGTGAACAACAATAGGGCTAATGCCCAAGACAGCCGCCAACTGAGGGTCAAAAGTTACCAACTTCAATTCTTTGAAAAAAAGGCTAATAAAAAAGAAGTTAACCAGCAGAATGGCCCCCATAATATACAAAGCTTTTGGACCTAGATCAACACCTTGGTAGACAAAGCGATCAAAAGGTGCAAAAGCCAGTTCTCCTAACAAAACAGCATCTGTATCTAGATGAATGTTGGCAGCATGACGAGAAATCAAAATCACAGCAATACTAAAAAGCAAGGGAAAAACGATGCCAATGGCTGCATCTTCATGGACAAGGCGGGTCTGGTGCAACAGTTCTACCAGAACAACGGTTATGACACCCATCATGGCAGCGCCTATAATTAAAGCCGGCGAAGAAAGATCGCGAGTTAAGAAAAAAGCGAGCACAATGCCGAGCAATACAGAATGACTAATGGCATCACTCATCATAGCCATATTACGCAAGACGAGAAAAACACCCACTAGAGCACAAGCAACAGCAACAACAGAAGCAATTAGCATGATCTCGACTTGTGGGCTAACCATTTTTCTTCCCTCCCATCGCCCGAAAGCGTTGTCGCATCAAGTAGTCTCTTCCTCGTTGCCAGATCACACCTCGCCGCGGAGCAAAAAGTATAGAGATAATAACCAAGATGCTTACAGCTACGACAATGGCTGGCCCAGCAGGCATGCGAGAAATGGTACTGCTCGCTACGGTGCCAGCAACACCAGCAAAAGCACCAAAAAAAGCAGCCAATAAGACCATAATTCCAAGGTGATCGGTCCACTGCCTTGCTGCAACGGCTGGCGCAATTAACATGGCACTCATCAAGACAACACCTACCGTTTGCAAACCAATCACAATGGCCAGAACAAGCAAAGTCGTCAATACAAAATCAATCAAAGCCATGGGATAGCCCAAGGTGGTCCCAAAATCACGATCAAAACTAAGTAGCTTAAATTCTTTCCAGAACAAAAAGAGAAGAAACAAAGCTACGAGGCCAAGCCCCGCCATTAACAATACATCTTTTTCTACAATGGCTGCCGCTTGACCAAAAAGGAATTTCTCCAGACCTGCTTGATTGGAATTGGGAAGCTTTTGAATATAGGTAAGTAAGACAAGACCAAAGCCAAAAAAGACCGATAAAATAATTCCTAGGGCACTGTCATATTTCACTCTTGTTAATCCCGCAATCTGGGTTACCAACCAAGTTGCTAGAGCGCCAGCCATGGCAGCGCCAAACAATAACACAAGGGCTGACTTACTGCCTGTAAGCAAAAAAGCAAGGGCAATTCCTGGCAACGCTGCATGAGAAATGGCATCGCCAAGCAGGCTTTGACGTCGTAGTACAGCAAAAGATCCTAAGGCACCACTGACGATTCCTAAAGCAGCAGCTCCCATAGCAACGGTGCGTAAGGTATGATCAAAAAAAAGGGCAAGAAACAATTCTTTCATGGCATTGCCCTCGCATTTGCTTTCAACTGTAAGAACCTGCCGCCATAGGCTTTTTCGAGATTGGCTTCTGTAAAGACTTCTTCCATCGGTCCATTGGCAACGAGACGCGTGTTCAATAAAGTAACCCAGTCGAAATATTCTGGCACTGTCTGTAGATCATGGTGTACCACAATAACCGTTTTCCCAGCAGAGCGCAAATCTTTTAACAATCGTAAGATTGCTTTTTCTGTCATGGCATCTACCCCTTGAAAAGGTTCATCCATGAAATAGATTTGTGCTTGCTGAACCAGGGCACGAGCAAGAAAAACGCGTTGCTGCTGCCCCCCAGAAAGCTGACTGATCTGGCGATGAGCATAGTCTGTCATAGATACCATTTCCAAAGCTTCTAGGGCTTTTTTCTTTTCTTCTTTTCCTGGTCTTTTGAGCCAGCCTAAAGTACCATAGAGCCCCATGGTCACCACATCGAGGACACTTGTTGGAAAGTCCCAATCTACAGTTCCTCTCTGGGGTACGTAAGCCACTTGTTTTCGCTGTTCTTTGTAAGGTCGACCGTAAATGCGCACCCTTCCAGCTACCGTAGGAATCAGACCGAGAATAGATTTAATCAGTGTTGTTTTGCCTGCACCATTCGGTCCAATGACAGCAAGCAAAACAGCCGGTGGTACTGTAAGATCAATATCCCAGAGCACAGGCTTTTCTTTATAAGCTACCGTTAAATCATTCACATCTAAAGCATTCATTGACATCATTGCGTCACCTCAACTCTGCAATCCGAGGAATCCCCTTGACACAAAGGCCTCTCCTTTTTCCACAGTGCTTCTTGTTGACAAGCCTTGTGAAAAAGTCATTCAAAAAATAAGTATGTAATCATAGTCGTCCGGGGAACTGACAAATATATTCCATATTTACAAAAAAGTCCTGCAAATCTAAAATCTGCAGGACTTTTTTGATTGATGACGTTGCCTGAACAGGAGGTATCTAGGAACCCTTACTTCGATAGGCCTTCTACAATCGTATCCACATTGTGACGAACCATGCCTAGATAGGTCCCTTCTGGTGTGCCAGAATCACCCATGGCGTCGGAAAAAAGTTCTCCTCCAATGGCTACATAGAAGCCTTTTGCTTGCACTGCTTTTTGTAGTGCTTCAATGCTTCTCGGTGGCACCGATGTTTCAATATAAATGGCTGGAATTTTGCGTTCTGCAATCAAGTCTGCCAACGCCTGCATATCGGCAATGCCTGCCTCTGTCGTTGTGCTAATACCTTGTAAGCCTAAGACTTCAAAGTCATAAGCTCGACCAAAGTAACCAAAGGCATCATGAGCGGTTACGAGGACGCGTTGGTCTTTGGGTATGTTCGCAACTTGTTCTTTCACGTAAGCATGCAGTTTCTCTAATTCTTGCAGATACTCTTCTGTATTTGCTTCATAAATCGCTCTATTTTTTTCATCCGCTTCAATAAGAGCATCCCGTACATAGATCGCTGCTTTTTGCCACAGTTCTACATCGAACCAGATATGGGGATCGTATAAATTCCCCTCATCTTCTGCCGGTAGTAGAATCGACTCATCAACCGCATCCGTTATCGCTACGGTTATGACTTGAGTCCCTTCAAATTCTTCAAAAATATCAGCCATTTTTCCTTCTAGATGCAAACCATTGTAGATAATCAAATCAGCCTGGCGCATTCGATTCACATCACCAGCACTTGCTTTGTAGAGATGGGGATCAATACCGGCTCCCATCAATCCTTGTACCTCTACAACATCACCACCGACAACACGAACGAGATCGGTAATCATTGTCGTTGTCGTGACAATATTCAACTTGTTGTTGCTATCCGACTGATCTTGTGATGGTGTTCCTTGCTGACTTTGTGTACAACCTGCTACAAGTAAGAAAAAAAGTAGCAATGGTGCAATGATGAGCCCCTTCTTTTGTAACACAACCAATCCTCCTCACAGAATTGCCTATAATGACTCTCGGAAGAAGCTTATGAACAAGATATTGTTTTGAGATGTTTTATTTTTTTCCATTATTGTTTTTATTTAACACATTTGTTTGACTAGAAAGGCCTTGGTAGCTGTGATAGCTACCAAGGCCTTTCCTTACTTTTTATTCCCTACATCGTCATCCATCTTAAAAAACGTAACCGCATCGCTCAGCTCACCAGCCATTGCTTGAACTTCTTCACTTCCTTTGGCTAAGGATTCCATGGCAGCCGCCGCTTCCTCGCTGGCTGCAGCAACGTTGCTGGCACTGTAGGAGGTTTTTTCAATGACCGATGCCACTTGGTTAATAAGTTCAACAATTTTTTCGGAACTAGCTACCTTTTCATTCGTAATCTCACCAATGCGCTTTACTTCCACAACGGCTTTCTCAATGGCCTCTACAATCTTTTCTAAGACCTCACCAGAATCTTGAACAGCAATAACTCCTCGTTCTACATCTTTTCGACTCGACTGCGTTGCTACAACTGCTTTTTCAGTCTCACCTTGCACTTTCTGCAAGAGCGATGTAACTTCTGTCGCACCCTTCGAAGCTTCTTCAGCGAGCTTTCGTACTTCATCGGCTACAACTGCAAAGCCTCTTCCTTGTTCTCCTGCTCTTGCTGCTTCTATAGCTGCATTCAGAGCAAGTAAATTGGTCTGTTCTGCAATGCCTGTAATGGTTGCCGTAATTGTACCAATCTGTTGCGTATAGGTATTTAAGCGAGCTATGATACTTTCTATTTCTTGCGCTCTTCTTTGAATATTGTTCATACCTGCAATCGTCTCATCGACAGTCTGCTTGCCTTTTTGCGCTTCAGAAAAGGTAATTTGACTTTTTTCTTCCACTACATTCCCTGCTTCTCTCGCTATCTGAATCAAGGAAGAAAGCTCCACAAGCACTTGTGACACTTCAACAACCGATTCGGCACCATATTCTGCATCGATGGCCATTTGCTCCATATTGTTGCTCATTTCTGCGATAGCCTTATTCACATCGGAAGTGGTTGACACCATTTCTTCGGAAAAAGCAGCCAGTTCGTCAGAGGAGCGACGGACTGTACCGACTACCTGACTTTGGCGAATCATCATTGCATTAAAAGCTTTCACGAGGCCTGCTCTTTCATCTTGGGCATCTGTTTCCGCTCGTGCCGTAAGACGTCCTGCCGCTCCATAAGCCATAGCTTTTCGTAAATCCCGTAGACTGTTGGACAAATTCTTGGAAAAAACCATAGCAGCAAGACCTGTCACAATAACAAGCACTGTGGTTACCGTTGCGATGATCAGGATCATGTTTTGAAAGCGTTCCATAAACTCATTCTGATCAATGGTACTTACGACAACGATAGGCGCACCGTCAATGGCGCTAAACAAGGCCCAACGAGTTGAACCTTCCTCGTTGTATGTGAGAGCACCTGTTTTCTCTTCGATTGTATTGGGTATGATCTCCAATCCATTCGTTTGCTCCGTTAGATCATAGGCTAAGATCTTTTCTGAATCAGGGTGCGCTAAGACCATGCCTGTATCATTGGCAACAAAGCTATAGCCACTTTTGCCCAAGCGTCGTTCTATGATAGGTTCTGATATCTGTTGAAATTCAACAGCCAAGGCAATGGCACCGATCGTCCGGTTGGGATCATAGGGAGAATAGACAGGCACACCTACAATCAGAATGGGGCGACCACTGATCGGTGACTCCATAACTCGAGAAGTGTGAGTACGACCTGACAAAACAGGACCAAAAAAGTCATAATGACTCATGCTAAGCCCCACACTGCTCCCATCTAGTGAATCAGCTAAAATTTGTCCGTTTCGCGCCACGACGAAAATATTCTCATAAAGACCTTCCTCTACGATGAAAAGATTTTGTAAATAGGAAGAAAGGCTAGCAAGACTTTCTTCCTTGACGTTATTGCCTTGCCAAGCAATAAAGAGACTTTCTTTAATATTTTGTTCTTGGCTTATGATAAGGCCTTTATTCTTAGTTTCACTGAAAATATTCTCAAGCAGACGAATCTGTCCTTCAAGATTTTCTTGAATTCTCTCTTCCTGGTTGGAGACCATTTCTGAGCGCACCTGCCAGAACATGAGCAACATAGAAAGAAGAACAGGCACAATGGTTATTAGCAAAGAAAAAGCAACCATTTTTTTGAGCAAACTTTTTTGCAAGATGAGGCCTCCTTTTCTAGTCAATAATGAAAATCGTTAAACAAAGTTATCACAGTGTTTATTCGAGGCTGCTACAACTTTTTCCTTCTACTGGATTAAGGACTTTAAAAAATATCTTTTTCAAAGCTTTACACTAGGGGGTATGTCTATTTTTTATGTTTTTATGAATGTACGAACCTTCTCTATTTCCTTATATAATAGGATTTTTAGCTAGTGAAAAAGAATAGTTTCGTAATCCCTTTACTGCTACCCCTTACCCCTATATAATCAAGATAAGATTCGGACTTGAGAAAAACGAGGAGGCGCTCATTGTATGTTCAGAATGTTCAAAATGTCCAAAATGTTCTTATCATTAGCGGCACTATCGGTGGCACTGTTCAGTTACAATGGCTCGGCAGAAGCTTATCCTGGTTCTGGGCAAAGTAGATGGGCCGAAGAAGAGATTAACATTGTTGAACCAACAGAAACTTCACCGGCATTGCTAACAGGTAGAGGTGTAATTGTTAATCCATTACATAATGTTGACTCTTACGTAGGTCAAAGTGCTATATTTGGTTCCTCTTGCTTAAGCTGTCATGGTGGTATCGGTGGTGCCCAGTTCCCAGAACAGCCTTATCACAATCAGATAACATATGAAGTGATCCGTACCAAAGATGGCGCTAACATGGTTCAAGAAGATGGAACTATTTTATTTGAAGTTCACCCCGATGGCAGTATTACGAACTATAAATTGATTATTGGATTGTCCAAAGATGTCTATGACGGTGGTTTCGAAGATAAGCGTGCTTTAGCAGGCTGGCACTTTTCAATGCCAGAAGGGATTCGCATGGATCTTCCCTTCTGTATGCATATCATGGGACCTGAAATGAGCAAAATTTATGAAGGTGATTCCAACCGCGTCTTTAGTGATATAAAAATTTCAGCCAGCCCTAATTTCCAAGAAGGTATAGGCGTTCTCCAGATTATTTCTGGAACGCAAAATGCGAATGCCATGGATAATAAGGTATATGGAACCATTCTCGTTCAATATAAGTACAGTGATGATACGCCTGTCGACCTTCCAGCTGCTGCAGCCCATGGACCTGAAAGTGGTACTTTACAACTTGCTAATAACGCCGGGAACTCTGGTGTTGATATCACAGGTTCTATCGCCACAGCTAACACAGATTCTAGTTCTTCTGCCTTTTATGCAATCATGATCGGTGCAGTCGCAGCAGGACTTGCTTTCTTTGCCTTGTCACGGAAGCGTAACGAAGAAGAAGAAAAGAAAACAGAGAGTGCATAGTTCTTACAATCAATAGTATTCTCATCAAAAAAGATATATGAAGAAAGCCCCTTCTGTGCAAAGTTGCAACAGAAGGGGCTTTCTTTCTTGAAGTTGAAGAAAACTATAAGATTTTACTTAAAAACGCTCGCGTAGGAGAAGTATGCTTTATTCAGTACAGTATTTATCTATCATGGCCATGATTTGTTGGACATTGACAGGCTTGCTTAGATAGTCATCCATACCTGCTTCCATGCATTTGATAGAATCTCCTGCCATGGCGTAGGCTGTTATAGCAACAATCGGTGTATGATTTTTTATGCCTTCCTTATCCCGAATCCTCTTGGTTGCTTCGTACCCGTCCATACCAGGCATTTGACAGTCCATAAAAATAATATCATATTTGTTTTGCTCATGGGCTTGCAGTGCTAGAAAACCGTTTTCGGCAATGTCACAGTGCAGATTTTTTTGCTTTAAGACTTTTGCAAAATACTCCATATTAATGCGATCATCTTCTACCAGCAAAATCTTCAGCCTCTTTGCATATTTTGCTTCTTCTACGGTGTGCCGAGTGATAAAAAGTTCTTTATCTCTTTTACTTTTTTTTTCGGCGCCAATCACCATGGTTAGACATTCTAGCAATTCGCTTCGCTTGTAAGGTTTGGTGAGAAATCCTGCAAAACCATTTTCTTTTGCTTTTTTTGCTTCACCAATGCTTGCAACAGAAGTAACTAGGATGAGAGGAATTTTTTTGGTCGATGGAATCACTTTTAAGGCTGTTGCTAATTCATGGCCATCCATTTCAGGCATATGATTGTCCGCAAGAATGGCATGATACTTTGCTGTCAGATCATTGCGAATCAACTTACTAAATGCTTCTGAGGCGCTGGCGGCTTCATGGACCATGCAACCAACTTCCTCAAGATAGAACTTGGCTATTTCACGATTGGCCGAAACATCATCTACGATTAGAATGCTTTTTCCTTGTAATATGGAATAGTCAGGGAGATCCTGTAGTTCGGCATTTTTGGCTTCTTTTAAGACTACTGTAAAGTAGAAGGTACTCCCTTCTCCTTCTACACTTGCAACGCCAATCTCTCCACCCATCATCTCAACAATTGTTTTACAAATGGAAAGACCTAAGCCAACACCGCCGTATTTTCTGGTTGAAGAAGTATCACCCTGGCTAAAAGGTTTGAAGAGCTTATTGATGGTTTCCGTAGACATGCCGATCCCCGTATCCCGTACTTTGAACAAAATCTCTACGTTTTCATCGTTTTTGCTATTCAGACCTGCTTCTACATAAATATCGCCTGCTTCAGTAAACTTTATGGCATTGCTCATTAAGATGGTAAGCGCTTGTTTTAAACGAGAAGGATCACCTTTGACCATCTGAGGAATATCAGATTTGACGAGAAGATTCAAATTAAGCCCTTGCTTGTACGCTTTTATACTAAAAGGAAGGACTGCTGATTCAACGGCCATGCGTAGATTGTATTCAATATCATCTAGTTCAAGGACACCTAGCTCTATTTTTGAAATGTTTAAGATATCATTAATTACATTCAGTAAGGTTTCGGAGGCAGAATTAATGAAAGTCATATATTCCTTTTGTTCTGCATTCAATCCACTTTCTTGGAGCAGATCCAAAAATCCTAGGATTCCATTGAGCGGTGTCCGAATCTCGTGAGACATATTGGCTAAAAATTGACTTTTGGCTATGTTCGCCGATTCAGCCTGTTCTTTCGCTTTAATTAAAGCTTCTTCGGTTTTTTTGCGTTCTGTGATCACTTCCGTATAAAGAATAATTCCGCCAATTTGCCCTTTAAGACCATACCAAGGTCGACATTCCCAACGCGTATATTCAACAGATCCATCGGACTTCTGAAATTGGTCTTCTTCTGAATGTACCACTTCTCCTGCTAAAGCGCGACGATGAATATCTCTCCATTTTTCTGAAGCCTCTTGTGTGATTTCATAATGATTCTTGCCAATAATATCTCTTCCCCACAAGCCATAGTCATCAATATAACGATCACTGACATACAAATACCGCATCTCTTTGTCATAGACAGCAATGGCGTTCGGAGCATATTGAATGATATACTGCAGTAAATTGTGCCAATATTCTAGATTTTTTTCGTAGTCGATTCGTTTGGTAATGTCTCGTGCAGCCGCATAGATCAAGTTGCCATAAGGCTGAGATCGCCATTCAATATAGCGGTAAGAGTTGTCTTTACAGCGGTAGCGATTCACAAAATTTAAGACCTGTTCTTGTGAATAGAGCTTTGACATAGCCTCTAAGGTTTTTTCTATATCATCAGGATGGACAAAGTCTAAGAATTTTTTTTGCCCTAGCTCTTCGGCGGTATAACCTAAGATGGATTCCCAAGCTTTGTTTACTTTTAAAAAATTGCCTTCTATATCAGCAATACAAAGCAGATCTAAATTAACAGAGAAAAAACGATCTAGCTCAACCAACCGAGTCATTTCTTGGGTTATATCTATAAAGTGGGTAATAAAGTAGCCCTTTTCTGGAACATAGACGTTTACTCTATACCATTTCTTTAGGGGTCTAGAGTATTGTTCAATTTGCCCTTTTTCTCCGCTCAACGATATATTTCCAAAGTAAGATATCCAATCAAATTCTCCATCTCTTAACTGTGGAAGTACCTCGGTAGCCCTTCTTCCAATCACATGCTCTACTTTTAGTCCTGTAAATATTTCAAAGGCACTATTTGCATCTAGAAATTCATAGTCACAGGGATTTCCATCTTTATCAACAATCGTTCTATGATAGGAGTAACCCATCGGCGAATTTTCAAGAACAGACCGATAGAAGCTATCTTGCACTTTATATCACCATCCCGTTTTCTAGCATCGTTATATCATATTCTTTTCTGCAATTCTTTATAGAGGGTATTTTTTCATCTATACTTTTCGACAGCTGTTTTTTATTTCCTCTTGTTTTTCCATCTTCTAAATTGCAGAATCAACGATTCCAAAAAAAAGATGAGCCCTTGCCGAGACCTGGCATAAGCTCATCTCATTATTATACTATAGTTTTTCGAAGGCGCTCTGGACTTTGTAACAGTTTTCTCCACGACTGTCCCATGAAAGGTTGTCTATTCTTCCTTTCTAATAGAAGCAGCCAGCTTTTTATCGAAGTCATGAATGTGGTTAACGAGCCACTCTACTAAGAGCAGTTGTAATGCATCGACGAGCTCTTTTCTTTCTTCTTCCGTAATCTCTTCTGTAGAAAAGCGGCGATGAAGTTCGTTAACTTGCAGTACAAAGTAATTGTGAGACTCTCTATGTTCAGCAAAATCATCATAAAGATATAAGATCATGTAGCTTTCTTCAGCGCCGAAATGTTCAATGACATAGGTGATTAAGTATTCGAAGGTGCTACGAATCATAGCTTCATCATTTACATTGACAGCAGAGAAGACTTCATTGACGCGATTGAAGAGTTCCTTATGCTGATTGTCAATAAAGTCTATCCCCGAGGTCAAGTCGTCGGTCCACCACAGCATGGGTGCTCCACTCCCTTTTACTTCTTTTCCTACTTCAAAATAATACAAGCAAAAGAACCCAGCAGCAACAAGAAAAATCGCAAACTGGGCTCTCTTTTTATATTGTATGCAATCTTACTAAGTCCCTACATGTGTTTGTTCTACATCGCATGGACCTGGCGATTCTCTTGAGCCAATAAAGCAAGTTGTTCATCATACCAGCTATATACAGCTTTTTGGAACTGCTGTTGCCACTGTTCCAGCAGGTGATGTCGCCAGCGATAGAGCAAACCATCGAAACGTTGTCTGAGTTGCTGGCGGTAACGCTCTTTTTCTTGATCATAAGAGCAATGATTGGCTTGGAGTAACAGCGTGCCGATACCAAGACTGCCGATACCTTGTTGAAGAAGATTTTTCCCCCATGCTGGCCAAGCCGTAGGAATAGCACCTTGTAGGGTTTGGTTCCAAAGTTGATTGTATTGTTTTTCGGCAAAACCTGTCATGAATAAAGTCATTTTCTGTTCTGTTAGAGCTTGCTTGATGGAAGCAGGATAGGGCAAAGTCGATGGTAATGTAAGGGTATCACCAAAAGGACAGGCGTGAATTCGATTCAAGTCAGAGCGAATCTCTTCTAGCAGTTGGTTCAAGTCGCTGAAGGTCGGTAACAAGGCCTCTTCTCGTTGTTTTACTAAAGAATAAGCACTTTCCGCTGCTTCTTCTATTTGGGACACCATTTTTTCACGCCATTTTTCTTCAAATTGCAGACAATGAACTCTAATAATAGAGGTTCCTTGTTGAAGGATTACTTTCGTTTTTGCTTCCAATGCTTTTTGCGGCGCTCTATGGTGACCTATGAAAAGGGGATTCTCCTTTTGTAAAGGAGTTGATAAAAGTGCCATCATAGTCACTCCTGACAGAAAACGATTTTCAGTATCATGATAATAAGATTTCTTGTTTTTGTCAATTGCTTTGTATAAAAAGATTTGTTTTATTATTCAAAAAATTTGAGAAGCATATAATTCTTTTTTATTCGATAGTTTGTTACATTCTTCGCTTTACTTTTTTGACAAATATTTATATACTTAAATCGGATGTGATATCTGTTATCATATGAGGAGGTATTTTCCATGAATCAAGGAAACAATTCTAACTCCAATGGCTACCGCAAGCATCTCTATTCTCTCTTAAGCAACAAAGGCACGAAGGGATTTGCCTTAGGTATAGGTGCTACTGTTGCTGTTGCTGCCCTTCTCCCTACTGTGTCCAAGGCGCTCCGCCCACTGGCTGTCCAAGCTGCCCAAGGGGCTATTAACTTATCGGAAAAAGCACTTAGCAAAGGTGTTCAGTTAAAAGAAAACATTGAAGATATTATGGCAGAAGCCCAGTATAAGCATCATGTGGAAAAAGAAGTTGCCGCTCAGAAAGCGGAAGAAGCATCAAGTGCAGCCCAGTCGCCCCAAGAAACTGCCTCTGCAGAAGCCGCTGCTACTGTAACTTCTGCTAGCAAAGCGGAATCGAATCTATCTGAAGTCGCTTCTATTTCCGATCTTACGCCTACAAATGGGAAAAAGAACGACCAAAGCGAGTCTTAGGTATGGTAACAGTCGTACATCACCTACCCGGAAGAGTTCGACTGGCCGTACAAGGATTGCAAGGGCATCGATTCCGTTTCATGGCCTGCGCTCTTGAAGAAGCTTTCTCTACTGATAGCCGAGTCAAAAAAATATCGGCTAGTGCTGCTTCTGGTAATGTATTACTTCTCTATGATCCTGCTTTGCTGTCCATAGAGGAGATTAGAGAAAAGCTACTCTCAACGTATCAGCAAAAGCGTGAACTTCTTCAACCAAAATCTCCTAAAAGTTCTAGCCCTGATCAAAGCGAGCAGTCATCTACAAACTCAGAAGGCCTTGAGAGTGAAAGTCTTTGTAAAACTTCAGTTTGCCGCCCCATTGCAGAGCCCGAAGATCTTCCACTCAAAACCCAAATTAAACAATCCCTGATCACAGGTGCCATCTTGCTCTGGGTTGGTGTCAAGAGAATTATCCTAGGTCCATCTCTATTGTCAGCCAATCGCACCGTACATACTGTTTCTGCTGTAACAACCATTGTAGCTGGCTACCCGATTTTGCGAAGTGGACTTAGCGCCCTAAGTGGTAAAAAGATCAATAACGATCTGTTAATTGGCATGGCCACACTTGTGTCGTTGCTATTACGAGAAAGCGTAACAGGCCTTGTCGTCGTTTTCCTTGTCAATTTATCGACTCTTTTTCAAACATTAACATTGGAGCGTTCTCGCCGTGCCATTCGCGACTTGCTGGCCGTGCAAGAAGAGAAATCCTGGGTACTACGCAATGGTGTGGAAGTTGAAATACCGGTAAAAGAGATTGTTCCTGGCGACGTTGTTATTTTGCAACCTGGTTCCAAAATTCCAGTCGATGGCCAAGTGCAGGAAGGACAAGCTGCTGTCAATGAGTCTATGATGACAGGTGAATCCATGCCTCGTATGAAACAGCCTGGCGATGACGTTTTCAGTGGCACCGTAGTAGAGACAGGCCATCTTCGCGTTCTCGCACTAAAAGTAGGCGACGACACGGCTTTGGCTCGAATTATTCACTTGGTGGAAGACGCGAGAAGCCATCGTGCACCCATTCAGAACTTTGCCGATCGTTTTTCTGAACGCTTTGTTCCTTTCTCTTTCTTATTGGCTCTTGTCGTGTTCCTCTTTACACGCGATTTCCGTAGAGCCATGACCATGCTGATTATCGCATGCCCTTGTGCTGTGGGCTTGGCGACTCCGACTGCTGTCAGTGCCGCTATGGGCAACGGTGCTCGCCGTGGCATCTTGATTAAAGGAGGCCACTATTTAGAAGAGGCGGGCTCTGTTGATACTGTTCTTTTCGACAAAACAGGTACCCTCACAGAAGGTCGCCCCCGTGTAAGCCGCATCATCAGCTTGCACGATGACTATGGTCCTGAAGATGTACTTGCCCTTGCTGCATCTGGTGAATTGCACTCTAACCATCCACTCGCTCTTGCAGTCGTAGAAAAAGCCCGTGAAATGGAACTGGTTCTGCCCGATCATACGGACGATGAAGTCATTATTGGCCATGGTATTCGTGTACTGATCGATGGCAAACCTCTGCTAGTAGGCAGTGGTCACTGGATGGATGATGAAGGCATCGAACGCAGTCATGGTGATTTTGAAGCGAACAGAATGCATAGCCTTGGGGAAACGGTTCTTTATGTAGCACGAGAAAAAACACTGATCGGCCTGATCGGTATTGTCGATACACTACGAGTTCGATCAAAAGAAACGATTGATCTGCTTTACGCAGAAGGAATTCAGAACGTAAGCATTATTAGTGGTGACAATCCGGAGACCGTTTCTATCATTGCTCGTCAATTGGGTGTGCCTCTTCATCATGGAAGTCTAATGCCAGAAGATAAAGTAGATATTATCAAAAACTATCAAGCCCAAGGTTACAAAGTAGTCATGGTTGGTGAAGGTGTCAATGATTCTCCGGCTCTCGCCACCGCCGACGTAGGCATTGCCATGGGGCAAGCAGGCAGTGATGCCGCCATTGAAACGGCACCGATTGTACTACAAGGTGACGACCCTACCAAAGTCGTTCAACTTATTATTTTAAGTCGAAGAACGATGGAAGTAATTCGCCAGAACTTTGCATTTGCTGTAGGAATTAATGCTACAGGGATTCTTCTTGGTGCGCTGAACATCATCTCTCCTCTCACTGGCGCTTTGCTTCATAACCTGAGCACCTTAGGCGTTGTCTTGAACTCAGGTCGCTTACTTCTCTATCCCTTAGAGATAGAAGGAGGTCGCAAAGAGCTAGGAGGTGTTCCTCTTGTCAAGTTGGAAGATCCTGCATAAGATTCCCGGAAGAATTCGTCTGCAAATTCTTCACCCTTATCCACCAGAAGAGTGGCAAAAACGCTTTGATTGCATAGAAGAACAAATCGGAGTCCTATCTTTGGATTATAGCTCCCTGACCAGAACAGTACTGATTCATTACAATCCGAAAGCGATTGCGGAAGAACAAGTACTGGCACCTTTGTCAGCGTCTAGGGAAGTTCTTGCTATTGAAAATGTAGCAGCAAGGCCCGTTTCAGTAACTTTGTTAAAAACAAGCGCTTTGGTTCTCGTCATTGCCGCCCATCGCAAACTATTTCGATTGCGGATAAAGAATGTTCTCTGGTGGGGTATTGTTGCTTATCTATTGAGAAAGCATTATCCGATTATTCGCGCACGCTTGCGAAAGCTGGGGCTTATAGAGCCTTATCATCCTAGACCGCGCAAAGCTTTGCCATCTCATACTGGGCTCTCTTCTTAAGAAAACTTCCATGCATTTTATGATGTAGCTCTCCTACTACGGTCTAGATAAAAGCAAAAAAAGCCCTTGTCTTTACATTTACAGACAGGGCTTTTTTGCTTGCTATGCTATGGTTATAGTTATTATTTTCCGATCGATATCTTCTATCTATTTTTAAGATTTGCCTATATGCATGGGGTTAGTCCGCAAATAGCTACCCTGTGGTAGGGTCAGTCGTTATGAATTCCTTCCGAACGGACTCATCCCACGCCATGAGCGGCAGCAAGCTGCCGATGGCTGAGGTCTGAAGTCCTCTCTCCAGGAAGTCATAACGCCTGACCCAGATACATCTTGCTGGTTGTGACTGAGTTTTGGCCTATTGCAAATACAAAAACAATAAGCAGTTGCATA
This sequence comes from Heliorestis convoluta, assembly GCF_009649955.1. Classification (NCBI taxonomy): domain Bacteria; kingdom Bacillati; phylum Bacillota; class Clostridia; order Eubacteriales; family Heliobacteriaceae; genus Heliorestis; species Heliorestis convoluta. The sequence continues at coordinate 2,174,393 of NZ_CP045875.1, read as the reverse complement.
TACATCGCAGAAAGTTGCGCAAAGCAATGTCAACGGAAAGTAACAATCAGCAAAAACCTTCTGGGACTGGGCATCACGCTTTCCGTAGCGGGACTTGGGACCTCAGCTGTCGCCAGCTTGCTGGCGGTAACAGCGTGGGACCAGTCCAGAGCGGAGGAAAGCGTGATGACCTGGCCCCTGCACGAAGTAACCCCAACGTAATCAGGAAAAGCTGATTTTCATCACTGGTTGTGCTCAGACGGGCATAACTGGTTAGCATAAAAAAATCCGCCAGACCTCTCCATAATGAAAAGTCTGGCGGATAAGCAAATCCTACACTTTCCTACATAGACACTCCCGAACTATCTTTCTTCACTTCTCGATAATCTTTACGATTGCGCACTCGATCAAGCAAGATATAGAAAGAAGGTAGCAACATTAAGGTAAGCATGGTAGAGAAGAAAAGACCGGAAATAATGGCTACAGCCATAGGCTTAAAGAGTACATCGCCGCTAATGACCAAAGGCATTAGACCTGCAATGGCAGTAAAGGAAGTAAGCAAGATGGGACGTAGCCGCGCTTCACAAGCCGTTATCACTGCTTGATCTAAAGGCATGCCCTCTCGTCGTGCCGATTCAATGAACTCAACAAGAATGATGCCGTTGCGAACAACGATACCAGATAAACTCATGGCGCCCATGAGCGTCATAAAACCAAGGGGCGTCTGGGTGATAAATAGACCCAAGAGACTACCCGCAAAAGCTAAGAAAATTGTACTTAAGATGAGCAAGGGCAAGGTCAAGGAGTAAAACTGTAAGGCCATCAAGATGATGATCAAAAAGACAACGACGATGAAAAGCTGGAAAATCTCTACGAAGACGTCGGTCTGTTCCGACGTTTCTCCGGCAATTTCATAGCGATAGCCTGGCGGAAATTGCATCTGTTCTAACTGAGGTAAGATTTCACTCATCACTTCTGTAGCCGTTCGATCGCGTACATCGCCTGTAATCGTAACAGCACGAGAAAGATTGTAGCGATAAATCGATGATAGGGCAAAGTCAGGTTCTACTTTTGCAATCTGATAGATGGGAATCTGTTCCCCTCGGCTATTAGGAACCGTAAGATGCTGAATGGCTGTAACAGGATCTTGACCTTCTCGATCGCTGAATAAGACGATATCGATCATTTCTTGTCCCGTGTCAAATTCGCTGACTTTGATACCTTCACTAACTAAGCGAATCGTTCTTGATAGATCGCTTTCATGAACCATAAGATGGTTCATCTGATTGCGGTCTACATCAAAGTATAAAGCATAGCGCTCGATGCCAAAGGTATCTTTGATATCGAAAGTGCCTCTTGTGTTTTTGATAATTTCTTGGATCTCTAGGGAAAGACTGCGCAGTGTTTCAATATCATCACCAAAGAGACGAATCGACACAGGCGCTCCGACGGGCGGTCCTGCCATAAGCTCTTCCGGTACGACAGCAGCATAAGGGAACATTTTTTCTAGTTCCTTTTCCCACTGGCGCACCAATGCAGACGTAGAGACATCATCGTAAACACGTACAACAATTTGTCCTGCATTGTCGCCACCACCTTCACCAGTATCACCAGAGAACATCTTCGGTGCTACGGAACCAGCGTAAGCGGCTACCAATCGGACGCCAGGCTGTTCGATGATCCAGTTACTTGCTTCTTTCATAATATTCTCTGTCTCTTCCAAGCTCGTACCAACAGGTGCGCGAACATTGACAATCAATTCAGTACGATCGTCAATGGGAAAAAGCTCAATGGGTGTAAACACAACAAGACCGTAAGAGATGGCACCGACTAAAAGACCCACTGTTGCAGTTCTCTTAGGATGACGAACCAAGACAGGCATCAATTGATTGGCATACCATTTGGACAACCTTACTACTTTGTCACCCAAGATACCAGGCGCTTTGCGCTCATAGCTCGTACCTCTTTTGGCCACTTCTCTTGACTCGTACCACTGACGGAAAATAGGTACAACAGAAAGAGATAGAATCATAGACGAAAGCATGGCCAATATAATAATCACGGGAACTGGTTTGATAAAGTTGCCAATATTGCCGGTCAAAAAGAGGAGTGGACCAAAGGCGCAAATGGTTGCTAAGTTGGCTGTAAAAATAGAAATAGAAACTTCTTTGGCGCCGTTGACAGCAGCCCGTTCAGGACTTTCCTTAAATACAGTTAAGCGACGTTCTATGTTGTCATTCACAACGACAGCATCATCGATCAATATACCGAGAACGATAATAAAGGCAATAAAAGAAATCTGGTTGAGCGTAATACCTAAAGTGCCAAGAGGAATGAAAGCCATCGATAAGGCCACTGGAATGGCCATGGCTACCACGAAAACAGAAGGCAAGTTCATGCCGAGCATACAGACAAGCATAACGGCAATGACAGCAAAGACGAGAGAGCGGGTTAATTTAGTAAAGAGCTCATCGACTCGCTCTTTTTGCGAATAGACCGACTCCAATTGCGCCCAGTTGGGTAGATCTCCTTCTAATTGGGCCATCATTGTATCGATATGTCTTTGCAACGTTGGAATGTCGCTGCCATATTCACCGCTAATGCTTAGGCTTACAGCAGGCAAACCGTTATGATAGGCCAGTACAGAAGGTTCTTCTGTTGTTAAGGTAATATTGGCAATATCATGTAAGTAGATAGGCATCCCTGCTGCTGTACGCCAGACTAGGACATGGTTGAATTCCTCTACATCTTTGATGTCTGATAGAATCAGTTCATATACGCGCCGGTTCGTCTTTACTTCACCAAGAGGAACTGTTTCATTGACATTTTGTACAGCTGATAAAACGGCGCCCCAAGGAATGCCGAAGTTATAGATTTTTTGCATATCCAAGGTAATATGGACTTCTTCATCGGGCAAGCCTGTTATGGTTACGTTCGATACATTGGGCAACGTCCGCAGTTGATCGCGCCAACTACGCAAAGTGTCTCGTAAAGTATAAAGTTCATCACGAGTCGCTGCCGTGATGTTATAGGTTTGTACATAGATTCTGTTCAGATCGTCATTGATAATCGATTGATGCGCCTCAGCGGGTAAATCTCGCTCGGCGTCTCGTACTTTGTTGCGCAGTTCATCGAACTTTGTTTTCGGATCTTCATCGGGATTTAATTCTACAACAATGGATGAAACACCAGGCATGGAGTTAGAGAAAACGTACTTGATTCCTTGAATTTCGTTGATTCGCTCTTCAATCTTTCGTGTTACGGCTTGCTCTACTTTTTCAGGGTGGGCCCCTGGATAGGGTGTCGTTACCGTCGCAATGGTAACAACTACATCAGGGCTTTCCTGCCGTGGCGTTTGGGCAAAAGAAAGGATGCCTAGCATGAGTAGCATGGCGAAGAAAAACAAGGTGATTTTTCGCTTTTTAATGATATATTCTATCACGATTCTTCACCTGCTTGTTCTAAAGGAACCACCTCATCACCGTCAAATAGTTGATCCACTCGGGTAATGATGACTTGATCTGTTTCTGTAAGACCACCTTCAATGGCATAGTGGTCGTTGAATAAATTACCTATCTGAACAATCCTTTTTACAGCACGACCTTCTTCATAGACAAAAACATAAGGTTCTTCACCGCGACGAACGACGGCTTGAACAGGCACCCAGATAGCTTCGCGAGTCTCTAGTGCTTTAAAAACTTTTACGACTTGACCGGCGTACCAGTCTAATTCTAGATTGGAAAGCCAGACTTCTACGCCAATGGTTCCGGCAGAAGCATGGGTTGCCGGATAGATAAAGCGCACTGTACCTTTGCGTTCTTCTCCATACAACGTGAGCGTTACTGTTTCACCGACCTGCCATTGCTGAATCTCTCGATCAGGTACAGAGAGAACTGCTTTTAATTGATCGATTTTACCAATGCGATAGATGGGTGTTCCAGCACTCACCAATTGACCTTCTGATGTCAGGCGACTGATCACAGTGCCTGCAAAAGGCGCTCGTAATTGAGTTTTTTCATAAGCTAAGCGAGCTCTTTCTTCGCGTGCAATCGTTTGATCTAAGACGGCGCGGTTCATATCCCGAACTTCACTGCGAGCTCCTGTAAGTATGTTATTGTGACTTTGTAAAGCGATTTCATAATCATTTTTGGCTGCTATGTAACGAGTCTGGCCAATTTCGAAATCGCTGCGAGAGAGAGCACCGCTTTCGTAAAGCACTTCCATCCGCTCAAAGTCTGCCTTGCTTTTTTCGTAGTTGGCTCGCGCTTTTTCCAGCATCGCTTCTGACTGCGCTCGCTCAAAGCTTGTGGCACCTGTCTCGATTTGCTCTAGATTGGCCTCTTGCTGCCTCCGTTGTGCTGTGGCTGCTGCTAGTTCTAAAGCGTAATCGGAACTATCGAGTCGAGCTAACACAGTGCCCTGGTTGACTCGATCTCCTTCTTTCATAAGCAGATCAAGAATTCGGCCTCCTACTTCAAAGGCAATAGCGGCTTCTTCTAAAGGCTCTAAAGTTGCTGAAAGCTCTCGATAGGATTGTTGTAACGTCTTCTCAACAGGCTGTACTTCCACCAAAACGGCCAAAGTATCTACGCTGTCATTTTGATTACCACATGCTGTTATTCCTAACGCCATAAGCACAACCAGCGTTAGAAGGGTTAGTTTTTTGATAGCAAGCAAAAATGCTCACTCCTATCTTTCTACACTATAATGGGGTAACTTGTTGCTGGGGCATGGTTATTTTGCTTTCCTTCGCTATTAACAACTGCGCCTAGGGATTCTTTAAGAAGAATGGGAGAACTTTTCCCGAGCTTCCTTCAATGATTCGAGAAAGATTCGATTGATCTTAATCCCTAATTCCCAACAGAAAAGCTGTCCCTCATTCCACTGATCAGACCTTTGAATCGTTTCTTCGAGTCGCTGTAGCGTTATTTTCGTTTGTTCAATTTCTTGATCAATCCATTTTACAAGCTCTTCTGAAGTGATGTATTGGTTAAAATAAAGCCTCATAAAAAAGTCAAAACGAATCATCTTTTGCTCTAAGGGGCTCTTTAGATAATCGTAAAAAACTTCTTTCCCTTTTTCCGTGATGGCATAGACGTTTTTACTCGGCTTTCCTTCTTGGTGAATTACTTCTTTCGTTATGTACTTTTCCTTTTCCATTTTGTTTAAAGTCGGATATATTGTACCGAAAGTAGCGACGAAAAAATCTGGAAAAAGACTCTCAAACTCTTGCTTGATCTCATAGCCAGTCCTGGCTTTTTCCATCAAAAGCCCAAGTATAACATCTTGTCCTTTCAATCCTTCACCTACTTTCTCTGTCATTGTTGATACGCATATTAACAATATTCATATCAACATTCTTACTATAACAGCTTTGATAACCTTGTCAAGACAGAAAAAACCCCGCATTTTAAGAATGCGAGGTTTCTGTCTTTTCAAAGCTATCAGGCCCATATCCAAGCAAACGTAAGCTGTTAAGAGTCACGAGGATGGTAGCACCCATATCAGCCAGTATCGCCAACCAGAGGGTGAGCCAGCCGGGAAAGACAGCCAAGACTGCAATGACTTTAATCGCAATGGAGAAGGTGATATTTTGGCGAATAATGGTCATGGCTTTGCGACTTAATGCAATCGCATAGGGAAGCTTGGTTAGATCGTCTTTCATCAAAACAATATCTGCTGTTTCTAAAGCCGTGTCCGTGCCGGCACCGCCCATAGCGATGGCTACAGTAGATCGCGCAAGAGCTGGTGCATCGTTAATTCCGTCACCAACCATGGCGACTTTGCCATGTTGGGCCATGACTTTTTCTAAAGCTTCCACTTTTTCATGAGGCAAAAGCTCTGCCTGATAGTGCTCAACACCTGATTGCGCTGCAATGGCTTTGGCTGTCGCAGGGTTGTCACCGGTAAACATATATATTTTTTTTATTCCTAAAGCTTTCAACCTTTGTAAGGTTGCTGCACTGCTTGATCTTACTTCATCGGCTACGGCTACAATGCCTAAGATAGTTTTTTCATCGCCTACAAGCATTGCTGTTTTACCTTCTGCTTGTAACTTCTCAACAATCTCTTCGATCACTACATTATGATGAATGGCTCGATCTGAAGATAAGTTCGCTCTTTCCTTTAAGAGACCTTTTTCTGCAAAGAGCTTGCGATTGCCAATATAGATGGTTCTACCTCGCACGGTCCCGACTGCACCTTGACCTGGTAGAGCTTTAAAATCGTTGACTTCTTCTAAAGATAGACCTTTGTTATGAGCAGCTCTTATAATCGCTTTGGCTAAAGGATGTTCCGAAGGACTTTCTACAGAAGCGGCAAGTTGGAGTAGTTCTTTTTCTTGTAGCGAACCAAAGGCAATTGTATCGGTGACAACAGGTTCTCCCCCTGTTAAGGTTCCTGTCTTATCAAAAGCGATGGCTTTAAGAGCGCCTACTTCTTCTAGATAAAGGCCTCCTTTGATTAACAAGCCATGGTTGGCGCCTTTGCTAATAGCACTAACAATGGCAACGGGTGTTGAGACAACAAGGGCGCAGGGGCAAGCTACGACGAGCAAAGCCAGGCCTCGATAGATCCAAGCACTCCATTCTAGGCCCCAAAAAAGTGGTGGAACCACTGCAATCAGGAGCGCCAAGGCCATCACAATGGGTGTATAAACAGCGGCGAAACGTTCTACAAAAGCTTGGGCCGGTGCTCTTTTGGTTTGCGCTTCTTCGACGAGATGAATAATTTTAGCAATGGTACTATCTTGCACCCGTCTGGTCACTTTCACTTCTAAGGCACCATGACTGTTTAAAGTTCCAGCAAAAACTTCATCACCAGGTCCTTTTTCAACGGGCACCGATTCCCCTGTAATAGCAGCCTCTTGAAGGGCTGACTGACCTTTGATAATCCGCCCATCCATTGCAATTTTTTGCCCTGGAGCAATCATCATAATATCTCCCAGGCGAATTTCTTCAACGGGAATCTCTATATCGACTTTTTGCGAACAGCCGCGCCGAACTGTGGCGACTTTTGGCGACAAGTCCATCAATTGACGAATCGATCGTCGCGATCGATCCATGGTCCAGCCTTCAAGCATTTCAGAAAGGGCAAATAAAAAGGCAACGGTAGCGCCTTCTTCCCACTGCCCGATGGCCACGGCCCCTAAGACAGCAATGGTCATCAGAACGCTCATGTTAAATTGAAGCTTGGGTAGCGATCGAGAGGCTTTCATAAAGTTGCCCCAACCACCGAATACAAGGGCTGTCAAAAAAGCGCCAATGGCTAGCCCTTCAGGGCCTGCCGTCCATTCTGTTACAAAGCCAAGGGTAAGAAAAAAACCAGAGAGGATCAGTCGAATTTTTCTCCAATCTCTTGACTTTTCTATCGACGCTCCTTCCGTCGAAGCATGGGCGGTGCTCGCTCTTCTGTGCTTATAGATTCGATAGTTCTCATGGGCCCCAAGCTTTTGAATCGCTTCTAGATCAACTCTTCCTTCTATGGTTAGGCGACCTGTCACAGCATTAAGACCTGCTTTTTCTACACCAGGCAATGCTTGCACATGTTTTTCAAAGGTACGTGCACAGTCCATACAAGTAATGCCGTCAACTTGTAGAATTTCTGGCTCTGTCATTGATGTAGCAGCTTTCGTTGATGCTGTTGTTGTGATTGACGAAGCTTTCGTTGTTGTAGTTGCCACATTTTTCCCTCGCTTCCTTTAGGGCTCTTCTGCAAAGCTTCTTAGAACTACATATGAACATTCATTCATATATAGTGTATGACTTAATTTGGTGTCTTGTCAATCATAAAAAAAGACAGAACGGCTGAAGGTGTAACCATTTTGTTCACCTTCAGCCGTTCTGTCTTTCAACAGTGCTATCGCTGCTTTTATTCACTGAATATACAGGCAACTCTCTTACAAATTATTTAAGTTAGTCATAACTTCTTTTTGAATCTGATAGTTCTTTTTGTAATTTCCATAGTTTTTTTGAACCTTTTGGTTCAATTCTTGCGCTTCTTGCCGACGTAGCTCGCTATAGTCGTAATCACCATAAAGGTAAAGAGTTCCTGCCCTCTCCATAAGGTCACAATAGTAAACCGCATCAGTAAGCAATCGGTTTAGTTGGGTTTTTAACTCTTCTAATCCCGCCGGTGCTGGCACACCATTGAGCTCATCACGAATGGATTGACGAACTCTTTTTGCTTCTTCTATGGTAGCGTAATAATCATACCAAGGAACTTCACCACCGCGGAAAAGGTTCAGTGCATGCTCTAGATCTGTTTTTGCACTATCCCAGCGTTGTTGGATCCCATCAAGACGGTCAAAAAAAGCCTGATTCTTTTCTAGTTTTTCTAGTTTTTCTTTGTATATTTTCCGCTCTTCTTCCACATAGAGAGCAAGCTGGTTTGTAATACTGACGAAATCAGTAGTATGAAACCTTTGGTTGGACGGAAGCTGTACATTGCTAGAGAGCTCTTTCGACTCTATGATCGTGCCATAAAGTCGATCGATGATTCTATCTGTTTCTTGATTCAGAGGGTTTTGAAGCACCATTATGATATCTTGAAAAATAATTTTTTGTAGTTCTAACAGTTCCCTTATGTTTTGGTGAAAACTTTGATAGTTCTTTGGAGGCGTTACTGCCTCGGTTCTTTCTTGTAATTGCTGAATCCTGTTCATCTCACCTTCTAAGCGACTATTGAGCATTTCAACTGTCATGCCCCTTGAACGCTCTCGTAGGCTTTCTTGCAAAATCGTCGCAAAAGCGCTTTGGATAGAGCGATGCTCCGTAGCAATTTTTTCTATATTGCTTACGTATAGAGCTTCTCTCTTTTTTTCATTGTTATAGTTAAATAGAAGAATGGTCGCAGCAATAACAATAATAAAGCCTACAGCAAAGAGAGGTAATAGCGCTTTGTTCGCTAAAAAAACTTTCTCCCAAATGCTTTTTGACGATTCCGTGTCAGACGCTTCCGTATTAGATGAAGAAATCGGTGCTTGCAACGCTATCGCTTCTGATTCAGCTTTTTCCACTCTTTTACTTTCAGCCAAATTCTCAGTTACTTCTTCAGTTACTGCCTCTTCAGTTGCTGTCACTTTTACCTTTTTCTCTGTAGGTGCTTCCTCCGTTACCTCTTCGCCTACTGTCTCTGCTGCCTTTTTCTCTGTAGGCGCTTCCTCCGTTACCACTTCGCTTGCTGTCTCTGCTACCTTTTCTCTGTAGGTGCTTCCTCCGTTACCTCTTCACTTGCTGTCTCTGCTACCTTTTTCTCTGTAGGTGCTTCCTCCGTTGCCTCTTCACTTGCTGTCTCTGCTGCCTTTTTCTCTGTAGGTGCTTCTGTCGCTTCCTCTATGCCCTCCTTTCTATCTTCCCCTGCATTTTCCGTTGTAGCTTGATCATTACCTACCTCATTCCCATGCGTGCAAAAGGGACATTGGTCATTTTCTGTAAATTCAGCACCACAAAAAGGACAAACTTTCTTTTCTGTCATAAGGCCCCCTTTCTAGTACCCAGATGATCACACTCTATAACCCCAGTGGTTCTTATTTAAGATATTTATTGATACTATCCGATAGAAGAGGTCAAAAAAAGAAAAAAGCAGGATCTTCTCCTGCTTACATAATTCTATAACCTTTTTATACGGATAATAGCGTGACCTTTTAGAGGGGCCAGGTCATCACGCTTTCCTCCGCTCTGGACTGGTCCCACGCTGTTACCGCCAGCAAGCTGGCGACAGCTGAGGTCCCAAGTCCCGCTGCGGAAAGCGTGATGCCCAGTCCCAGAAGGTTTTTGCTGATTGTTACTCCCGTTGACATTGCTTCGGGCAACTTTCTACTATATATACGCAACGGCCTATTGTATTTGCAATGCAATAAGCCAAAACTCAGTCACAACCAAGAAGATGTATCTGGGTCAGGCGTTATGAATTCCTGCAGAGAGGACTTCAGACCTCAGCCATCGGCAGCTTGCTGCCGCTCATGGCGTGGGATGAGTCCGTTCGGAAGGAAATCATAACGCCTGACCCCACCACAGAGTAGCTATTTTCGTACTCCCCCCATGCCCGGTCGGGCACAACCAAAGATGAAAATTGCGTGGCAAACGAAACATCCCCGTGACACGTGACACTATTCACAGCCTGACGACGACGTCACTTCATCCAAAAAAGTGACCACTTCCCGTACATAAGTTTCACGATCTTGTTGATAAGCACCCACATGGCCGGCCTCAGGAAAGATGACCAAGCGAGCCAATTCAACACCCACCGCATTGGCGATTTCAACAGCATTCTCGTAAGGAATCACCTGATCAGCATCACCATGAAGTAAGAGAAGAGGCACTTTATATTGACCGGCCACGGCAACAGGACTTACTTTTTCCGGTTGTAAGCCAGTAACGACCGGAATGGTCTTCATAATGATCCAGTTAAAGGGGAAAGCAGGCAAGTCAGTCCAGACAGGCAAATTTTTTCGCATATACTGTGTCAAGTCTGCAAAAGGGCTGTCAGCAATAACAGCGATAACCCTCTCATCGGTAGCACCTGCAAGAATGGCCGTGGCCGCTCCCATGGAGAAACCATGCAATACAACCTCTTGATCTCTATCTCGCTGCAATACAAAGTCAATCGCTCCTAGTAAGTCTTGCACTTCATAAAGACCAACAGAAGTTTGATCGCCTGTCGATTCTCCAGAATTGCGAAAATCAAAAAGCAAGACGTTGTACCCTGCTTGCAAAAGATCTCTCGCCAGTGCTAGGGCGGGTAGATCCATCTGCAGGCGATTCATCCCATAGCCGTGGGCGAAGATAACCGTTTGCTTGCATTCTTCTTCTTTTCCTGATGTTAATAGCCAACCTCGCAGCATTTCCTGTTCATCACGGCTCTGAAATTCTACACTTTCGTAATTGAACAACTCTACAAGGTCATGCTCAATAGGCTTTCGCTCTGGCTGTGTCAAGGCCAGGCCCACTTGTACACCAATGTAAAGAAAGCCTGAAATAACAATAAAAAGTACAACCACGAGACTTCCTAAAAGCCAAGGCAGGGCACTCGTACGGATCATTGAGAAGATTCACCTACTTTTCTCTTTATTCTATTTACTCTATTTTCTCTCATTTCAATCCAATCTTTTATGGAACTGGGCATAAGCAAAGCTTTGCTGGTGGGCTCTTTCTTTAATGGCTCTTTCTCATGGACTATTTGTATGCTTTATTCTTCTTCTTTGTACTTTCCCCTGCAAAAAGCTTACAATTTGGTGGTTGAAAAGATTGATAAAAATCCTGAATGATTTGCACCGAAAGCCAATATGGTTTATACTATTTTTATGTGTGTCAAACTATTTCATGTGAAGCACAGGCGCTAAGAGAACTCCCCAGCCTTTCTTATGGGGAGTTTTTCGCGAGCTCGCTGTCTAATAGATTTTTGAACCAAATCGTATTTCAGCAAGTACGTATTTTAGTAAGTATAAAGGTAGGTTTTTCGTCATGATCGCCACGCAGAATTTGACCCTTCGTTTTGGCAAAAGAGCCCTCTTTGAAGACGTGAACATCAAGTTCACGCCTGGTAACTGTTACGGTCTCATCGGGGCCAACGGTGCCGGTAAATCCACTTTCTTGAAAATCCTTTCTGGTGAAATCGACGCTTCTAGCGGTGAAGTTACCAAAACACCAGGTGAACGGATGGCTGTCTTAAAACAGAACCATTATGAATTTGACGACTATGAAGTTATCAAAACAGTCATTATGGGCCATAGCCGACTCTTTGAAGTCATGGAGCAAAAAGATGCCCTCTACGCCAAGCCTGATTTTTCTGAAGAAGATGGCATGCTCGTTGCTGAATTGGAAGGCGAGTTTGCAGAGCTTAACGGTTGGGATGCTGAATCAGAAGCGGCAGGCTTGCTAACAGGCCTGGGTATTCCAAATGAGATGCACGACAAAAAAATGGCCGAGCTAGAAGGTAATATGAAGTTACGGGTTTTGCTGGCCCAAGCTCTTTTTGGCAATCCCCATATCCTTCTCCTTGACGAGCCGACGAACCATCTTGATTTAGACTCTATTAATTGGCTCGAGAACTTCCTAGCAGACTTTAGAGGAACGGTCATCGTTGTATCGCACGACCGTCACTTCCTCAACCAGGTTTGTACCCATATTGCTGACATTGACTTTGGTAAGATCCAACTTTACGTGGGCAACTACGATTTCTGGTACGAATCGAGCCAGTTGCTTTGCAGCTGCAACGCAACGCCAACAAGAAAAAAGAAGAAAAGATTAAAGATTTGGAGCAGTTTATTCGCCGCTTTAGTGCTAACGCCTCTAAATCTAAGCAGGCTACGTCACGGAAGAAACTACTCGATAAGATCACCCTTGACGATATTAAGCCCTCTAACCGCAAATATCCCTATGTTGCTTTCAAGGCCGATCGAGAAGCAGGCAAAGACATCTTAACTGTCACAGACCTAAGCAAAACCATTGACGGTGAAAAAGTGCTTAACAACATTTCTTTCACTGTAAACAAAGGTGATAAAATTGCTTTTGTCGGTCCGAACGGCCACGCCAAGACAGCTCTTTTCCAGATCTTAATGGGAGAAATGGAAGCCGATAGTGGTACTTTCAAGTGGGGTATGACAACAAGCCAAGCTTACTTCCCGAAAGATAATAGCATTTACTTTGAGAATTGCGATCTCAACCTGATTGACTGGTTGCGTCAGTTCTCTAAAGATCAAGAAGAAAGCTTTGTCCGCGGCTTCCTCGGTCGCATGCTTTTCTCCGGCGAAGAGTCTTTGAAAAAAGTATCGGTCCTCTCCGGTGGAGAAAAAGTGCGTTGCATGCTTTCGCGGATGATGCTTAGCGGCTCTAATGTGCTGATTCTCGATGAGCCAACGAACCACCTTGATCTTGAATCGATTACTGCGCTGAACAACGGCTTAATGAGCTTTGATGGCTCTATGCTTTTTGTCTCCCAAGACCATCAGTTCACGCAAACGATTGCCAATCGCATTATAGAACTTACAGAAGATGGCTTGATTGACCGTATGATGACCTTTGATGAGTACCTAGCATTTAAGGCGTCACAAAAAGCTGAAGAAGCAGCTGGATAAATAAGCCAAGGAACAACGAAGCCTTGCCTGTGAAGCACCATTCATCGGGCAAGGCTTTTTTTCCTATTGAATGGGTAAAGTATAAGTATAGTAAAAGCACAGACTGTTGAATTTTTCTGCCCCTGTCGGTTATTATGTAGGATAACAGTATGACAAGATGAGTTTTAATTCAGATACCTCTATTACAGAAAGGTGATTGAGATTGGAACCGAAGGCCACAACATCAAATTTTATTAAAAATATTATTATCGAAGATTTGCGCACAGGCAAAGTTGATGAAGTGATTACTCGCTTTCCACCAGAACCGAATGGATACCTTCATATCGGCCATGCCAAGTCGATTTGCCTGAACTTTGATCTAGCCGATGATTTTAGCGGTAAAACAAACTTACGCTTTGATGACACGAACCCGCTAAAAGAAGACGTAGAGTTTGTTAAATCCATTCAAGAAGATGTAGCCTGGCTTGGCTACCAGTGGGATGGTCTTTTTTTCGCCTCTAACTATTTTGAAGAAATGTTCAATCGTGCTGTCCTATTGATTCAAAAAGGAAAAGCCTATGTCTGTGATCTTTCAGCAGAAGAAATACGAAAAACGCGCGGTACATTAACAGAACCGGGACAAGAAAGTCCCTATCGAAATCGTTCTGTAGAAGAGAATCTTGATCTTTTTATGCGGATGCGACAAGGCGAGTTCGGCGATGGTGCGAAAGTTCTTCGTGCCAAGATCGATATGTCTTCCCCCAACATAAATATGCGCGATCCTGTACTCTATCGCATTGCCCATGCGACGCACCACAACACGGGAGATAGCTGGTGCATCTATCCGATGTACGATTACGCCCATCCTCTTGGCGATGCCATTGAAGGTGTCACCCATTCCATCTGTACTTTGGAGTTTGAAGATCACCGTCCTCTCTACGACTGGGTGATCCGAGAGTGTGAAATGGAAGCACAGCCTCATCAGTACGAATTTGCTCGCCTCAATTTGACCCAGACGGTAATGAGCAAGCGCAAGCTCAAGCAACTGGTAGACGAGAAAGTCGTTGATGGTTGGGATGATCCTCGGATGCCTACCATCTCAGGCCTTCGACGCCGCGGCTTTACACCAGAGGCAATTCGTAACTTTGCCCGTGAGATTGGTGTGGCCAAAAGCAATAGTGTCGTTGATGTGAAAATGTTAGAGCATTTTATTCGTGAAGACTTAAAGCTCAAAGCGCCTCGTACTATGGCAGTACTTCGACCTCTAAAAGTAGTGATTACCAACTATCCAGAAGGCCAGATAGAAATGTTGGACGCGGAAAACAATCCTGAAAATCTAGAGATGGGCCATCGTCAGATTCCTTTCTCTCGTGAGATTTATATAGAACAAGATGACTTTATGGAAAAGCCACCGAAAAAATACTTCCGCCTCTTTCCTGGCAATGAAGTGCGGTTAAAGCATGCTTACTTTATTCGCTGTGAAGAAGTGATTAAAGATGAGAATGGGGACGTTATTGAGCTACACTGTACCTATGATCCCGAGACAAAAAGCGGCAGTGGCTTTACAGGCCGGAAAGTAAAAGGTACCATTCACTGGGTTGAAGCTTCTCAGGCTCTTCCTGCAGAGTTTCGCCTCTATGAACCTCTTCTTCTTGATCAAGAAGGCGAAAAGGATGGTTCTTTTTTGGAGCAAATTAACCCCAATTCCATGGAGATTTCTGCTGGTTTTGTAGAGCCAACGATGAAAGATAGTAAAGCCCATGACAAGTTTCAGTTTTTCCGTCACGGTTACTTTAATGTAGACCCCAAAGATACCAGAGAAGATCGTCTTGTTTTTAATCATATCGTATCTTTGAAAAGTTCTTTTGTTATTCCCAAGTAAGATAAGGCTACAGAAGTTCGGCACCTGGTACTCTTCCTTTGGAAGAGCCAGGTGCTTTTTTTTGTAAAATTTTCTCTTAAGTCTTAATATTGTATCGATATTTTTTAGCACTTTCTATTGGTCATTCGCATAAGTTGTTAATATAATCCAAATGATTTGATGGGAAAGGATTAAAATTTTAACAAATAAACATGAAAAGCGTATTGTAATACTATTAAAAATATATTATATTGGATTTCTATAGAATATGTTTTTAATATATATAATAAATGTTTTTCGGGTGAGAGAGGGGTTCAAGAGAAGGTGTTGCGTACTGTGAATAGAAGCTGTGCAAATTGCAAAAATGGTGTAAAATCCAAGTGCGATATTGGCGGCTTTTTTTCCGACATCTCTTTTTGTGATCAATGGGAGAGCAGCCAAAAATACTGGGAGGAAGTATTGGCCCATTCTGAGCAGAACATCCTGAAGTATAGGCTTTGTGATACCGATACGGGCCGAAGATATTTTGTATTTTGGAATGGCGTAAGAGCAGCAGCTTTTCAAGTTTTACAAACTTTTGATAAGGTGAAATAACAATAGGAAGCAAGATGTCGCGACTTGTGATAGAATTTCAGTATATTCTCAAGGAGAGAGAGGGATCTCTATGAGCTATCACGATTTGATCGGTCTTTTTGCTTCCTATGCGTATGTCTTCGGCTTGCTAATACTGGCTACGCTTGTTCAGAAATGGCGCAACTATCCTGCTGAGTTTACTCGTAAAATCGTACATATTGGTGCTGGCATGTGGATTGTTGGCGCTGTTCTTTATTTCGAGTCCTATTGGATTGGCCTGATTCCCATTGCTTCTTTTATTGTTTTGAACTATATAAGCTATCGCTACCGCCTTGTAAAAGCAATGGATCTTTCGGGCGATAGTCCAGGCACTGTTTACTTTGCTCTTTCTATTACTTTGCTGTTGCTGTTCTTTTGGCCACAAGATCAAGCTTACATTGCTGTAGCAGCTGTAATGGCTATGACTTGGGGCGATGCTTTTGCCGCCATTTTGGGACGGGCTTATGGCAAAAGGCCTTACTTGATTCGAGGCCATCGTCGTACCTTCGAAGGCTCTCTCGTTATGTTTGGCCTTAGTTTTATAGTCATTGCCTTGACACTTTTTTTGATGGGAAATCCTGCGGAAAGTTTGTACCTTAATTCTACAATAGGTTCTGTCGAAAGCGTTGCAGGCTCTGCTCTAAGCAGCGCTGCTGAAGCTTCGCTAGAGGTTCCAATGGCCTTTGTTCTTAGCACTGTACTGGGCTTTTCTCTGATTGCAGCGCTTGTGGCTACATTTTTAGAAGCCATCTCCTTAAAAGGGCTTGATAATGTGGCCGTTCCTGTAGGAACCGCTTTTACGCTATGGGGTTTGATTCACTTGCCCTTTCCTCTGCCTTGGGCGATGCTTTTTCTGGGTCTTATCTTGAGCGCAATCATTGCTTTTATTGCCTATAGACGTCGTTCTCTTTCTGCAAGTGGTGTCTTTGGCGCTCTTTTGGTAGGGACTTTGATTTTTGGCTTTGGCGGCCTCCTCTGGGGTCTCACCTTGGTTGCTTTTTTTGTCTATGGCTCTGCTCTTTCTACGTATCGAGAAGACCAGAAAGCCAAAGTAGCCGCCGATAAGTTCGACAAAGGCAGTCGCCGTGATTTTGGACAAGCGCTGGCCAATGGTGGCTTTGGGGCAGTGCTTGCTCTTCTTTACTATTTTCAGCCTTTAGAACTTTGGCTTTTTGCTGCCTTTATTGGCACCATGGCAACAGTGAATGCTGATACTTGGGCTACAGAGATAGGTGTTTTAAGCAAAAAACCACCTCGTTTGATTACGACAGGCAAAGTGGTTGCGCCTGGCACAAGCGGTGGCATCACCATGCTAGGGACAGCAGCCGTTGTACTCGGTGGCTTTGTGATTGGATTGACGGTTTGGATTTTTACAGCTCTGCCTTATCTCTTTGGAGCGCTTTTTGGACTGGGCAGCGAATCTGGAACTTCTCTGCTTGTTCATGTATGGAGCCACCTTGCCGGTCACCTTTGGATTATTTTGGCCGGCATCGTCGGCGGTCTTGGTGGTTCTATGGCTGATAGTTATCTGGGTGCAACGGTGCAGGCCATGTACATAGATGCGGAAACAGGTCAAGAAACGGAAAAAAAGACCACCCGCAGTGGAAAGCCCAATCGCTTCCACCGGGGATGGCCTTTTATGACCAATGACATGGTGAATTTTGTTAGCTCTATTGTTGGCGCAGCCCTGGCTGCAGCTGTCGTCTTTCCTTTTTTATAAACAAATCTGACGCCGAGCTCGCCGTGCAACGGAATGATCGTGCGTTGCCATAACCAGAGTAAGTCCTTCTTTTTCATTCCATTGAGCCAATAGATCTATCAGGTGCTCTCCTGTTTCCTGATCAAGGGCTCCTGTTGGTTCATCGGCTAACAACAAACGAGGTCGGTTGATTAAAGCTCGCGCCACAGCAACCCGCCGTTGTTCTCCACCAGAAAGCGTGGAAGGGAGGTCCTTCTCTCTTCCTGCCAGTCCCACTTGCTCTAAAAGCACAAGTGCTCGATAGTGTACTTCTTCCTGGTCTAGACGCTGCTGCTCTAGACTTTTTTCTTCGTTATTGCGGCTTTGGTGCGCTTTTTTCAAAGCCAAGGCAGTGGGCAATAATAGGTTTTCCATAATATTTAGCGTTGGCAAAAATGCCGGAAACTGAAAAACAAAACCGATTTTTTCTGCTCGCAGATAGGCCAGTTCCTGGGCCGATATTTCTGTGAGACATTGACCATCAATCCAGACTTCACCAGAAGTCGGTCGTAAGAGCGAGCCAAGTATACAAAGCAGTGTAGTCTTGCCACAACCAGAAGGACCGGTGATTGCTACGAACTCCCCGGAACCAATTCGTAGGTCAAGATGATCGAGCACGATACGTTCTTGTTTCCCATAGATTTGAGTAATTTGCCGAGCCTCAAGCATCCTTCACCACTCCTTCTTGATCGATAAAAACTTTGATTGCTTTCCTTTATGAAAAGTTTGGAATGCATATGCATAGTATTTGAAATATGTCCCAACTTTTTAACACTCTCTATCAGAGCAGACCCTACAGATAGTTATCTAGTGGTGGCACAGCTGTTATTTCAGATTTCTGTGCATTACCTTGGCTAAGCCAAGCTCTTTTACAATATACTGATAAAGGCTTGGCAATTGCCTTTGTAGCATCCTTTGAAAGAATTCATCTATGCAAAGTTCCAATTGCATATAGATTACATCTTTCTTTTATCCCCTTGCCAAACCACTCTTTTCCCACTCCTACTTTCTAATGAAAGCGAGGAAACCAGGTGAAAGTTTTGGTCCGTCGAGGCGACAGTCTATGGTACTACAGTCAACTTTTTGCCCTTCCTTTGCGTCTCATCATTGATTCCAATCGAGCTATTGTTGATCCAAATCGTTTAACCTTAGGGCAAGAAGTGAAGATCCCTGGCTACAGAGCCCTTCCCTATACCATTGCTGCGGGCGATACCTTTTGGCATATTTCACAGAGAATAGGGATTCCTTTAGATGCTCTTTATTTACTGAACCTTCCTGTTCGTCCTGAAGCGTTGCAAATCGGACAAATTATCTATTTACCACAGCGCGTTACGGCCCCTGTCGTTGAAGGGCAAAGAAATTATGACTACAGAGCCATGATGGAGGATTTGCAGAGACTGGTCGAAATATATCCTTTTATGATGTATGAAACAGTCGGAAGGTCTGTTATGGGTAAGGCCATTCCAGAAATCCGCGTTGGTGCCGGAGATAAGCGCGTTCATTTTAATGGCTCTTTTCATGCCCAGGAGTGGATTACAACGCCTATCTTGATGCAGACGCTCAATGAATACGTACTTGCTTTAACGAATGGACGACCAATTCGAGGCCTTGTCATGGCGCCCTATTATGAAGATGTTTTGCTTTCTATGGTTCCAATGGTCAATCCCGATGGCGTTGACCTTGTCATTCGTGGTGCACCAGCGGAAGAGCCTTACCGCACCTTTGTATTGGCATTAAATGAAGGGCGGACTGATTTTTCGAACTGGCGTGCTAACATTCGCGGTGTCGATCTGAACAACCAATTTCCGGCTTTATGGCAAAGGGAAGCGGTACGAAAGCCACCGTTACCGGCGCCTAGTGACTATCCCGGTGAAGCGCCTTTGACAGAACCAGAAGCAATTGCCATGGCTGATTTAACAGAGAGAAGTGATTTTGACCGTGTCCTTGCTTACCATACCCAAGGAAAAGTAATATTCTGGGGTTTTCAAGGCCTAGAGCCGCCTGCGTCAGAAGCAATCGTCAATGAGTTTGCACGAGTTAGTGGTTATGTGCCAATTCGCTATGTCGATAGTTATGCAGGCTATAAAGATTGGTTTATACAACAATGGCGTCGCCCTGGCTTTACTGTCGAATTGGGACGAGGTGTTAATCCTTTGCCTATTGCACAGTTTGATGAGATCTATGAAGAGAGCTTGGGCATTTTTTTGGCCAGTCTGTATATGTAGCGAAAAGCCCTTGCGCAACTTTTAGTACTGCGCAAGGGCTTTTTGATGTTTGCAAGGATTTAGGTAATACAAATCCTTTTTAATCCATTTTGTTATCGCTAAAAATCCTAACAACCCAATTCAAAGCATCCCACTCAACGGTAGCCCCCAAAGCCTCAGAAACAAAGCGAAGTGGAATCATGGTTCGATCCTGATAAATCTCCGGCGCCACATCTAACATAACCAGCTCTCCATTGTGGTAGGCTTCCTTACTTCCAATAAACAAAGTAATGGTATCATCACCACGCTGGGCTGTTACACTTTGCTCTTCGCCATTCCAGGATACTTCCGCACGAAGCGCTTCAAAAATACGACGCATCGGAATTAAAGTGCGTTCGTTTTTGATATAAGGGGCAGGGTCTGTATAGAAAGGTAAATTGTTCAATTCCATACCAATGGCTCTTGTGGGCAAATCCTTTTTATCTACGAAGAGAAGCTTGTCCCCCTGGCGCTGTAGCAGGAGCCAATCTTGATGATATCGCTCCCCATCGCTATAACGGGCTGCTAGGGTAATAAATTCACCATCTACAAGTTCCGTCCCCTGCATGGTTAATTGGCCAGATGGCGAAACCGTTCCTTGGGCGTTATAAAGAATCCACTCAACCATAGAAGGTGCGATAGCACGCTGTTCTTTTTCTTTGGTTGTCAAAGAAAGCGTCAGTGGTACGGATTGGTTCGGTGTAGCAAGGTTCATTTCTTTCGCTGTCGTCGCTATCTTTATAGAAGCAATATCGTCTATTCCCAGTACTCGAATCGGCAAGGTGGCCCTGAAGTTCTCAACAGCCACTTCTACAATAGCTTGTCCCGACCGCTCCACTTGAAGACGATTGTTCTCTAAAGTACCAACAGTACCCGTAAGCTGCCAGCGCGGGCGCAAGGTAGCCACATCCACAGGATTGTAATATTCATCATAGACGTAGAGCTGATAAGCGATCGCTTCAGAAGGCAAGAGCAAAGTATTGCCCGTCAATCGCAAACCAGCCATTCTTCCGGGAGGCGCTGTTGAAAAAATACCGAGACCATTGACCACCAAGCGCTCCGTACCTTGCTCTGTACGAAAAACCTGTCGAGGCTGCATATCTCCAAGGGGCCGAGCCGCCATGGTCGTTGAGCCGCCTCCATCTAAGTTCAAGGCTTCATAGGAGCCAATATGGTGCATGAAGCGAGCCAAATTGGCCAATCGAAGTCCTTTGCTTTCCTCGGTACGTCCTTCAATGCCCACTAGATAAAGGGTCTGCCGATCTTTTGAAAAACCAAGGGCCGTACGAGCACGCAAGCCATCTAAGGTGGCCGCTTCTCGAGCATAAGGAATGACTTGCCCCTCTTTAACGAGCATAGAATGACCGCCTAGCACGGTACGCCATTCTACCTCGGGACCAAAGGCATAGTCAATCTGAACAAAATCACCGATTTGAAAGTTTTCAAGTAAAAAATCAGCTGCTTGGCCATGGCCACGTAAAATCTGCATGCCTGTCTTAATAGGCCCAGGATAGTATTCATCAACAGAAAAAGCGATAACTTGTCCATCGACGAGAACCATTTCTGTAGGCGGGTTCAAACCATCGTGACCTCGCGTCGAGCCGCCCCAGAATTCATCATAAAGTTGAAGACGATTGGTAAAACCGTGACTGTTGTCAGGGTTCATGCGATAAAAAGTCTTGTTCAATCCAGATATCTCAAAAAGAGCGCCCGTCGGTGCCTTCACAGTCCCCCAAAATGTAAAGCTATCAATATAGGCTTTCAATTCTTCTGTAATTCCAAAAGCATAAAGACCACTGTTGCGAATCGGTGACGTAATGAGACGCCCATCCATGACCATCGGTCCAATGGGAGAGCCTTCTGCCGTCATATTGTAGAAATCTCCATTAATCGCCGCCACAGCGCCGTTGTTACGAGCCATGGCTGTCACATTCAATCGCTCTGTAATTTTACCTTTGCCAGCCATTGTATCAATATGTATGTAAGGATGAGTCAAATCAACTTCAATCACAAAAATCTTAGCCGGTCCATGCTCCGTATGCCATAGATATTCGTGAAGCTGCGCTCCCGCCGTCACCGGTCGACTTTCTTTTAAAGCAATCGAATCTGATGGAATGGGCGTATGGGCCTCTACTACAGGTCCATAAAGAAGAAAAGTCCATAAGGAAAAAAACGTAGCCAACAAAATCTTTTGCGTTCTTATAACATTGAACATAAAAAGACTCCTTCTCTATCATTAAAGTCTCAAAAAAATAGACCTAATGAATATTCACCACAGAGAAGGAAAAATCCTTTTTTGCATATTTCCATGTTTAAGGAGATTCGTATTATTCGTTTTTTGTAATCGAATCGAGCACTTTAGCCTGTACTTCTTGTTGGATCGTTTTCATTGTTTCTTCATCGACATGTTCTGCTACGATTGAAACCGTCGCTTGCACAGCTTGGGCTACGGCTTTGCCTCCTTGAACGAGATCCGATCCTGTAACGACGAAGATGCCTGCACCTCCGAGAAAAGAACCAATGATCAGGCCTGTTATAAAGCGAGTCATTTTCTGAATTACCTCCCTTTGTTGAATTTATTCTACACACTTCTCTACCTGCCCTTTTTATAACAATAAAAAAATTCTGGTAACTTTGTGATTGTTATAATTATCTATATTGATTGAATTTATTGAACTTTTAATTCAATCATTTATAATATGCAATAACAAGTACATATGGAACCGCCTCGCCTCTCTTTGTAGCATTTGCTATTGCTATCTATTCTCTTTACTTTTTCTTTCTGTATCTTTTGCCTTCTCACGTGCTTTTTGCTTCCATGGTTTTCTTTGCACCACTTCTGGATACATTAAGAAAAAGAATCGAACTATGTTATCAAATCACGCATAATATCTAGGAGGTAGATCTTCATGTCTGAAGTCCGCGCATTTTTTATGCCAACTGTAAATCTTATGGGGAAAGGTTCTGCACAAGTAGCTGGTGAGCGTATCAAGACGTTAGGTTGCAACAAAGCTCTTATCGTGACGGACAAAGATCTGGTGAAGCTAGGTGTTGCCGATCAGATGAAAGCATTGATCGAAAAGTCTGGCATCGGCTGTTCAATCTTTGATGGTGCTGAGCCCAACCCAACGGACTTGAATGTAGAAGCGGGTTTAGCAGCTTTGCATGAAGCCAATGCCGATGTGATTGTTTCGCTTGGCGGTGGTTCTCCTCATGATTGCGCCAAAGCGATTGCTCTGGTTGCTACCAATGGTGGAAGCATTCGTGATTATGAAGGTTTAGATAAGTCTACCAAAGCAATTCTACCTCTCATTGCTATCAATACAACCTCTGGTACGGCCTCTGAGATGACGCGTTTTTGTATAATTACGGATACATCTCGTAAAGTAAAAATGGCTATCGTCGATTGGCGTGTTACTCCAACCGTTTCTATCGATGATCCTGATATGATGGTGGGCATGCCACCTGGACTGACTGCAGCAACGGGCATGGACGCTTTAACTCACGCAGTAGAAGCCTATGTCTCCACCATTGCTACACCGATTACCGATGCCTGTGCGATTAAGGCCATTGAGTTAATTGCGACAAACTTACGTACGGCTGTTGCCAATGGTACCAACTATCCAGCTCGTGAAGCGATGACTTATGCGGAGTTCCTCGCTGGCATGGCCTTTAACAATGCTTCTCTAGGCTATGTTCATGCCATGGCTCATCAGCTCGGCGGCTTCTACAACTTGCCACACGGTGTTTGTAACGCCATTTTGCTCCCTCATGTGGAGTCCTTCAACTTGATCGCTTGCCCTGAGCGCTTCCGTGATATTGCTATCGCCATGGGTGAAAATGTAGAAGGCTTGTCTACTCGTGACGCTGCTGATAAAGCTATCGAAGCGATTCGTAAGCTTTCTGCCGATGTTGGTATTCCAGCAGGACTTACTGATCTAGGTGTTAAGGAAGAAGATCTGCAAATCATGGCTGAAAATGCGATGAAAGATGCTTGCTCCTTTACCAATCCTCGTCTGGCTAGGCTTAGTGACATAATTCAGATTTTCCGCAATGCGCTGTAGGGTGAAGCTGTTGTTGGGATAGTTGACCTCTGAAGAAGCTATTGTTGTGAAGTCGTAGATGTAGAGTTTCAAAAAGCACAAGTCCCTGTGGCTTGTGCTTTTTTTGTGTGCTGGCACGCGCGTGCGTGGTACGAGAACGTTTTGTTTGGCAGTTATTATCTTTGGTTATGCCTAACCTCGGGCATGATTGGTTAGTACGATAATAGATAATTTGTGGTGGGGTCAGGCGTTATGATTTCCTTCCGAACGGACTCATCCCACGCCATGAGCGGCAGCAAGCTGCCGATGGCTGAGGTCTGAAGTCCTCTCTCCAGGAAGTCATAACGCCTGACCCAGGTACATCTTGCTGGTTGTGACTGGGTTTGAGCCTATCCTATTGCAAATACAATAGCCAGTTGCGTATACATAGCAAAAAGTTACGCAAAGCAATGCCAATGGGAGTAACAATCAGTAGAAGCTTTCTGGGCCTGGGCATCACGCTTTCCGCAGCGGGACTTGGGACCTCAGCTGTCGCCAGCTTGCTGGCGGTAACAGCGTGGGACCAGTCCAGAGCGGAGGAAAGCGTGATGCCCTGGCCCCTGCAAGCAGTTACCCCAACGTAATCAGAAAAAGTGATTTGCATCTTCTGCTTTGCCAACCGGGCATGATTGGTTAGCAAATAACAACGCTATTCTAAAAAGTTCAGAAAAACGTCCCTTTTAGAAAAAGCGTGCCCATTCTTCCAGGGGCTTCCGAATTCTCGGTGCTTGGTCTTTTGCCTTCGTTTCTTCATCCAAGTCATCTATCGAGCCAGGATAGCCTATAAATATTACACAAAGAACACGTTCTTCTGCAGAAATCTGAAAAGCTTCTTGAATTGATTTTTCTTTCCAACCCGCTGTCGGATGACTCATCAATCCAGCTTCTGTGGCTTGAAGTAGAAGGTTTTGCACCGCAAGGCCGCAGTCAAAAAGGTAATATTCTCTACCACCTAGATTCATATCGTCTTTGGGATTGGATGATACGATGACGGCAAGAGGTGCTTTTGCAGCCCACTCATTTCCAGGGGCTAAAGCGGAAGCTAACTTCGTTCTACCTTCTTCGCTTTGCACAACGGTAACACGCCAAGGTTGGTAATTACGACAAGATGGTGCCCAACGCAATGCTTCTAGTAGTTCTTCTACAATAGCTTGGGGTACTTCTTTGTTAAGATACGATCGTTTGCTCTCGCGTTTCATAATTGCAGGGAGTATAGCCATATCAATACCTCCTATCATTGCCTGTTAGTTTCGACAGAAAGTGAAAAATCCCTTTTAAGTATTTCTTTGTCCTTGAGCTATCTCTATTATGATGATGGAAATTTAGTTAAATGTATTGAAAGAACTTTCAAAAACAAAAAGCCCTTGCACGACTTTTTTAAGTACAGCGCAAGGGCTTTTTCGTATTGCAAAGATATTGGTAATACTACACCTTTTTATTTCCTTTTCACAGAAAAAGTGAATTACTCACCAACAATCTTCACCAAGACTCGTTTCGACCTCATCCCATCGAACTCACCATAAAAGATTTGCTCCCAAGGTCCGAAGTCAAGCTTGCCTTCTGTAACAGCAACAACGACCTCTCGACCCATTATCGTTCTCTTGAGGTGTGCATCGGCATTGTCTTCATAGCCGTTGTGATCATATTGATCATAAGGCTTTTCTGGCGCTAATTTTTCTAAGAAACGCTCAAAATCACGATGCAACCCCGCTTCATCATCATTAATAAAAACGCTTGACGTTATATGCATGGCATTGCACAGAAGCAAACCTTCTTGAATCGCACTTTCCTTTAAGCATTCTTCAATCGTCGGTGTAATGTTCAGAAAAGCCCTTCTCGTTTTCGTCGTAAACCAAAGTTCCTTTCGATAGGATTTCAAAGCACAAAGCCCTCCTTTTCTACGTAAACGACCCCTCTGATCAGCCTATTTCAGAGGTACTTAGTAAAAAAAGTGTTAGCAGCAATGTCCGTTGCAAAAGTTCACCACGTGGGATGGCTTCATGAGGCGTGTATAAATCTCGACTTGCTGGTGCCATGCCACATAGGATGGGTACCGTTGCCAGAATAACGCCAGCCGGCGAGGGCAATAAGCCTCCTTCAGCACCAAAAGGGAGCTTCCATTGCTCAGCAATATCTTGCAATTGCGTCAACAAGGCACTGCTTTGCGTTGTTTTCAGTAGAGGCGGCCGTTCTTCTAACTTTTCTAGATACACTTGAATCTCTTTATGACTGGTAGAGAAGAGCTTGTGCAATTGTTCTTCTGCTTTGTCAGCGAGCTTTTCATCCATATAGGTGACATAGACAGTAGCCCAAACTCGGTGCGGCATGAGAACACTGAAACGCTCTGATTTTACTTCCTGTACCACCACCGATAGCTTTTGATCGCTTTGGCTAAGCGTTGCGCATTTTTGTGCTTTTTGTAAAAACCAGCTTAACACGTCACAATATTTGCCGCGAGCTCCAATACGCTGTGGCTGTCCTTCTACAAGCAAGCTGTATTTTCGAGATCCTCGTCGCTCATCGACAACCTTGCCTGGGCGAAAGCCTGGCTGTAATACGAGCACTTGCCCGGCCTCTTGGGCCGCTTGCTTGAGCAGGGAACTGCTATAGCGCATCCCTCTTCCTTCATCGGTATAGACAAAAAGACCTAGCGGTGTCGTCCGTAGCTTGCGGACCGATCGTAAGGCCTCAAAAGCTTGCAAGGCACACAGGAGGCCGGCTCGGCTCGAAGCAATTCCTTCACCAAAAAGCCATTCTGGATCGCGACGAAAAGGCACAGGATAGCCACCTCGTTCCCGTGGTGTGTCGACAGGAACAACGAGCAGGGTGCCGCCTTTTAACGAAGCTTTTGTCTGCCAAGTCCAAGCTGAACGACCGTTGGTCAACGCTTCGACAGGTTCTAAGCCAAGCTTTTCCATGCGCTGACCAATGCGCCGAAGGACGGCACTTAATCCGGCAGGATCGTCCGTACTGCTAGCAAGATGGGTCCAGCTTTTCAGCTCTTCTTCTGCTTTATCACGATGTTTCGTTAAATAGTGAAAACACTTTTT
The DNA here is from genome assembly GCF_009649955.1 of Heliorestis convoluta. Taxonomy (NCBI): domain Bacteria; kingdom Bacillati; phylum Bacillota; class Clostridia; order Eubacteriales; family Heliobacteriaceae; genus Heliorestis; species Heliorestis convoluta. The sequence goes on along the minus strand of NZ_CP045875.1, from coordinate 2,147,774 downwards.
TGCTTTACAAGTTTCGTTACGTGCATCGACAGGGACAAGAGGGCCAAAGTAACGCTGTGCTGCTACTTCTATCAGCTTGTTGACAAGGGCCGTATAATCTAGACCGATATGGGAAGCGCCAAAAACATAGGAAGCCTGTTCGCCTAAGCTCGGTAAAGAATTAATCTCTAAAATATACGGATTGCCATCGCGATCCAAGCGAAAATCTACACGAGCGGCGTCAAAACAACCGAGTGCTTTAAAAGCTTCAATGGCTAGATTTTGCAAACGCTCTCTTTCTTCTATCGATAGATTGGCTGGACAAACCTTGCGCACTTGGCGTCCACTGATTTCCATTTTATCTTCATAGCTAAAAATTTGTTCGCCATCGCCAAAGTCGAGCTCTACGGGCGGCAAGGCTTGTACCGGATCATTGCCTAGCAAACCTACATTGATCTCGCGCCCTTCTATGTACTCTTCCACTAAGGTAGGCGCCTGAAACATTTCATAAATGTTTTCTACACCAGCCCGTAGCTCTTCTTCGTTATAGACAATGCGCAAACCAAGAGAAATGGATTCGTCTTTTGGCTTTACTATCAAAGGATAGGACAAGTCTTCTGACAACGGGGAGTCTGGCTTTTCTAGCACGCAAAAACGAGGCGTTGGCAACCCTTTGTGCATTAAGATAACTTTCGTTACCACTTTGTCTAAGGCAATGGCTTGTGTTTCTGGCCCTGATCCGACATAAGGAATACCTAGCATCTCTAAAATACCAGGCACATGAGTATAACGAGCTCGGCCTTGTATGCCATAGCTAAGGTTAAAAACCAGACCAGGGCGCTCCCCTGAAATCACCGAGGGCATGTAGTCTTCTAAATTGCTAATTAAGTTCTTGTCACCTTCAAATGTTTTGACTTGGTAACCACCTTTTTTGATAGCATCGCGAATCATATGAATCGTCTTCAGACCATACTTTTCTCGATTGGGGATGCCAAAAAGGTTAATCACTGCTTGGCTATCGCGATTGTAGACGATGGCAATTTTCATCTGCTCACCTCATCAGAATTTGCGGGCACCCACTTTTGACATATTTGCACTATAATCTGAGTATACTCTTTCTGCAAATTCTGACAAGATAGCAAATGATTCGATTTACTGTATTCCGATTAGCAATGAGGTTCAACTTCAATTATTGCTTTGTAATTTCCCATGCAAGAGAGCGTTCTTGTCTGTTCATTGTCATCAACATTGAGAAAGCTTCACATATACACAAGCCTATCTTACAATAGGAAAAAAGAAAAAACTTCTTCAACAAAGAAGAAGCTCTAAAAAAATTAACCCCCCTGCAATACCAAGTTACGCAAAACAACGGCACAGAACCGCCTTTTCGCAATGCTTATTGGGATCACAAGCAAGAAGGTATCTACGTAGATATTATCAGCGGCAAGCCACTTTTTTCATCCAAGAACAAATTCGATTCTGGCTGTGGTTGGCCTAGCTTTACCAAACCTTTGCAGGCTACTGAAATTAAAGAGCGCAAAGATTTTAGTCATTTTATGATCCGAACTGAGGTTCGAAGTCAGACAGCAGATTCCCATCTGGGGCATGTCTTCCAAGATGGTCCTGCACCGACAGGTCTTCGCTATTGCATTAACTCAGCAGCTTTGCGATTTATACCGAAAGAAGATCTTGAAAAGGAAGGCTATGGCGAGTATTTATCCTTATTTGACGAGTCTTTTGAGTGACTCCTTCCTGTGGACCTGAAGTCGTAGAAATTCCCTTCTCTTTGGAGGTTAGTCCAATTCTTTTTGCAGCTTCCGTACTTCTTCTATTTCTAGCCCCATGATTTGAGCTACGAGGGTGACTTCGAGGCCGGCTTTTAGGGCAGCTATGGTTTTTTCTCGTAGGGTTTCTTGGCGACCTTGTTCTCGGCCTTCTTCTCGGCCTTCTTCTCGAATCCATTGTTCAATTTCTGTCATTTTTAACACCTCCATCAGTGCTTTTTTGGTGCTTTGGGATAGAAAGGTATCCGATATTGCTATGATTGCTCCGATTACAAAGAAGCTATTTGGTGAGTTTAGGTTTTTGGCTAGTTTTACTGCTTCTATGGTTCTTTCTTCTTTGTCTTTCTTGCTTTTCATGAAGGGAAGGAAGATTAGTTTAAGCTGGTCATAGTCGTCGAGGTCTTCTCCTTTTTCTATTTTTTGCTTGATTCTTGCTAGCTCTTCGTCTCCGTTGTGGCCTTTGAAGTATAGGTTTGTTACATTGTAGGTGAGTGAGCCCATTTCTAAGTCTCCTATGGATTCTTCTACGTCTCCTGCGTATAGGATGACTGTCTGGACTGGTTTGTTATGCCGCTCTACGATTCGGGCTCCGTAAAAAGCGATTCTTCTAAGGTCGCTGAGTGCTTGGGTCTGAAATTCTAGGTGGAGCATGGTGTCGTCGGCTAATAGAAAGACAAAGTCGATTCGTTTTTCTTTGGCTTCTACGACGGGGAGTACGGTAGGCATGATTTGTTGGATGGGAGCTGTATGTAAGCCGAAAATTTCTAGCGTTTTTTCTTTGAATGTTTCGGCGACTGCTTTGAGAACGATGTCTTTGTTTTGTCGACTAACCTCGCTTTCTGCTGTGTCTGATTGCTTTTTCATTGAGCAGACTCCTTTTTTGGTTTATTGATGGCGGGGTTCAGTTTATATTTCTTTTCGCTACTACTATGTGTTGCTTTGATTGCTATGGGTTTATTTGGGTTCCATCTGTTTGTATTTTATCACATCTTTTACCTTCTTTGGAATGCTTGTTCCTGAAATATTTTTTCTTAACGCTTAGAAGCACTTCTGTCAATTCTTGGGTGGTCTTCGCTATTGCATTAACTCAGCAGCTTTGCGATTTATACCGAAAGAAGATCTTGAAAAGGAAGGCTATGGCGAGTATTTATCCTTATTTGACGAGTCTTTTGAGTGACTCCTCCCTGTGGACCTGAAGTCGTAGAGATTCCGCTTCTCTTTGGAGCAAAGTAGTAGGAGTGAAAAATATTAAAATTATCGTAGACGCTGACGCCTGCCCCAAAGGCGTTATGGAAATATGCACTCGTTTGACCAAAGAATATCAGATCGATTTGTGGACTGTTGCTAGCTTTAACCATCATATTCAATCGGATCATCATATCACCGTAGGCAACGCCTCGCAGGAGGCCGATCTGAAAATTTTGAATATGACGCATAAAGGCGATATTGTGATAACACAAGACTGGGGACTGGCGGCGATGATACTAGCAAAAAAGGCCGTTGTCTGAGCCTGGAGGACGGGAATTCCAAGTCGACACGATCGATTTTCTTCTAGAAGAGCGGGAAATGAAAGCAAAGTTTCGTCGCAGTGGTGGTAGAACAAGAGGTTTAAAAAAGCGAAGCAAAGAAGATGATCAATTTTTTGAAATGCAGCTAAGAAGGATGTTGCAAGGCTATTTAGGGATGTAGTGTCTAAGATTCACTTTGCGGAGAAAGCCATTGCTTTAACACAGTGATGATTTGCTCCATTTTAATCGGCTTACTGATATAATCATCCATTCCCGAATCAATACATCTCTGCCGATCTCCTTGCATAGCCATGGCTGTCATGGCAATAATGGGAGTCCGCCGCTCACTGTTCGCTTCCCACTCACGAATGAGCTGGGTTGCTTCAAAGCCGTCTAGCTCAGGCATTTGACAGTCCATGAAAATCAGTTCAAACTCCCTTTCTTGGACCGCTTCGACGGCTTCCCGGCCATTACGAGCAATAGCGACCGTCAATCCCAATTTGTTCAGCAAAAAAACGGCCAACTTCTGGTTCACGCGGTTATCTTCAACAAGAAGAACAGGGCGCTCAATCTTCCACAACGGAGGTTCGGAAGCAACAGTCAAGGGTGTACTTGTTGACCCACTGTTTTCAAGTGGCAAGGACTCCGCTACATCAAAGGGAATGGTGAAGAAAAAGGTTGACCCTTCCCCCTTCTTACTGGTAGCTCCAATTGCTCCTCCCATCAGTTCAACAAGCTGTTTTGAGATGGCTAACCCAAGACCTGTACCGCCATAGCTCCGGCTCATTGAGGCATCGGCTTGAACGAAGGGAGAAAAGAGGCTATTCAGGTGAATTTCATCGATTCCAATGCCAGTATCGGCAATTACGAAGTGAATATTCATAGATTTTTCATCTTTCGATTGAACCGTTACCTTACAGCAAATCTGACCGGAATGGGTAAATTTTATGGCATTACTCAATAGATTGAGTAAAACTTGTTGCAACCGAGTGGGATCTCCTAATAGAGCTTTATCAATTTGGGGTGTAACATCGACAGAAAGGGTCAGATTTTTTTCACTGGCTTGTTTCGTAAAAAATTTAATTACACTCTGAACAGTTCTATTGAGATCGAAAGCGATATTTTCCAGAACAAGTTTGTTAGCTTCCACTTTTGAGTAGTCCAAAATATCGTTAATTACGCTTAGAAGCACTTCTGTCGATTCTTGGGTGGTTAGTGCATAATCTCTTTGTTCTACATTTAAAGGGGTTTTTAATAACAGATCATTCATCCCTAAGATTCCATTCATCGGTGTACGGATTTCATGGCTCATAATGGCCAAAAAACGACTTTTTGCCTGATTGGCCTCCTCGGCCATTTCCTTCGCTTTTTTCAGTTCGGCTTCCGCTTTCTTTTTTTCGGTCATATTGCTGAGCAAAATGACTTTTCCAACATACTTCTTATTATTATAAATTGGTGATAGACGAGAGTAGAAATAAAACCGCTCTTCAACACCGACGACTTCAATATCGGCTTTTTCGATGACCCGAATAATTTGCTCTCTCAACGCAGGATAGTCTCTCAGTAGATCGGGTGCCTTTTGCGTCAGGGCTTCAGCATTCAAGATGGGAAAGAAGGATGCGGCGGTCGAATTGAATTCAATCAGTCGATCTGCAGAATCAAGAATAATGACACCATCTTGAATACTGTCGAAAACTTTACCATAGGCAATGGGAACCAAATCAAAAAAGCGTAAGTTCAAGATGGCAACTGCCTGAAAAAACACCATAAAACAAACAAAAATAGGAGCTAAGTCGATGGGGCTGATTTTCGTAAAATATAGCATATGCCCAATCACTGGAAAGAGCAAACCGATGAGCATATAGTTAATGTTTCTACGATAAATAGCGGTCACCTGGTTACGGAATATGACCATAATCAAACTTCCAAGAAGCAAACATAAATATAAATATCCAACGAAAATTAAATACCAGAAGCCATGCCCAATAACTGCTGTGATAAAAGGTCCCGTTCTGTCAAATGAAAAATCAGCATGAAACCAATGGCTGAATTGGCTAGTATAGATTATGAAGTATGTAATTACTGGTATGATCAGTATAACCGTAAGAGTCCATTTGTTAATATAGCGATCCATCTGGCTATAATACAAGCTCATGAGCAACCACAATACCGGTATCAGCGGAATCACTAAATACTGGAACTTCAGCCAAAACAAGTACTCAGGAACCGATTGACTCGTTAGGAAAAAAGCATATCCCAAAGCATAGATACTGGTTGCAAAGGATAATCCAACAAAGGCGTTGACGCCTGCTTTATTCCGGGATGATATATAAGCGTAAATCCCGAGTATAAAAGTACCGATACTAGATATGATTGCAATAATCTTAAAAAAGTAAAGTGCATCAATATTCACTTTTGCTCCCACCTTAGCGTAAAATACACCAAAAATCTAGTAGCTTCGCCCCCCATAAAAGTTAAGATTCTCCATAGGATGGCAATATCCTGTCATTGAAATAACAAGTACTATCTTTCCTTTACCTGGTTATATTTCGACTTTTTATCATTTCCATCCACACTTCTCTACTTTCTATCAATCCTAACTGAAATGCTTGTTTTGTTGCGTCTCTTGATCCATATATATCTGTATTTCCTCTGTTTTCAAGAAATTCTTCCAATGTCTTTCAAGTCAATTCATAGGTATGTTCAAAAGCTTGAATCATGCCTTGTTTCTCAAGCCTTGAAAGTGCTCTTTTGTTGGCTGGATACGTTTACAATCAAGAATTAATTATACAAATTCTTGCGCTTATTGAAAAACAAGATTCAAACACTTTACAGATACTTGCCGATAAGATTTTCGATTTTGAAAAGGTTGAAGAGATTGAGAAGTATATCATGGATTGCTCTTAGGAAACAAAAACCAGCCTATACGAACTGCTTTGTGCAGTCGATAGCTGGTTTTCTAAACGTCAACTGTTAGAATTTTTAAAATCCAAAGATAAAGATTTTATTGATAGCCTCTACACTACTGTAGACGTAAATCTATGTGATGACCATGAAATAAAATACTTAACTGTAGTTTCAGCTTTAATCGATTACTACTTGCAAATTCTCGACTTAGAAGTTCCTGGTTGGATTCGAGATAAAAAATTAACATTTCAAAAGCCCTACTATCATCCCAAAAGAATGAGTGATTTTGAAAAATTCAAATTAACATACACCAACCCCGCACCATTTAAGGCTAGAAATGTCTACTTTGATTTGGAAGGTATAAAAAGAATTTGAACGACACAATGTCTGACAAAGATGAAGCCGTCTCATTGGTACTATGCAGCAATCCGACTTCCTACCTGTCGTTTGGGCTCCTTACTTGTTATCGCCTGGTGGGGTTCCCACCCACATCATGCTTGCGCCCTTAGCGTGGCGCACGGTACGACCCCTTCTGGATAATGCTGCCTTGGCAGGGTTATCCAGAAGGGCATCGCTTTTCGTAAATTGTAATTCCAACTCTATTAATATGTTCAATCAAATCCTGGTTTTCTATTTTTTCAAATATCAATAAATCAATACTATAGGGTAAATATAGATCGTCTAACAATAAAGAAATTTTGTTCAATTCCCTTATATCTAATTCCTTGCCTATCAAGCCACGTCTATATCAGAGCCATTTTTAAAATTTCCTTTTGCTCTTGAACCATAAAGAATTGCTTTTTCAATTTTGGGTCTTTGGGAAAGAATGTTTATTATGCTTTCTAGCACACTATTTTTCAGACCGTATTTCAATTTTTCTTGTTCTCTTTTCATTTAAACTCAAGCATCCTGTTTCTAAGTTTTTTGAATTCTTCATAATACTGATCTCTTATAAGCAAAATCACTTCATCTGCTGTTTTTTCATCATAAGTATGGATGGTTATATTTCGACTTTTTATCATTTCCATCCACACTTCTCCACTTTCTATCAAACCTAACTGAAATGCTTGTTTTGTTGCGTCTCTTGATCCATATATATCTGTATTTCCTCTGTTTTCAAGAAAGTCTTTCAAAGTCTTCCAAGCTAATTCATGGGTATACTCAAAAGCTTGGATCATGCCTTGTTTCTCAAGCCTTGAAAGTTCCCTTTGATTGATCAGTTCCACTGCTTCTTGAAGTTGCATCAATGCTTTTTCATAGTTGTGGAATCTTTGAATCCATCGGATATCCTTTTGATCCACTATCTCACCGCCCTTGTTCAAGATGATATGTGCAAGATTAAAATGACGCCGACTTTGGTGACCCTTATTCTAATTCATACAGAGACTCTATATCTCATTATTATACCACATCAACGTAATATTTAGGATATAATGGAAATTGATTTGCTTTTTCATTTCTGGACATCATATAAAGTACTGTAATTTTACATACTTTTTTCCAAGTCTAACACCTGCCTTTTATTTTCATCAAAGGCAAGTGCAATGTTATCAAGCCTTCCAAGAGTTTTTCTCTTTTAATTTTCTGGAGATTTTAGTAAAATAATAGATAGGAATGGGAAAAGGAGGGTATATTTGATGGCAGATAGCTTTGAAATAAAAAAACAAAAACCCCAAATCGAAAAAATAGCTCAGAAATATAACCTACAGCTACTTATTCTTATTGGAAGTTATGGACAAGCACACTTTCGACCTGGTATAAGTGACATTGATCTAGCATTCCTAAGTGATAAAAGGATAACACCAGAACAACAGCTACAACTGATTGTGGACTTAGCCCTACTCTTCCAGTCCGATAAAATCGATCTCATCAACTTGCAAATATCATCAGGTCTTATGAAGTTCGAAGTTGTCACCAAAGGTCGCCTTCTCTATGAAAAAGAACAAGGCGATTTCTATCGATACAGTCTTTATGCACAACGTTACTACTATGACACGAAGAAATTTCGTGACCAACGCAAAGCGTACCTTCAATCACGTTTGGAAGGGTGAAGAGGAATGACCTTTATAGAAAAAGAAATCATATTGGAAAAGTTATTCATTCTGAAAGGCTACTGCGCAGAACTAGAGGCAATTAGTGCACATCTTAGTGAAGATGAGTACAAAAAAAAATCCTTCATAAAAGAGCTGTTGAGCGAACGATTCAATTGATTGTAGAAGTGGCAACTGATATCAACAACATGATTCTCAAAGCGCTGAAGAAAGGACCGACCGTCGATTACTTCTCCTCATTTATAGAATTAGGTGAATTAGAAGTCCTTCCTATAGAGTTTGCACTCAAAATAGCGCCTTCTACAGGTTTGCGTAATGTCATTGTCCATGAGTACCAGAAAATTGATGATCATATTGTTTACAGCTCTATTCAAGATGTGCTGACTTATTATGAAAAATATGTCCGATATATTTTCCGATATCTAGGGATGGATAGTGAATAAAGCAAAAAGGCACCTTCTGGGGTTTTATTACCAGTAGGTACCTTTTTGTTTTCTTTCGCTAATAAAAATAACATTCATTTTATTGCGCGGTCTTGTTGACGCTTCGACTGCCCATGTCATAGCTGTTGCGTAGTTGTAATTCTATGTATGTTTATCAGAATATTCAGGTTTTTTTCTTGGTGCGACCCTTGGCTGGGTGAGCCCCCCTTGGGTATTGTCCTATTTTGTGTTCTAGTGGCATGTTCTAGGGCGCGATTATTTTCTTTGAAGGAAACTTATTGTTGGATGTTTCTTTTGGGTAAACTAAAATGGTAGTAACAACTTTTTTTGCGAGGAGTGTCGTTGGTGGGAATTTACATTAATTTGAATTTTATGCCTCATCAAATTACGGAGGATCGTTGGAACCGTTTGTACCAAGAAACATTGGAGCTTCTTCAGGCTTATCCATTTGCTAGTATTCGTTTGGAAGATAAAGGGCGCTGGCAAATCGCAAAGTATTGTAGGGCTAAGGATGAAGAAGTTCATGAAAAAACGAGGCATTGGGAAGTCTGCGGTGATTTAGAAAGTCTGAAAATAGCTGAGTCTTTTCGTCTAGCTTACAATCTTGATCACTACAAAAGTTTCACTGAAGAAAGTCAATCTTCTGATATTTTGGAAGAGTTGTGTAAGGGTTTTCGTGAACAACGGAACATGGCAAGTATTTTTGACAGTAAAACACAAGGTTGTCCTTATCATATCTACGTTCTAGCGCTAGCTATGTTGATCGAAACACGCCTGGCGCCTTTTGCCTCTGTTCATGGTGATTTTACAAGAGAGCAAGCATTGAAAGCCAAAAGCTGGGCTGATGAGATTGTAACTAAACCTCTCAATATGCCTGTTCTCGTTGATTCTGAAAAGATGTATCAACGACTGAGTCAATTTTTATCAGGACAAGCGTTGTTTGATGCTTTCTATCATCATTGGAACGGACCTGAGGAAGAGGCTCTGCGAATTCTTTTTGATAAAAATGTGGCCGAACGAGATCATTGGTTTTTGTCACAGTTAAAAAACTATGAAAGTAGTAAGCAAATCGGCGTCTTACGACTTTATATTCAATGGCTTAATAACAAGGGTGATCTTGAGAGGTTGGCCCAGTTGGCTTGTATCGAGAAAGAAGGTCCTTGTTTTTCTCCTGTTGAATTTGCTAAAAGCCTTTGTAGTACTTGGGTCTTTTTGGAACCTTCTACTTATGAGGTTATGGATTATTTCAAAGAATCACCAGATGTGCCTGGAACGGTGGAAGGACAATTTGGTACCATTTTATTAGAATTGAAGTACACAGGGCGCAATATTCAACGCTATATTCCTCTAGAAGAAGGTCTTTCCGTCTTAGTTCGACTTTTTCCAGAACAAAAAGAGGAGATTGAGCAACAGGTTCGGGCAGAAGTTGCAAAGTATGAAAAGGATTTGAATGATATGAATCGTTTAGCGGCGGAGAAAGACCTTGAAGAAGACATTGAATATGATGACGATGGACTCGTTGGTGATGATCTAGACGATGACCTCGATGTCGGTGATCTCGATGTCGACGACCTTGGCGTCGATGATCTCAATGATGACGATATGGCAGCCATAACTTCTATAGTCTTGGAAGGCGATATGAGTTTTTTCCTATATTATAGGGAAGGTTCTGTTCTTTTGAAGCCTCAAAAGCTTTTCTTGGAAATGATCGCTTATCAAGCAAAAGTTTATATGCAAGGATGCCATTCTCTTTACGAAAAGATGTATTCAAAGTTATCTAGCAAAAAAGAAGTCTTGTTTGCTACATCTTCTCAAAAAGGTATTTGCCTCACGGAAGAAGCGTGGAAAAGAATCGAGGAGGATGCCGACACAGAAGCAGGCTTATTGATTTTTACTTACATGGTTGTTGAACTCGATCCTGCTATGCCTTCGGGTGTGCGTAGAGGTATTCTAGAAAATCGCCAACTACGCCAGAAGCTTTTAGATCTCATGAAAGATGATGCTGTCATGGTGAAGATAGAGCAGTATGCAGAAGAAGTTCGTGGTACACAGAGTTAAGTGAGTGAAGTGAGTTTAATTGACACTCCCACGGCTAAAGCCGCTGGGATTCTTGGGTGATTAAACCGAAGTGCCTTTCTGCTATCGGAGTATGACCCCAAGTTCAGGGCTGTGCCAGCAGCCCGTCCTAGACCAGAGCTATAAGCTGTCTAGGCTGACCGACTGTTACCATCGGCCACAGGCGCAGTGATGATGTTGCTTGCGCCCAATCGATCTCGATGTGTTTGGAACCCACATTTACACTTGTATTTTCTGTCCTTTGCTTTATTGAGTTGGCCGCAAATCGGACACTTCTGGCTTGTATGTTTAGGATCAACGAACTCTATTTTGATTCCTTCAAGACGGGCCTTATACTCAATAAATGATGCTAACCGATAAAAGCTCCAAGAATGCAGGTTTTTTTCGTTTTTACGGCTTGTTCTTGCCGTTTGGCGAATGCCTGAGAGCTTTTCTAGGCGAATTGTAGCAACGCCATTTTCTTTTGCAAAATTAACTAACTGCCGACTCATCTTGTGATCCTGATCTTTCATCCAGCGCTGTTCCTTATCGTGACGTTTACGGATTGCTGACAACTTCTTCAGCTTGCCAAGTTTGCGCCGGATAGACCGATGTTTGCGCTTTACAAATTTGTTCTGTCTGCCATTGCCCAAAAACTTGGTTTTACCGCCTTCTATAACAGCCACAGCAGGAATTTTCAAACCCAAATCCACACCCATGACAGCACCAGTTTGCTGGTGTTCCATGGATAGGTCTACGGCTATTTGTGCTATGTACTTACCTGCCTTTTGAGTTATGCGAAGACTACCTCGCTTACCCGTTAATCGGTTTTGTTGGTAGTCAGTCAAAATGACCTTAACACTAATTCGCTTTGATTTGCCATCAATCCATACCGGAAAAGATAGTATGTTGCCTTTCAGCGAGTAGTTTTGATTGTTCCAGATAGCAACAGGCTTTTTTAGAACAGGCACTTTAACTTCTTTCTGCTTTTCAGGGGCAAGCTTTGAATTATCAAATACATTCTTTTTGTACTTCGAGAATACACTTTTTGCATCTCTGATGGCTTGATTCTTAACTGCACTAGGAAGGTCTGCCACAACATCTTTGCTGGTGTACTTCAAGTATGAGTCTACAAAAACATAGTCTGATACAATCTGGTTTACAAGGCGAATGTACTCTCTTGTTGTCGTTAAAAGCTGTACCGACTGTTCTTTTGTAGGTTCCAACTTAACCTTTACGGTGATTTGAATTTTCATCACCCCCTTGTTTTTTGTTCTTTGATGTACCGTTGAATTGTTTCACTGGATACGTTTCCTGCCGTGGAACAGAAAAAAGAACGTGTCCAAAGACTAGGCAAATGGTGCAGGTGCTTAAATTCCTGCCGCAGCTTCCTTGAAGTCACTCCTTTTACTTTTGCCATAATATCCGATGGACTTATAGAAGGGAGGGCATTGGCAAAGAGATGGACATGATCAGGCATTACTTCTAACTCAACAATGTTTACTTCATTTTCGTCGCATACTTCTTGTAAGATTTCCCGAAACCTTCTATCTACGTCTTTTACCAAAACTTTTCGCCTGTATCTAGGGCAGAACACGAAATGATAGTTGATTAAAGATACTGTTGTCTGTGTGCGTCTATATTCTTGTCCCATATCAATATTGCATCAGTTTGTATGTTGTACTGCAATATCAGAAACGGGTGCCGCCTTCATCCCACGATTGAAACCGTGGGCTTTCGGCTACGTTTCTGTAAAAGAAGGCTTCTGCTGCCAAAAGTTTTTTGCTTCAGTTCTTTTTTACCCTTTTTCTTTTTGCTCTTCCTTACGACTTTTTACGAGTTCAAAGCCGATTTTTAGAGCTGATATCATTAAGGCTCGATCTTTCGTACCTAGTTTATGATTGTTTATTTTTAGTAAGGGAGCATCTTCTATTGTGAGGATCCATTGATTCACGATTTTTTCTAGGTCCACTTCAAGAATTTTTTCTTGCTCTTTCATTTTTTCTAGAGCATGTTTGTAGTCGCTTTTTTCTTCATGAAAGCTATGGTCATTCTCTTTTATTTTTTCATGGGTTTGACTATTATGGATGTTGCTTTCGCGACTTTGGTTTTCATGACCTTCCTTTTCATGGGCTTTGTTTTGGTGGTCTTTTTCCTTGCGAAGAGGATGTAAGACAAGCAGTTGATCAAGGGTTATTTGAAAAAAGTCAGCCAGATCGACGAGGACAGGGATTTCTGGGAGTCGATTGCCATTTTCGTAGTGAGATATGGACGACTTGCCGAGACTGTGACCATATTTTGCATTTAGCTCTTGGGCCAGTTGTTCTTGTGTTAGCTTTTTCTCTTTTCTTAATGCAAGAAGTTGCAATCCAAAGTGACGGACTTCTAATGGTGCCATAGCTGGTCGTTGCTCCTTTTCTTAGGGTTTTACGATCCATTATACAAGAAAAAGTCGCTTCTTTGGGTATCATTACCGATAGAAGCGACTCTTTCTTATAGTGCAACGGTACTACTATGACACGAAGAAATTTCGTGACCAACACCGGAGGTTCTTGAGAATATCTTCACTAAAAAATCCTTTAACAGGCTTCGTATTTCATTCTAAATACAAGCTCCTAGAGATGTTATCCAACTTGTGTTATAACAGTAATAACAATTATAGTTTTTGCATATTATAATAATGAAAAATAGCATGGTGGTGATACAATGGAGCGCAAGCTAACAAAGATCGGTAACAGTTTGGGTGTGACCTTTCCTATTGAATTGTTAAATCGTCTTGGTCTCCAACAAGGTGACAACGTTTCTGTTGAAGAGCAAGGTGATACAATTGTTATTCGTAAAAGCGAGAAGGTTCAGTTACCCAAAGGCATTAGTTCTGATTTTTTTGATCTTTTAGATAAGAACATGAAAGAATACGATGAAACTCTAAAAAAGCTGGTTGAGCGATAATGCGGTATCTAACAGAGCGAGAAGTTATTTCAATTAACTTGCTAGTGATAGAAAGATATAGTCCAAAAGAACAAAAAGGCGTAAAAATACCAGAACTTCTTAATTCAGCTATCAATCGCCCTAAACAATCAGAGTCTACGCACGTTCATAACAACCTCTAGTTAGATACACACACAACGTCCAGCATTAATAATCAACAAATCATCACCATGAAAAACGTTTATAAATTGTTCAAATTAACCAATTCCATGTTGAAATATCCCTATGTAGAAATTGATAGATTTTTTATTTTACAATTTTTGCTCCTCCAACACCCTCTTCCATCCGAATAGATTCATAATACACAAAGCCCCCACTTCCAGAGCCAACGACATAAATTGAGTTTTCCCCAACGAGCTGCTTCACGCATTTCGTTGATGACTTCTCTTAACTGGATATCCCAACTTCGAAAATTCGATAAGTGATGATAAAAGTACATTCGCTTTAGGTTAAAGGCCATCACTTGAAAGTTAATCAGTGCTTCGATAGCCACAGGATGATGAACAAAGCAGTGGTCTATGTGATTAAAAGTCTTGAGATTGCGAAAAGCGACATTTTCTATTTCCCAACGCTCACAAGCAATTCGGGCGATTGTTTGTACTTTTACTTCTGTTTTTGTATAGGTTGTGACAAGCCATTGCTCTGTGATATCTGTGACTTGTACCTTTTCGTTGCCTTCTATGATTGTTTTCGTAGTATGACGGATAATTTTGATGAGTCGTAGAGGTATAGAGACTTGATCCCAATCTGTAAGGCCTTCTTGCTCCCAGGCTTGCACATAGATAGAATTGCCTCGTCTATCATTCTCTTCCCAAAAATGATCATAGCTACGCTCAGAAAACTCTTTATGGCCTCTTTGCATAATTCGCATACGCTTATCTTTCATGCGAATCACAACATGGGAGCCTGCTGCTAACGCGGCTTCGATAATAGGAGCTTTGGCGTAAAGGGCATCTAAGGTATATACATCGGTGATTTTTCCGTACTTTTCTTTTAAGCTTTTGATTAAGCGTAGAGCTACTGTCGATTCACCTTCGTCTTTATCTTGACCATCCCTCGGCTTACGCATTTCCCAATCATAAATGATGTTAGCCCCGCCGCCAACTTGTTGGGCCACGACAATAGAATGATAATACTCTGTGCTGCCATCTCGTTTTTCTCGGGTCAAACAATCTTTGCATTTGTAGGCGGTACTGTGAAAGAGTTCAACGCCGTCTATGGCCGTAACTCTCAGACCATCAATGCTACCTTTTTTAGGTCCTTTTTGCTCTTTATAGCAAATTACAATCTCTTGGTGTTGCTGTCGTTGAATATCTAAATCCCACTTCTGCAGTGCTCTTCGAACTGTGTCATGGGAGGGTAAGCGAAATCTACTAGGAATAAACCTAGCAAAAACTTTACTTTTTAGCCAATGATCTAACTGCGCCATACTAACCATACTGAAAAAGGCACCAAAAAAGACAACGATAAAAATGATAGGCGCTTTGATTTGAGCTCTTTTACGACTATCTTTTGCTTGGTGAGCCATCCGAGAAAAATCGTGTATTTTTGTTGCATAACAGGCGAAGTCTTCTATCTCACGACCAACCTTATCTCCTACCCATTTGCCGTTCTTCTTTTTGTTCGATTTCTTCCTTTTTTTCTTGTTAGGAATACGAAGATGATCTTCCATCATATCGGGTTCTTGTGGTAAACTATGCACAGAGGATTCCTCCCTTTGTGTGTTTTTGGTTAGCGCTTAAACACTTCGCAAAAGGGCTGAGGAATCCTTTTTTTCATGGAAAATTGAACCGCTAGATGGAAAATCAATATGGTTTTTGTCGAATTTGTATCGGGATTTCTGGAATTTTCACGTTTTCGTGACAATTTCGCTAAGCCCTGTGGCGTAAGGGCTAGAGGGCTTTTTGGGTGTTAACATGCGCAGACTCTGGTTAATTACAAAAAACCCCATGGCAGCAACTATGACGGTTAGAGCCATGATGGAAACGATTGTAATTAGTCCTACCTTAACTTTGCGAACAATCGGTAATTCACGAAACCAGTTCAATTATACTCCCCCTTTCTTTATGGTAGATTCTTCCAGTTGCAAACTATGCTATCAATTCGCAAAGTGTTAATTGAAAAAAAAGAAACGCGAGGCTTAGTGCCCCACGCTTCAAAGATCCCGTGTTAATACACGTATATATAATAAGGAAGGAACTCGCCGAGATAGAGAGAGGCACAGGGCTTAGTTGACCTGTACCTCTGTTACTTTAATTAAGATATTATTTGTCTAAATCTTCAGGCTTATCAAGTTCAATTACTTGAAAAAAATCTACCCTCATCAACGCAGCTATCCTCTTTGAAGAAAATTAGGCTCGCCAAAAAATATTTATTCTGATGGGTCTCTCTGTTCGCTAGCAATATTGGATTCATTGATTGGCTCATTCCTATTACCACGAATTCTTAAAAGTATTTGAGAAATACCTGTCAATAAGGGTAATTCAATCAAAGGGCCAACTATTAAAGCTAAAGCTATAATTGGTTGATCAGGAAAGGCTGTTACTGCAATAGCTAATGCTAGTGGTGAGTTTCTTGCCAATGTGGTCAATGTCAAACTGGCTGAATCTTCGTAAGAGAAATTAAACATAGGGCTAATAATACGGCTAACTATAAAGTTGATCAAGAAAAAGACAAGAATTGGAACCAGTATTGTATAGACCATGCTAATATTTTCAATTAGATATCTTCCCTGTGAAGCAAACATAAACAAGATGGCTAGACTTAGAAAGAATATTTGACCTGTACTAAAAAAGGGTAATAGCTTTTCTTCTAGAATTTTTTCTTTTTTGGCTCTGTAGAACAGAAATCTCGTTATATTGGCTAACAAAAACGGAAGAGCTATGATCAGCAAAATACTCTCTATTAGTATCGACATATCGACTGCTTCCATAATGCCTGCAAAAAGCAATAAGTATACCGGTAGTAACAAAACCTGTAAAGTTAGATTAACAGGCAATATTGCTGTCGATAGCGAAAGATTTCCTCTTGCGATACCAGTAAAGACAAGATACCAGTCAGTACATGGTGTTACCATCAGCATAATGAATCCAATCCATAAGGCCGGATGGTCTGAGAGAAAGATCGCACCAAGCACCCATGCTAACAAAGGTGTCCAAATAAAATTAATCGCTAGACTGACACCAGCAAACCTGTAATTTACAAATGCTTTTTTTAAGTCTTTTATAGGAATCGTTAAAAAAAGACCATACAACATCAGAAGCAAGAAAGGAACAATAAGGTTTTCAGCATTTGCTTCTATGATTCCCACTTGACCTAACAACAAGCCTGCTAGGACAGCCAGCAAAATAATCAATGTATGTAATTTTTCTAAAATACCCAAGAAAGTCCTCCGAAATGATTTCTATTTTCATTAATTATAACAGAAGCTGTAATGCATTACACGTTTTATAATTCCCCCATGAGTGACAAACGAACCCTATCAGTGGTATAATATGGTTGCGAAAGAAAGAACATGATCTGTATCGTCTAAATACCAGCCTGGCTGTACCTAGCAGCTTTAGGGCTGGTTTTTTGTTAGGTCTGGTCCTTTTATTGACTTGCCAGCACTTTTTGGCAAAGCTTATGAAGCTATTTTTCAGCATCTCCTTGAAATTGGAGAAAAACCTGCCGGTATCCCCTTTGGAGCCTATTACAACATGGATATGGATAATCTCGATATAGAGATAGGGGTTCCCGTGTCGAAGCAATTCAGTGGCAAAGGCGACATCCAAGCTAGTGAAATTCCAGCGAGTCATCAAGTATCCTATCTGTATAAAGGTCCATACAAAGATTCGGCCTCTGTTTATGAGGCTATGCAAAAGTGGACAATGGAAAATGCTTATAGTCCCACTGGTGTAGTCTATGAATTTTACTATAACTCACCTCTGGAAGTTCCAGAAAGCGAGCTGTTAACGAAAATCGTTTTTCTTGTAGAATAAGAACAAAATTTGCTTAGCAAAAATTATAAAATTTCGTATTGGGAGATGCCTCTTATAGCCCACAAAATTTTATAATTGTGAGATCAATTTTGTTAAATTTCTATCTAATTTTTGTATGCACCACGATTCGACAAATTATTCTATGGTTTTAGTATATAATCAAAAAGAAGATGAATTTCTATAGCAGGAGAGTGAAAATGACTAATTTTTTTAACTTTGTGAAAGAAAAAAATGATATTTATGATATACTACGCCATTATTTTTTGTTAATTATGATGATCTTGCTATTTTCATGGTTATTTGACCATCTAATTTGGCGTAACCATCATTATTTAGCTCATACTGCCGTAGAAGCAATAGCCATCTTCTTTGCTTTTTCTGGCTTTATGTATTACAGTGATTTTGTTCCACCGAGCTTCTCCTGAAATTCATCTTGTCGGCTTTGGTTTTTTTGTTGTTGCGGTTATGGATGTTATACATACTATTTCTTTTATTGGTTACTTTCAAAGTCCTTTAGACCAACACGATTTATCAAGTCGTTTTTGGGTCGCTGGGAGATTTGTTGAAGCATTGGTGCTGCTTCTTATATCTAAAAACATCATATTTCGAACAACCAAATGGAACTGGTTGTTAATGTCTCTGCTGCTCTCTATAATCTTATCTGTTTTCCTTTTTTACCCACCTGCTATGCCTTCATTGTTTATTAACGGACAAGGAGCAACAGGAACTAAAATCTTAATGGAAATTGTAATTACATCCATGTTTGCCCTTGCTTTATTTTTTCGTTATAGAAAATTCAATTCTTGGTCAACAGAGAAAGATCGCTATGTTTTTCTTGCTTTACTTATAACTATACCAGGGGAGCTTATTTTTGCAGTATTCACTTCTGTCAACTCTTATCTTATGGTTTTGGGGCATTTGCTCAAGATTTGCTACTATTATTACTTATTTAAAGGTATTTTTGTTAGCACCATTACGGCTCCCTATCGAGACTTAGAACTCTCATCAGAACGTTTTTATAAAATTTTTCATAAAGTTCCTGTAAGTTTGTCTATTGTGTCTATCGACGATTACAAGTATGTTGACGTAAATAAAGAGTGGGTAGCCACAACAGGATATAGCCGAGAAGAAATCATCAATAAAAGCCAGAATGAATTTAATATTCTAACAAAAGACATGCATCGTTTGATCAGAAACCGACCTGTACGTAATATATTGGTATCTTTCAACGCCAAAAATGGAGAAACTCGTGATGTATTGCTAACAACAGAAGCGATACAGTTAAATGGCAAAGCCTGTTTTCTATATGTGGGCATTGACATAACAGAAAAGAATAAATACGAAAAAGAAATGAGTCGTCTCGACCGTCTGAATACGGTTGGTCAAATGGCTGCTGGCATTGGACATGAAGTAAGAAATCCACTAACTGTTGTTAGAGGTTTCTTACAACTATTCTTGATCCGTAAGGATTTATCGCCTTATAAAAAACAAGTAGAACTTATGCTGAGTGAACTTGATCAAGCCAACGACATTATTACTGAGTTCTTATCGTTGGCTCGGACAAAAAATAGAGAATCAAAAGAAATGGATGTAAACGAAGTTATTAATAGGATAATGCCTTTATTGACTGCAGAGGCTTATAAACAAGACAAGTATGTTACTGCTGTTCTTCAATCGGTTCCCAAAACTGTTCTCGATGAAAATGAAATAAGACAGCTACTACTTAACCTCGTCAAAAATGCTCTTGACTCTATGCCTGAAAAGGGTACGGTTACCTTAAAAACATCCTTCGAGGATGATGTAGTCGTTCTTGCAATATCTGATCAAGGAACAGGTATTCCCAAGGAAATCCAGGATAACATAGGGGCTCCCTTTTTCACAACGAAAAAAAATGGAACAGGACTGGGCATTGCCACTTGCTATAAAGTAGTAGAAAACCATAAGGCAAAAATGGATTTTCAGAGTAGTCCTCAAGGAACGACGTTCTATATTCGATTCACGCCCTGTCCACCCGATAGTGTAAATGAAAGCTTTTTAGCACTAGAGACTTCCTAAATCCGAAGTATGGTTACTTTCTCCCTAGGCAACCTCCTTCAAATAACTCTTCTCATGCCATTGCTTTAAGTTTAGACGTAAGCGTCAAACAGTACCCACATGGTAGCACAACTTCTTTTATGAGATAATCTTCCTCAAGAATACAACCTGGGGAGGATTTTTTCATGTCAAGAGCACATCTAAAAAAAGAATGGGAAGCACGAGTGGCTGCTTATAGAGCAAGCGGCCTAAGCATACCAAAGTGGTGTGCTGCCAATGATGTCAAAGCTCATCAACTGCGTTATTGGCTTAAGAAGATTGAAGCCGTAGAAAGTTCAGCGAACCCCAAAACGCAGTGGATTTCAATCGAGATAAGTGATAATGAAGAGGATAACGGAAGCAGTGTTAGCTCCCAAGATTCAGAAGCTGAAGATATGAGACTCTTTTGCACTGAAACTGACAATACCAAAGTAAATGACGTTGGAACCGATGCTGCAGAGCCTGTTAGCAATGCTGGTGCAGAGGATACACTAAGAGAAGCAAAGGAATCCGAAATAAAGAACAACGTAGAAAAATTTGCTATGGACGTTGGCCATACAAAAACAGACAATGCGAACAGTGACAGTTCCAAAGAACGCGATAGCCCGAATGGCTTGGCTATCAGGATAGGACCGGCAATTATCGATGTAAGACCCGGATTCAATTCGGTTCTACTCAGGCAAGTAGTAAGGGCGCTGACGGTACCATGATAAGTGAAGCAGCAATCGAAAAGGTCTATTTGGCCTCAGGTGCTACGGATCTTCGCAAATCAATCGATGGCTTGGCAGTAATCGTGAAAGAGGTCTTCGAGCTAGATCCCTTTTCACCTTGTCTCTTTGTCTTTTGTAATCGCCAACGTGACAAACTTAAGATTTTACAGTGGGAAGTAAATGGCTTTTGGCTATATTACCGCCGCCTAGAGCGAGGGAAATTTCAATGGCCAACAGAAGGAAGTTCTAAAACGACAAAGATTAGTCGTCGAGAACTTCGCTGGTTGCTCGATGGTCTTGCACTCGAACAGCATCAAGCCCATCCTGTGGTCACGGCTCGTACAATCCTATAAAAAGAAATGTTTTTTCAGCTCTTAGCCGTCTTTAAAAAGGATATTCGCAGAATTTGTCGAAATTACTATGTATGAGCAATAGCATTGACAATACTGAATCAATTGAATATCTCCAGAATCGCTGTAAACAACTAGAACAGCAAAATGCTGAATTAATGGCTCAATTGAACTGGCTGAAGGAGCAGATTCAACTTAATCGCCATCGGCAATACGGCTCTTCTAGCGAACGAACTGTTCCAGGTCAGCAGGAGCTTCTTTTTAATGAAACTGAGCTAGAAGCGCTAGCGCCTCTGGTTGAGCCTCCCATAGAAAACATTGAGGTGCAACCTCATCAACGCCGTAAAAAGCGGGGTTCTCGCGTTGTTAACATAGAAGGACTGCCCGTGGAAACGATTGAATACCGTCTACCCGAAGAAGAGAAGCATTGTGCTTGTTGCGGTGGTGCTTTGCACGAAATGAGCACAGAAGAACGGCAAGAGTTGAAGATCATTCCTGCCCAGGTAAAAGTGGTCAAGCATGTGCGCTATGTCTACTCTTGTCGCTGTTGTGAGAAAGACGCACCTGATGCAGATAAACCTCTGGTTATCACTGCACCCATGCCAGCACCGGTACTCCAAAAGAGCTTTGTCTCTCCATCAGTTATGGCTTACGTGATGACCCAAAAATATGCATATGGTATGCCTCTTTACCGTCAGGAGCAGCATTTTTTGCACCTTGGCGTTAATTTGTCTCGCCAAAATCTGGCCAACTGGGTTCTTTACGGCGCTAACCGATGGTTAAGTCTGCTTTATGATCGGATGCACCACCACCTGTTGCAACAGAAGTACCTCTATTGTGACGAGACGAGCTTGCAGGTACTTCATGAGCCAGGTCGGAAAGCGCAGACCAATTCTTATATGTGGTTGTACCGCACAGGGCCAGTCGGTCCACCCATCGTGCTTTTTGACTATCAAGAGACACGAGCTGGTGAGCATCCTAAAAAGTTTTTATCGGATTTTAGAGGCTTTTTGCACGTAGATGGGTATTCTGGGTACCACCTCGTGGAAAATGTCAGGCTTTGTGGCTGCTGGGCTCACGCGCGGAGGAAATTCAATGAGGCCTTAAAAGCACTACCAAACCAAAAATCCTCCAAGCCTGTCGTTGCCCAACAAGGACTAGAATATTGCAATCAACTTTTTGCTATTGAAGGCGACTTAAAAGAAGCAGAAGTTGATGCTAAAACACGTTATAAAGAACGTCTAGAGCGCAGTAAACCTGTTCTAGATGCTTTTTTAGCATGGCTTCATACACAAGAAACTAAAGTTCTTCCTAAAAGTTCCTTTGGTCAAGCGATCACTTACTGCCTGAACCAATGGGAAAAACTAGAGGGCTTTTTGCTTGATGGTAACCTAGAAATTGACAACAATCGCAGTGAGCGATCTTTAAAACCCTTCGTAGTTGGAAGAAAGAACTGGATGTTCAGTAACACTCCTAGTGGCGCACGAGCAAGCGCAATTGTTTATAGCATTATTGAAACAGCCAAGGAGAATGGTTTGAATCCTTTTACCTATCTGATATACCTTTTCGAGCAGTTGCCCAACATAGATACTGAAGATGAACAGGTTCTAGATCAACTGCTTCCATGGTCAAAAGAATCTTTGCCTAATAGCTGTCTAGCAACAAAATAGGAATTTAGAGATTAACGGAATCCTCATCTTGTTTTTCAAGGTGGGGATTTTTTTGCATTAGGAAGGTGGGTACTGTTTGACGCTTACGTTTAGACTTTTCAATCTTATTATTTCTCTGAAATTTCCTTAAGATCAGTAGGTAGACTATTACTACCAAAACGATACTGCCATAGTTTATTACTTCTATTATTGAACTCTGAAAATAAAGACCATGTACATAAACTCCCAAAACTTGGGAGCCAACAATACCTCAAACCATACCCCACTGTGGAGGGGAGTATTCACTTTTGAGAAAGTGTTTCTTAAGATAATCATTCAATAAATACAAACTAAAAATAGCCCATATAACTGCAAATACATATGCAGTTCAGCAGTTTAGAAGCCATTAAGCAAGCTGTATCGGCCAATTTAGGCGTTACAGTATTATCAAGTATGGTCGTTGAAGAAGATGTTATTGAAGGACGGTTACATATTATCCAAGTGCCTGAGTTGATGATTGCTCGAAGTATTAACGTAATTTACCTCAAAGATATTGCATTGTCTGTCCCTGCTGTTGCATTTTTAGGCTTAAAGAATATTTCAGTGTGATTGCAAAAACCCGCCAGAAAATTATTCTGACGGGTCTCTCTTTCTACCAGTATCCAAAATATCATTCACTGGCGAAGTCAAACTGTGAACTTCTCTCACATCACCTTGAATTGACGAAGGTCGGTGATTACGATACATTATCATCTGGAAAGAAACAAAAGAAGGCGAGAAGTTTTTTGAATGGATTATCTTTCTTAGGAAAACCTAATTTACATGATAATAAATATTGTTCTTGCCTTTATTTTGCCGTGGATATTTGGTCTTCTTTTGTACAGAAAAGATAAATTTATCGTCTTATTGACTGCCCCAATTGCTTCTGCTGTTGCTTTTCTCTTTAACGAGCTTGGATTTTCTTTGGGCTACTGGCTCCTTTATCCGATTTATGATCATGTCTCAATAAGTGCCCTGCCTTTTAATCTTGGACTTTATCCTGTCGTAGCATCTTACTTCGGATATTTACTAATCAGACGTTCTATGAACCATCTATGGCTGATTCTGTTATTTCCTACAGCACTTACTGCTGGTGAAGCCATTGCCCATTATCTTAGTCTTGTTATGTATTTTAATGGATGGAACATTGGTTGGACTTTTGTTTCGTATTTCGCTTGGATTGTAATTATTTACTATTACTCGAAAAAAATCCACCCTCTCTTAGAGACATATCGGAATAATGACTAAGCCACCTCCTTTCGTCGATTGAGTGTTGCTATCTTACAAATGGCAGCATTGACGTGATCACTTACGGCTTGCTGGGTAATGTCACGTCGACTCTTTTCGTTGGCCCATATACGGTCGATTCTAAAACCTGCTGTAAGCAAATGCTGATATTCGTTTAATTGACGAAGGTTTTTGCAACTTTTCTGTACATTAATACACGTATATATAATAAGGAAGGAACTCGTCGAGATAGAGAGACAGGCACAGGCCGTATTTAAGCTATGTCTGTGTTATTTTAATTACAACGAATCTTCGTGAACTATGCCAGCTAAGAGATTGGCTTAAATAGCACTTTCCTTTTTTCTTCCAAAGATAATGTACTGTCTAGAATCACTTCAGTACTTTTCTTCAAGTGTTCTTCTGGCTTGTCCTGATAGTATTCTCGATCCACTACAGGCAGTAGAGCATACAGCTTTGGGTTGCTGAGATTACGAAACTCTTCGTGCTTCAAGCAACTATTCCGGATTGTTTGAGCCACCCTTCCGGATAATGAGCCCCTTAAGGTACTTGGCATTATTTATAGCAATGTCGCACAAACACCGCCACCTAGATTGTCCGTTCGAGACCGCCGTCTGTCAATGGCAAGGGGCTTCGCCCGTCTCTTCGAGGCTCATTTTTTCCGGAGAAGTGGCTCAACTACCACCGGAATTGCGGCTCTCTGGAACCGTAATATTCAGAGGCGACATTCTATATTCGATTCACGCCCTGTCCACCCGATACGTTTATGCCAAACTGAGCCCAATATGTTACAATAAATCGTACATACATCGAATCCTTTTTCTGCAATTTGTTTGGTGGTGCATAGATGCTAGAAGAAAAGCGAGATATGTATATCCGAAGTATTCGGATTCGTAAAGAAGAATTACCTTCATATTCGGAATATCCTTTTTCCCTACCAGCTGTTCGAGAACTAGATGAAATCAGACTTCATCCTAAAGTGACTTTTTTTGTAGGGGAAAATGGCACAGGTAAGTCAACATTATTAGAGGCTATTGCTGTCGCTATTGGTTTCAATCCAGAAGGTGGAACGAAGAATTTTAACTTTTCTACCCAGGATTCTCATTCAGATTTACACCGTTATCTTACAGTAATCCGCAGTCCAAAAAAACCTAGAGACGGATTCTTTTTACGAGCAGAAAGTTTTTATAATTTCTCTACAAATGTTGATGTTCTTGGCATTATCGATTCGTATGGTGGCAAGTCTCTTCATCATCAATCGCATGGTGAAGCGTTTTTTGCAACATTCATGAACCGTTTTATGGGTCGTGGAATTTATATCTTAGATGAACCAGAAGCTGCACTTTCTCCTACTCGTCAAATGGCAATGATCTCTCGAATCCATGATTTAGTTGGTTTGGATTCACAATTCATTATCGCTACTCACTCACCAATTATTATGGCCTATCCTGACGCAACGATTATGCACTTTTCAGAGGAAGGCATCGCTGTGATTGCCTACGAAGAAACAGAGCATTTTCGTGTTACCAGAGAATTTCTTATGAATAGAAAAAGAATGCTGGAAATCTTGATGGAATGAAAATTTAAGCTGTAACATTTTATTGCAAAAACCCGCCAGAAAATTTTCTGACGGGTCTCTCTTTCTACAACCGACAAAATGGTGCACAAAAAGTCGGACGGATATATTCAACTACAGTTATTCTATTGATAAATGAGGGAGGTCATTTCGTGAAGGCCAGCTACCACATTACGGCCTGCCAAAGCTAGTAGTGGATAGACGTAGACGATAACACCTACAATTTCTTTGCCGTTGACCAGTTTGTAGATTTCTTGGACGGCCAACGTCATTACCCTTGATCTCTTTGCTACAGATAGTGCATTTAGGTTTATCCCATAGACTTTTCCACAGCTCCGTCAACTTTCCTCCAATTAGATTTCGTATTGGGAGATGCCTTTCTTAAGAATCTTTTTTTGTGAGGATTTTCATTAGCTATTAATTACACCTAATAGTTTAATAATTAGTATAGTTCAGATAAGCCGTATACGCAAAAATAACTGCCAATATGGGTAGAATAGCACCGATACTACTACAAACAATTCCTGCTATTGCAATGTTCTTACCTTTTTGTTCAAGACGTTTTATTTCTTGTAGTCCCCAGATTCCAAGAATTAAGCCAACAACACCAAGTATAAGTCCTATAGATACTAAGATAGCAGATAATATGGAGAATATACCCAGTACCAGTGAAGCGATAGCTTTACCATTCGTCATATCACTCATGCTTCCCCCCTATGTAATTCTCTGGTGAATTGTTTCCGGCAAGAGTATATACGTATTATCCTAGGACAAATTCATCCACTTTACAAGCGACTGTTTCAATAAGAGAGGCGTTAACTGATTTTGTACTTGGAAGACACCGTCCTCCCTCTTTTTATGAAACTAAAAAGACCCTTATCCAGCTACTTCGTAGATTGGCCACGTTTGATTCGTTACCCCTTTTGGTATGGGAAATATACCTATCCTACCCTGTTTTCGTAACAGGAGGCAAATTAGATATTTCTGTGGCGATTCACAGAATGTAGATACAGGCTTTGTGGTTACAACGTCGAAAGGAACAGCCGTATTGCAACGGAATCTTACGAGGAAGTTTCATCAACTCCTGGCGAAAGCAAACCTTCGCCGTAAGAGATAAAAAGTTATATTCACGGTAAGATATCGGCAAAAAGCTACTATGTTCATGATGGATTACGAGCATTTATTTAACTAACGAGCAGTTTAGTGGAACAAGAGTTTTATTATTGTAGGGGTCTACTATATAGAGAGGAGATAAGGTATGAAAAAGTTAATGATTACGCTTCCTATTTTATTGGTTATCGTATTTATATTTTTTATTAGTGAATTTAGGTTTACGGCAGTAAGTTCTGCTAAAAATCATTCCTTCCTTGAGAACGATGCAGAGTTGATAGGCGAATATAAAGTAGGTTCATCTTTTATTTTTTTGTTTAAAAGTGACAAGGAAGAGTTATACCGAACTGTATTAACTGAAAAAGATGGGCTTTTTTATCGTAGTAATGTATCAACCTATACACCATATAGCTCAGATAAAATTCAAACAGCTGGTGTTCTAAACGTCTCAACAGGAAATACGGACGCAACTTTTATAAGTATCATCTCCAACGATGAAGAAGTCTCATATATAGAAGTTGGTGTAGAGCCTAATGTAAAAAGTAAGAGAATTAACATGGGAGAACGTGTTACTTTCTTGTTTCCAGTTAGTAAACAAATATATTTACTTAATCCTACTGCATTTAATAAAGATGGGGAAAAACTTTTTTACTATGGTCTTCCCAAGGATACAAATGTATTCAATACTGATGATATTAAGTGGCATAAAGTAGCCGAATAAAAAATAATTTTAGTCTGCACTTTTGCCAAATAATTGTTTAACTAATGGGTGCGATAGTTCACAGCATATACGTAAAAACCCGCCAGAAAAATGATTTCTGACGGGCCTCTCTTTCTACAGCGATAACTACAGCCT
The DNA here is from genome assembly GCF_009649955.1 of Heliorestis convoluta. NCBI lineage: Bacteria > Bacillati > Bacillota > Clostridia > Eubacteriales > Heliobacteriaceae > Heliorestis > Heliorestis convoluta. The sequence continues at coordinate 2,120,471 of NZ_CP045875.1, read as the reverse complement.
TAACTCAAACGACTCAAGCAATTAACTACAACAGTCATTCCTATGTTCATAGGCCGTCTTGGACCTCTGACGATTGCTGTTGCATTGGCTTAAAAAGTTGAGAAAAAGTCTTGTGGGGGGTTCTCTTTCGCCAGCCATTCGGTAAAGCGAGTCCAGCTATTACGATAAGCCTTCTGGGTCTTGATAACTTTAGTTGATTCTGTTTACAGCTAGGTCGGCTTTACGAAAAGCTGTTGAAGAAGGTCATGTAACGGTCAACATTGCTAATACCGTACATAAACCACGAAAAGAAAATAACAACGAAAACACCGATATGGCCTATATGAGTCCAACGGAGATGGCGACTTTCCTTGCCATCTCCAAAGAGGACAGACTGTGTATCGCTTTTCAACTATTGCTAGGAACGGGGTTACGAGTTGGTGAACTGCTGGCCCTTCGGTGGGATGACGTGGGTTATACAGGAGCTTATGGGCATTAACACTTGGACTACTTCATGGAGAAGTACGGATGTGTTTCGCAGAAGTTGAAGGTTAACGCTGTTGAGAAGATTGGGATGGCGATAAATGGCTGACTTCTACGATTGAACTTTATTTATACTGAATTATCGTTTACAATTGCTGTAAGAGGTGATTGACCGATGCCTACGGTAGGCTAACAGTAAAAGGCAACTTTAGCTCATGACGGCTAACGGCTAGTTATTTAACAACGAGAGTTTCGTAAGATAAAATATTCATTGAAAGAGGTGAAGAACATCATGAATACTGCTAAGGAACGACTATTAAAAATTATTGATGAAATTCCAGAGCAAGAAGTCAATAAAATCTTAGACTTTGCTGAATATTTAAAAGCAAAAAAAGAAAAAAGTTTATCAGAAGATTTAACAAAAGCGAGTGAAAGTAGTATTGATTTTTGGGATAATGATATAGATGATGAGGTTTGGAATGATGCATAAACAAGGTGATATTGTTTTAATTCCAGTTCCATTCAGTGACTTAACAAGTAGTAAACAACGTCCTGTTCTAATTATTTCAAATGATGATTATAATCAAATAACCGATGATGTTCTTGTTGTTGCTATTACATCAAAATTAAAAGACCTTGATTATTCAGTCTTGATTGAACAAAAAGACTTAGACGAGGGTGCCCTTAAAGTTTTATCAGCAGTAAGAGCAGACAAAGTTTATACACTTTCAAAAAGAATCATCAGGAAAAGATTTGGTAAAGTGAACACAGAAGTATTAAAAAGTGTACGAACTAAAATAGAACACTTAATAAAATAGCAATTAATACTTGTCTAGATGGACTGCGATAAGCAGTCCTTTTTGGTTAAAAACCAGCCAGAAATCATTTCTGACGGGCTTCTCTTTCAATAACATACAGCCTTAACTCAAACGATTAACTACAACAACCCTACTTCTTCCCCTGCTTCACCAACGACCTAACCCTCTTCCTACCTGTATCTAAAATATCATTCACTGGCGAAGTTAAACTATGAACTTCGTACATAATCTAGGCAACCTCCTTACGACGATATAATGTTGCTATCTTACGAATGGCAGCGTTAACGTGATCACTTACGGCTTGCTGGGTAATGTCACGTCGACTCTTTTCATTGGCCCATATACGGCCGATTCTAAAACCTGCTGTAAGCAAATGCTGATAATCGTTGAATTGACGAAGGTCGGTGATTACGATGTTGTCATCTGGAAAGAAACAAAAAAAGACGAGAAGCGTTTAACACGCCCTCGCCATTGCTCCCTCTGCATATTCATTTTTTGCAATTTTTTGTACGTTAATACACGTATATATAATAAGGAAGGAACTCGTCGAGATAGAGAGAGACACAGGCCGTAGTTTACCTGTACCTATGATGCTTTAATTAAGATATTTGTCTAAATCTTCAGGTTTATCAAGTTCAAATATTTTATCGGCAATATTCTCTAATGCATGATACTCCTGCTTCTCTATACGATCCACGTATGACTCTGGTAATTTTCCGAACTTAATATTAAGCAAACGTATTAAAGTCTTAGTTAATGCATCCTTTTGTCCTTCTCTAATAATACGTCGATAGGTAGATGACTCTTGAAGATTGATCATTTTATCCACCTCCGCAAAGACTTTTTTAACCAACGAATCTTCGTGAACTATGCCAGCTAAGAGATTAGCTTGAAATAGCACTTTCCTTTTTTCTTCCAAAGATAATGTACTGTCAAGAATCACTTCAGTACTTTTCTTCAAGTGTTCTTCTGGCTTGTACTGGTAATATTCTCGATCCACGACAGGCAATAGAGCATACAGCTTTGGATTGCTGAGATTAAGAATCTCTTCGTGCTTCATTGCACCTACGTCAACAGTGCGATAAGGTATCGTCGAATCATTAGAGCTTTGAAATTCGATATGACAGACTATCTCGCCTTCTGTACTGCTTATAAGAAAAACTCCATCAGCACGACGATTTTCTGTCTTGGGAAACTCTATGGTCATAGTTTCTTCTAGCTTATAGTCTTGCCCTGTGAAAAACTGAATAAAAGCTACATATCGCTTGTTTGTCAACGGCAGAGTATCTTTTATCAGCTTTTTACCAAGGCCAATGCCACGATATTTGGGATGAAGGACGACTCGGCTGATCATTGGCCATCGCTTAGTTCGCTGTATTTTCGGAGGAAGATGAAAGCATCGTTGAGGCCCACCAACGATAAGAAGTACATGGCTTCATCAAGGTCTTTGCCGACAGCTTCGATAATGGGTTGGTCAGAGTTGATGATAAAATCGCTGTTGCTGATACCGTTAGGGATTCGTTGTTTTAGTTCATGTAGTAGAATGGACTTACCACTTCCTGAATCGCCTGTAATGTAGACGATATCGCCGGGGGTTATGGTGATAGCTATGTTATCGTAAACGGTAAAGGTCTGGTCATCATCTAAGGAAATACCAAAGGCTTCGGATATGGCGAGGGTTCGTGGCGTGATCGGGCTTTCCATGGTGAATTGTTTGGAGATTTCGTATTTCGTAGAAACCACGGCTACACCACCTTTACGTAAAAATAGGCATGAAAAAGAGCATAGATTTATTTATTCTATGCTCGATCTATTACTATGTAAGCCATCATTAACAGGCCGATTGCATCAAATCTGTCTGTTGGTATTTTTTCATATATTCCACAATCAAAACATCTAATTCACAGGAGAGTTTGTAAATTGTTTCATAGGCTTGTCCTAATTCGGCAGCTCGGTACATGGCTTTTCTTTTTCTATCTATCTTTCTAAGTAACGCCAGTTTCTCCCTCATATACCTCATCCCTTTGTAAGTGGAATTATCTGCTTAATTCGACATGCCCTTACAAATTCCTGCTTTTGGGTGAAAGATCTCTTATTTTTTTGACAGCTAGACCTCTTTTTATTGTGTAATGTTTGTTTATTGTTTAAGGTTTGACGAAGTCATTCTTTATCTGCATAAAGATAGTTTTGACCATGTAAAAAATCGTGACATCCCCTAGCCTTTTTAGTCAATACCTAGTAAAAATCCGTGACGTAAGGTAGTAAAAGATCATGACGTAACCATGTCAAAGGGCTTTTACAGTGTCTGATGCCATACGGTGGGTCAGCGATGATGAGGTCGATGGAGTTGTCAGGGAGTAGTCGGAGGCCGTCGTGGATGTCGATGTTGTGGATGGTGTCGAGTTGGAGATTGCTGTTGCTGTTTTTCGTCATTAAAGCCACCGTCCTCTACAAAAATAAAAAGAGCAGTCCAGCCACGATGTGTGGGGAACTGCTCTTCGTTGGTTAATGTAGGTGTAGAGTGGAGGTACAAGGTGATTCTACTCATATAAATCCCCTACGGATGTAATTTATGACGAGATTTCCATAATATCATTGAATATATTGGACTCCATATAAGCGAATAAAATGAAGCGAACTTCCAGTCAATCATTCCGTCTGTAATATACTTACCTAGAAAACCAGCTATAAAGTTCCCAACAAATAGTGGTATGACAATTTGGATGAAAAAAGCTTCTTTTCTCATCTTAACCTCCCTATTGAGGTGCCTTTGTATTCTCATTCGCAAGAAAATTTATACTTTTCACTTGATATAACTTGTAATATCAACTTTTGCAATCAAATTATTGGTTGATGTGCTCAGGATGATTACAGTGTAAGTAACGTCACTTTGTGCATTGCTTATCGTAACAGTCGCTCCTTTTGAATATTCAAGGCTTTCGTAATTATAGCCATTTGTAGCCTTGATCAGGATTTTATATTTGCCACTGGTCACGTTCGATACTTTTACGTTAAATGCGTTGTGATCATCGGAAAACCAGTTATTCATTTTGAAGTTTGTTGACCATTTCTCGCCTAGTGAGAGATTCAGATTTTTTGAGGTATTGACGCCTAAAAGAGTTGGTTCACTTTCATCAATTTCATTGATTTCGCTCTCAATTGCAATTTCATTAAATTTTAATTGTTCTATCTGCTTTTCTTGTTCCGTAGCAACTATGGACTCTTCAAAATGAATCTCCTCTGTAGCTATTTCTCCTCCGCCAACTGCGAAAGCTTTTGTAGAAAGAACAAGAGCAAATAAAAATAGCGTTATTGCAGTAAAAAATGTTTTGTTCACCTTTTTGTTGTTAGTTATCCCAGGCCCTCTATGAAGTAACCCCAATGTGATATAGGGCTAAAATACAATCTTATGATTCTCACCCTCCCATCGCCTTCATAAGTTTTTTATGAAAGGTTGGTGATTCTTTTTTTGGTCATTGAGAGAAAAATTTTAGTAAAAAGATTAGAAATGTAGGCAGACGTTTCTTTTGTTTGAGGGAGGGAGCTATTTTTTGAAGATTTTTATTTGGAAAAGACCTCGTTCTTGGAAAATGTATGTAGTCTTTAGCCTTTTAGGCATTGCTCTGCTCGTAGCCTTTGCAGGATTCTCTCTTGTTTTTGACAAGGAAGAATCAGCCCTAGCTTTATTAGATGGGAAAAATATAAATGCAGAAGCGGCATTAACACCCGAAGAGTCCAAAAAGCGGTTAATAGAGGGTAATAAGCGGTATATAGAACATAAATTGACCGACAAGGATGTTAGCAAAGACCAACGTGTGCAATTGAAGGAGCAGGGTCAACAGCCTTTTGCCGTTATTGTTGGTTGTTCTGACTCGAGAGTGCCACCTGAAATTATTTTTGATCAAGCTTTGGGTGATCTTTTTGTGATTCGAGTTGCTGGTAATGTGGCTGATGCTGTGGCTATGGCTTCTGTAGAGTATGCTGTGGAGCATTTGCATAGCCCTCTGATAGTTGTGTTAGGTCATGAAAACTGTGGTGCCGTCATAGCCGCTGTCGATAGCTGCTGTGAAGCCATTGAAAATCCTGAGGCAAGCCCTATGACTACGTTGCTATCGCTGATTCAGCCCTCGGTACAAAAAGCACAAAGCGAAGGTGTACAAGAAGATTTGCTGTATGAAGCGTCGATTAATAAGAACATAGAAACCGTTGTAGGAAAACTACTTAATAATACGACGCTTCGCCCTTTTGTTGATCAAGGAAAGGTAGAGATTGTTGGGGCAAAGTATCTTTTAGAAACGGGTGAAGTACGCTTTTTTGATTAAATGTTCTGTAAAGCCAGATGACCTTTTAAAAAGTGTCATCTGGCTTTTTACTAGAAAAAGGCCTTTAGGGTAGGCATCGTGTCTACGATCCTTTGATGTTTTTCACGCTTGTTGCGATGCTTAAAAACTTTTTACGGGGCTCGAAAATAAAGCCGAATCTCTACCACTTCAGGTCGATTGCCGATTCGAATCGGTGGACCCCAGGTGCCAAAGCCTGTAGAAACGATAAAGTGGCTGTCGCCTTTCACGAGATGACCCCAGTCTGTCTCGAACATAAAGTGGGTGACTAGATTAAAGGGAAATAGCTGACCGCGATGGGTGTGACCTGATACTTGCAGGTCCACGCCTTGCTCTACGGCTTCTTCTAAATAAAAAGGTTGATGATCCAAGAGAAGAATGGGCAATGTTGGATCGATCTGTTCCATGACTTCTGCAAGGCTTTTTCGCTCTGTTCCAGCGAAGTTTTTCCGAGAAAGGTCATCTCTGCCGACAATGTAGAAAAGATCATCAATTCGTCTATATTCATCGCGCAAGACGGTGACACCCGATTCTTCGAGATAAGCAAAAATCTCATCCCATTGCTGCCCGATATATTCATGGTTGCCTGGTACAGCGTATATGCCATAAGGAGCTCTTAGTTTTTCAAAAGTTGCTTTCATATCTTGCTTGGCAAAAGGGCCTGGGTCTTCGTCGATAACATCGCCGGGAAATAAGATCAGATCAGGCTCTAAGGCTTGGACCATTTCTACCATTTTCAACAAGCGATCGTTATGGATGATGGTACCAAGATGCAGATCGGATACGACGGCTATTGTCATTTCTTCTAAAGAGCCTGCTTCATTGCTAGCTTCTTTGGCAATCGCAATCTCATAAGAAGTGATTTGCGGGTTTTTGGCGTTCCAGGAACCATAGGTTAGTAGAAGCGCTGTCATAGATAGAACAGCCAAAACCAGGTAGAGTGGTGTTTTTTCATAATTTAGCCATGATTCGGGGATAAAGGGTTGGAAGCGATGGATTAGGCGAGCGATTTCGATGGTAATCAACATCATGGCCATATATAAGATGGCTGCGAGCCAATAGGCACCAATAAGGACAAGTGGATAAGCCAAAGATGGCACAATGCCTTCTAGGTATCGCCCCAAGGGATAAGCAAGAGCCAGGGTAAAGAAAGTGATTCCATAAAGCCATAGCCAGGGTGTTGTTATATAGCGGCTCAGTGCCAAGATACCTACGCGGGCAAGCCAGTAGTTGAAAAGTCCGTAGAGGATAAGTATGGTAGAAAAGATAAATAGTCGAATAAAAACTGTTTTCGTCTCCTTCCAGTTATGGTTAGTTTTCCAAGGAATTCTTTTGCTCAGCCTTGATTCTTTTGTGTTAACTTGTCGAGCAGGCTTTTTACTCGCTTGTCTCTTGCTTGCCTTTCTTTTTTGTCTAGTGTGAGATGTATCAATACAACGTCGCCTTCTCTAGCGTCTGTTGGTAGCATGCTTTTGGGCCAGTCTAAGGTCTCGTCACGCTTTCCGACGAGCAAAACAGCATAGGATCCTTCAAAGCGATCGATCGTTGCTTTGAACTCCATGGTCTCACCTTCTTACTCTTTTTCTGTTCTTACTGTATAAGTATGACCATCTGTGGTTAGAACAACGTCACCATGGAGATCGTTGCGATATATTTTGATACCTTTTTGGGTGAGTCGATGGAGCACTTCTTGATGAGGGTGGCCATAGCGGTTGTTAACCCCGACCTGGATGATGGCTACTTCCGGGTTGACGGCTTGGAGGAATGGTTCTATGGTTGAAGTGTTAGAGCCGTGATGACCTGCTTTTAAGATGGTGCTTTTTACGCTTGAGCCTGCATATTGAAGCATCATTTCTTCTGCTTCTTTTTCGCCATCACCTGTGAGTAGAGCTGCTATCTGTCCATATTGAAGCTTCAGGGCAATGGAACTATTGTTGGCACTTTCTTGTGGCTCTGGTGGGTGCAGGATTTCAATAGCTACTTGAGGATCTATGTCGATTGTCATGCCTCTTTCGGCGATGATAAAAGGAATGTTCCGCTCGTCGATGGTCTCTAAGTACTGTTCAAAAGTGCGCGTGCTATGGACGTGACCGGGGTCGTAGATTTGGCCAATCTCAAATTTAGCTAAGACTTCTTGCATACCACCGATATGGTCGCTATGAGGATGGGTGCTGATAAGCTTATCAATAGAAGTGATACCAGCCTTTTTTAAGTAACTTACCACTTTTTGTCCTGCACTTTGAGGTCCGGCGTCTATGAGCAAGGTCGATCCGTTGGGGGTGGTAATGAGAATACTATCGCCTTGACCGACGTCGATAAAGTGGAGAGTAAGTTCCTGGCTTGGTCGTTCTGCGGGAGAGGTTTCCCTTTGTTGGTTCTCTTTTTCTTCGATTGCCTCGGTAGACGAGGCCTTTGTTGGGGCTGTGTTTTGGCTTTGTTGATTTTCTGCTGTTGAAGGTGGTCTTTCTTTTTGTGATGTCTCTTCGATGGTGCATCCCGATAGGGTGAATGTGAAGGTTAAGATGGTAAGAAGGAGTAAGGCTGCTAGGTTTTTCTTCAAATGTAGACCTCCTGTCATTGGTTTCTTGGCTTTTTTCGAGGATACAGCATTCGATTGCTTCTGTCAAAGTAAGAAAAAGCCTGACCCTTTTGCTTGTTTTGTGGCAAAGGGCAGAACCTTCGGCATTTTAAAAACAGCCAGAAGAGAGCTTTAACAACTCCCCTCTGGCTGTTCCTTACCATTTAAACTTCTTTACCAAGCTATCAAGCTCATCGGCCATTTGGGCTTGATTGACGGCTGTATTGCTTACATCATTCAAGGCTTCGCTTGTATGCTCAGCACCTCGGGCGATTTCGGTGGTTCCTTTGTTCGCTTGATTCACCATTTCTGTGACTTGTTCTATTGCTTTTGATACTTCTGTTGTTGATGCTAAGACTTCTTTTGTTAGCTTTGATGTTTCTGTTACAATTTGATGGAAAGTCTCGGCATCTTCTTGGTACTTAGCGCCTACACCAACGAAAGATTCGTAATCTGTTTTCACTTGTGTATTGAGAAAGTTCATTAATTCTTGACTGCTTGTAACGAGTGATTCGATAGAAAGTTGTACTTTTTTCGTTACTTTTTGAATGTTTTGTACCGATTCGGCGGAATGATTGGCCAATTTGCGGACTTCATCGGCTACGACGGCAAAGCCTCGACCTTGCTCGCCAGCATGAGATGCTTCTATGGCTGCATTCAAGGCCAAAAGATTGGTCTGCGCCGATATATCAGCAATTGAATCAGCTAGATGGGCTATTTCGGTTACTATCTTCGCTTCTTCAATGGCCTGGTTCATTTTGCTGTTAATAGTCTCATACATATTGCCCGCTTGTTCGTGCGATGTGCCGGCTTTTTTCACCAAATCGTTGGCTCTAGCATTGACTTCTTGTGCTTTGGAATAAGATGTGGTGGCATCTTCATTTAACTGCTTTAAAGCGGTTACCGTTTGCTCGCTAGAAGCACTGATTTCTTCTGCTGAGGCAGAAAGTGTCTCCATGCTTGCAGAGATTTCTTCAGAAGAAGCAGATACTTCTTCCATATTGGCTGAGACTGTTTGTGTCGATGCTGATAGTTCTTGTCCAGAAGCAGACAATTCCTCTGCTACTTGTGCAATTCTTTCTACTGCTTCTTTCATGTTCTGCGTCATTGTTTCCACGGCTACTGCGATTTGGCCAATCTCATCGCTTCTTGCCAAATCTTTTTCTGCCATCTTTGTTCTAAAGTCTCCATTGGCCACTTTATCCAATCCCTGTAAGACATTGCGCAGTGGACTCGTTATAAAGTGAGCTACCGAGTAGACAATGGCGCTCATAATGAGTATACCAGCAATACCGAATCCAATCTGCCAAAGCAACAAATAATTGGCTTTGGCGTAGATTTCATTCAGTGATACGATAACGCCCAAAGACCAGGGCGTGGTACTGTTACCCACTGTAAAAGGTACGTATAGGGTAGCAATTTGCTCCCCCAATAGATCAGAATGAAATTCCTTATGAAAAATTTCGTTCTTACGTAAAGCCTCAATAGCACCGTTATGTTGCCCACCATCAAGGTCAGCAATATTTTTACCAATGTAAGAATCATCTCTAAATGATACAAAAGTGCCTTCATGGGTAATCAAATGAACGGAACCACTGTTGAAGATTTGTACGGCTCTATGTTTTTCAATAAAAGTATGTAAAGCTACATCAATTCCTACAACTCCAACAAATTGATTCTCTATTAAAACGGGAACAACGAGAGAAACAAGGGTGACTTCTTCTCCATCTATAAGGTAGGCATATGGCTCCATAATGGTCTCTTCTTTGGTTGCTTTGGCAATGAGATAGTAATCACCAGCACCGGGTACCTCGTAGTTACCACAGGGCTGTAAGATAATACGATTGCCACTTTTTACCCAATAAGGGATAAAGCGTCCCGTTTCATCATGACCTGGTGCATTTACATAGGCTTGATCATTGCCATCGAAGGCGTTTGGTTCCCACAGCGTCCAGATGCCTAAGTAGTCTTCATTTTTTTTCAAGAGGCTTTGCATAATTTGATGGGCTGTCTCTCGATCGGTTTGTCCTCTTTGTTGAAGCCCTGCTAATGCTTCTGCTAAAGCTCTTGCTTCCGCCATGGGCTTGTCCAAAAAGATCTGGACTTCTGCAGCCTGCTCTTTAGCTAGAAGTAACACTTCATCATTCGAAATTTCTTGGACAATCTGACGAGTCATGATGGCTCCGCTTGCGATTGCTGTCGTTAGGACAATCACAAGTGTAGATACAATGAAAAGAAGCAATCGTTCTTTGATTTTTAGTTTCATGCTTTCCTTCCCTGCTCTTTCGTTTTAATTTTCTCCTTTCCTAGTCAAGAAAGATGATCTTTATGCTGGCATAGGCTATGTTAAAATAATAGCATTATTTTTTTATACTTGTCAGTATGTTTTTTATCTTTAATTTTAAAATAATTAAATAAAAAAGAGCTAGGACTTAATAACTTTAATTCTTGAAAAAGAGATAGCCCATTCAATCCAAATTCTACAGCCAACTCGTAAATTATACCAAAATATTTGGGAAATCCTATCTACGAGGAGAAGCAGAAGAAGAGCAACCCCCATTGTATTTTTTTCAACAAGAGGAATGGTGTCCTTGTGGTAGAAACTATATGTTAAAAGCACCTGTACTCCATAAAGAAGAAGTTGCAAGAATAGGGAAAAGAGAAAGGAGTCTCATTATTGATGTGGAAAGATAAGTATAAGATTGGCGTTGCCGAAATTGACCAGCAGCACGAAGAGCTATTTCGCCGTGTATCTACATTCATTCAGACGGTGCGCAAGTCAGGAACTTGGGAAGAAAAAGCAGAAAACGTAAAAGAAACAATTTCTTTTATGCAAGCCTATGTAGTCGATCATTTTAATGACGAAGAATCTTACCTAGAGAAGATTGGCTATCCTGATCTCAAAAAGCATAAAGAAGCGCACGAAGAGTTTAAAAGGGCGGTTCAAGAATATGTGCAACGCTTTGAGCAAGAAGGCTATCCCGAAGAGGTGGCTTTAGAATTTGGTGGCAAGCTCATGACCTGGTTGATTATGCACGTCGCCTCTATGGATCAAAAAATTGGAAGATACGTGGTTAAGCAGGGAGGCGATTCCCGATGAAAGCAGAATATGTTAACGCCTTTTATCTCGCCACTCGAGAAGTATTTCAGTTGATGCTAGACTTAGATACAGAGAAGGGGTCTCTACAAGTAGTAGAAGCCATCGTAAGTAGCAAAGATGCGAGTGTATTGCTCGGTGTAACAGGCGATATTCGCGGTACCATTTTGTTCTGCTTTCCCAAAGCAATGACTTTGGAAATGGTTAAGATCATGGCTGGTATGCAAATGGATGAGATCGACAGCTTTGTTTCTTCTGCTCTTGGTGAAGTGGCCAATATCATCGGAGGCAATGCCTTAACACAATTGAGTCAAAAAAGTTATATCTGTGATATTGCGCCACCACAGATTTTTGTCGGTCAATATACCTCTTCTTCTATGAACAACGAGAAAGCTTTACTCTTGACATTAAAGAGCTCTATTGGTGAGTTTGATGTAATTATTTACTTAAAAGAGAGAGCGTAATAACAAGAAAAAGACGATCTGCCCCAAGAGGCGATCGTCTTCTTTGGTTAAAAAACGGTATTAATAAACTGCCTAATAACATCAGCGCCACCAATAATTGTTCCCAGTGAACTGCCAATATTGGCCAATACCACAACAAGTAAAATGCGCGTTACTTTATTCCGCCAAAAACCTTTGAGCGAGTAAACATCTTCGGACATGTTCTCAAAATCTTGTACTTTCGGTTTGCGAAGAATTGCTTCTGTGAGTCCGGCAAACCATCCTGCTGCAAGCAGAGGGCTTAATGAGCTTATAGGTGCCGCCATGAAAGCAACCAGAATGGACAAGGGGTGACCGAGTGCAATTAGCGTTCCCAGAGCAGCAAGAGAACCATTCCAGAGGATCCAACTGATCATTTGATCAATGCCTGTAGCTTGATCAATAGAAAAAGTGGAGGCTATAACGGCAAGAATAACAAGAGGAATGGCCCAACCAATGTATTTGCCAACAGAAGAAGAGGCTGGTACTTTACTCAGTTTTTTCAGATCATGATCACGATCCAATTCTTTTTTCACACCAGGTATATGGGCCGCTCCCAATACAGCTACCACCGTAGAGCCAGGGGCTGTTTTTATCTTCTCGGCAAGATATTGATCTCTTTCATCAATCAAAATGGTTTTGAAAAGGGGAAAAGAGCGAGACAATTCTTCCAATACGGAAGCAAGCATGTCCTGCCCTTTCATCTTCTCTAATTCTTCTTCCGTCATATCGTCATTAGAAAAAAGGCTGAATAACAGTTGCATCATCAATTGCATTTTACCGACAAAGCCCATGCTTCTCCATAGCCGTAACATGGTACTTTGTATATCTCGATCAGCGAGGCAAAGGGTTGCATTCACTTCTTTCGCTGATTCAATGCCCTGGATCATTTCCTGTCCTGGTTTGATTCCGAATTTGCGAGCCAAGCGCTTTTGGTGGGAAGACAAAATCAAGTTGCTTAAAAGCATCATCGCCTTGCCTTCTTTAATTACCTTAACAACGTCCATTTTCTTCCATCGATCAGCATCGGTAATCGATTGATATCGAGCTTGGCATAATTCTACACAGACCGCGTCAGGCTTATACTGCTCTATAACCTCTTTTACTTCTTCTACACTTTTTGGAGAAACATGTGCTGTTCCGATGAGAATAATTTTTTTGCCATCTCTTTCTAGGTGGTGTACATTTTGACTGGCCAATATAACACTTCCTATTTTTGTAATTCTAATTCTATCGTTTGTTGTTACTTTTATTTAGATTCTATTCTTTCTCTAACCTAGATTAATTCTATTTATTGGCGCTCTTTCCTGCTTTTCTTATCCTTTTCTCAGTACCATGCGAAAAAAATACTTTTAGTATTCAATTCCTCGACGACTTTTGATTCCTTTTTGCAAGGGGTGTTTAATTGCTTTAATTTCTGATACGAGATCGGCTACTTCTAAGATTTCTGCTGGCAAGCCTCTACCTGTTAAGATAAGTTCCACATGACAAGGCTTGTTATGAATCAGTGTTACGATCTCTGCGGGGTCGATAAAGTCATAACGCAAGGCATTGCTAATCTCATCAAGAACGAGAAGGTCGTATTTATCTTTTTTCAAAACTTCTTTGGTAAATTGCATAGCCATTGTCGCTAATTCCCTGTTCTCTTCTTTTTTTTGGTTGTCTTTATAAAAGCATTCACCACAACCATTGCATTGGCGTAACCCGCTGCGAATGAGAGAGGAAAAAGGACAACCCCTCCCAAACTGATAAAAATCAATATGAGGTTGTAAGCGTTGCGACGTAAACAATTCACCGGCGTAACTGCTTCCTTTTAAAAACTGTATAAAGCAAACTTGAAAGCCATGACCGATGGCTCTGTAAGCTTGTCCAAGGGCTGCTGTTGTTTTGCCTTTGCCTGTGCCGGTGTAAACTTGTACCAATCCCTTTGTGAGTTTTTTCTCTTTTTCCATTGGTTACTCCTTATGTTATTTAGCAGTTAATCTGGTTAATCTACCCTTCTTACCGTTATCCCAGGACTGTCGTATAAACTTCAACAGAGCATGAAATAATGAATTAGGAGGTGTATAGACTGAGTAATATCGTTAAAGGCTTTGGTTTTAAATATTTACTAACTTTTGTTGCGTCTGTTGTTGCTCTTGGTTTATTCGTTGATAATCCTTGGTTTCTTATCATTCTATTCAGTATATTGGCTACGTCCATCAATTATCTTGTTGGAGACATGGTCATATTACCACGAAACGGTAATTTTGTTGCTTCTGTTAGTGATGGTATTATGGCTGCTTTTATAGCTTTTCTCTTCAGCCTCTTCTTTTTTGCTTTCCAGACACCTATCTTCGCTTTATTAACGCTTGGACTTCTCATTACATTGGGGGATGCACTTTTTCATCTCTTTCTTAGAGAAAAGAAAAATACAATGCCTTAAAACCTGTGCCTTTTGGTTGCAGGTTTTTTTCTTGTATTTTTCAAGCAATCTAGGAGATCCACTTGTCTTTGTCGAAGAATGAGTAAAGTGTAACAATGCCGGAGGCACTTATAGTGCGCCAAGAAACTGCTGGGTAACCTTGTATCTTAATAGAATGCTTCTAGGCGAATACCCCTCAGACGTATTATCATTGGTGAGATATCTTCTTATGACCATGGAATTCTTGCGTTGGTGAATAAAACAGTTGTCGTAGGGGTTTTTTATGATGAATGAAAAAGATACAATGAAACAAATCTATATTCTGTACGAATTGGCCTTGTCGATTGGACAATCCCTTGATTTGCACCGCAATTGCGATCTTTTCCTTCAACGTTTTCTGGCTCTTAAGAATTTAGATTATGCTGCTTTGTGGGTTAAAGACGAGTATATCATTGATAAGAAAGACGGAAAAGCCCATCTTGTCTATGCCAATCCAACCTGCTACCCGCTACATGAGCATATCTCTTACGAGCACCCTTTGTTTCAGCGACTTCGTCACAATTCTTTTGATCTAGTTACCTCAGATGAAGAAGGCTTTCAAGAGCTGATTGACGAAAGAGGGATACATAAAGGCACTTATATACTTTTTTCTTTAGACAGTATCGGTGTATTGAAGTTTTATTCTACTGCTGTCGATCCTACTCTTATTACGGAAATGGAACGAAAGCAATTTGAGCAAGTAATGCAAAAGTTTCGGATTTCTTTGCTTGGTTGCTTGGCTTACAATCGTTCTCTTGTAGAGTTAAAAGAGCGAGAAATTATTGAAGCAGAGTTAGAAAAAAGAGTGCAAGAACGTACATTAGAGTTAAGGCGTGCCAACGAAGAGATGCAGCAAGAAGTACAGGAAAGAAAAAAAGTAGAAGCTTTGTTGGCATCTGATAAATCTCTGCTTGCAGTTACCTTATTAAGTATTGGTGATGCTGTCATTTCTACGGACTCTGTCGGTCGTATTCGAATGATCAATCGAGCTGCCAAAGATATTTTAGGGCAAGAGCAGACAGTGATAGAGGGAAAATATTTAGATGAAATTTTATATGCCGAGACAGAAAAGGGCCAACGTTATGACCCCCTGCTTCAATATTTTTTGAAGGGTTCTCAGGAATATTATGATCGTCCCTGGCCTTTTATCTTATTCGAAAAAGATGGAACTCGACGCATTCTTTCTGGAAGTGCTTCTCCCATTCAAGGCACCCATGGCGATTTACAAGGCTATGTTCTTGTTTTTCGTGATATTACAGAACAAAAACGTAATGAATCACAACTTGCTTTGTCTCAAAAGCTAGAATCCATAGGGCAACTCGCGTCCGGTATTGCCCATGAGATCAACACGCCCATGCAGTACGTGGGAGACAACACTTCTTTTCTCCAAGAAGCGTTTCAGGACATGAGCCGCCTCTTAGAAGATATGCTTGAAATTATTGCAACCGTTGCTTGCAGAGTACCTGAGAATGGAAAGTGCGACTCCCTTCATGGAAAAGCTCGAAAAGCCCTTCAAGAGAGTGAAGAAATCGATCTACCCTATCTGCTTACAGAAATTCCGCAAGCCGTTGAGCAATCTTTACAAGGCATTGAACATGTCAGTAAAATCGTGTTATCGTTAAAGCGATTTGCCCATCCTGGCGTGAAGAAAAAAGGCATGGCTGATATTAATCAAGCTCTCGCAGGTACCGTTGAAATATCACGAAACGAATGGAAATACGTAGCTGATATGGATCTGCGACTCCACCCTTCCTTGCCCCATGTCTACTGTGCCATTGATGAAATCAACCAGGTTTTTTTAAATATTTTAATCAATGCCACCCATGCGATTGGAGAACGGATCAAAAAGGATCTCTGCCAAAAAGGACGGATCACCATTGAGACTCGCCAGGTCGGATCTAATGTTGAAGTATTAATTAGCGATACAGGCGGCGGCATCGATGAAAAAATTGTTCATCGTATCTTTGATCCTTTCTTCACCACAAAAGATGTTGGAAAAGGAACGGGTCAAGGGCTGACGATTGCTCATAATATTGTGGTCAACAAACACAAAGGCACCATCTCTGTCGATGTTACGGAAGGCTGGGGCACCACTTTTATCGTTTCCTTGCCCATGGATCCGGAAGAAAAAAGCATCAAGGAGTGAGTGCTTTGCAAGGGGTCGTGCTCTTTGTAGATGATGAAGTTAATATATTACAGGGGTTAAAACGAATGCTCCATGGGATGCGCAACCAGTGGGCTTTGCATTTTGTTAGCAGTGGCCAGGATGCCCTATCCTTCTTAGCTTCTACGCCTGTTGATGTCATAATTAGTGATTTACGTATGCCTGGCATGGATGGCGTAGCACTATTAAAAATGGTTCAGCATCACTACCCCCAGGTTGTTCGCATCATCCTTTCTGGTCAAGCAGACCGAGAGCAAGCGCTTCGCTCTTTAGAAGTAGCGCACCAGTATTTAGGCAAGCCTTGTGAACCTAAGGCATTAAAAAATATCATTCAACAAGCTCTTATGTTACGTGATTTCCTAAAAGATCCTCACCTGTTACGACTGGTTACAGGCTTAAAGCAGTTGCCGAGCCTTCCTGTTCTTTATCTGCAACTGATGGATGAAATGGATAGTTCAGACCCCTCTCCCAAGAAAATAGGACATATTATTTCTAAAGACATGGCAATGACGGCTCGGATTTTACAGTTTACCAACTCTGCTTTTTTGGGACTTCCCCATCCGGTTACCAATCCCAGTCATGCAGCTGTTTTGCTTGGTTTAAACACACTGCGAGCGCTTGTTGTAACACACCATATTTTCTCGACTTATGAAGAAAAAAGCGACAAAGCGGCTTTCCTTTCTTATCTTTGGCAGCATAGTATGCAAGTTGGCCTGCTGGCACAGAGAATTGCCTCAGATCTAACGGGCAATAAAAAAAGAGGCGAAGAAGCATGGTAGCAGGCTTTCTTCATGATTTAGGGAAAGTGGTGCTATTACAAGTTGATGGGTTTTTGGAACAATGGAAAGAGCATATGCTTTATTCAAATCAAAATGCTTTCGAAGTAGAAAATAAAATCGTAGGGACTTCTCATGCTGAAGTTGGTGCTTATCTTTTAGGTCTTTGGGGCCTTCCTTCTATGATTGGTGATGCTGTTGCTTTTCATCACAATCCCTGTAAAATTTCCAAGGAAACAGAGTGGTCAAACCAACCTGTCGTGACAGCTGTCTATGTGGCCAACCTTTTAATACGAGACAAAGATACCGCTTCTTTTTTTCTCAGTTTGCTCGCGCGAAAAGATGCTGGGCAGGCTACACGATGGAAAGAGTGGACTGATTACGTTCTTGATTGTACAGAGGATGTGGATGAGTCATGACCGAGAAGCCAAAAGTTCTTCTTGTAGATGATGAAGAAAATGTACTCTTCGCTTTAAAGCGTCAGCTAAGAAATCGTTTCCAGGTGCTTACAGCCGATGGTGGAAAAGCAGGCATTCAAGCGATAGAGACTGCAGGTCCCTTTGACGTCGTTGTTGCTGATTACCGTATGCCAGGTATGGATGGCATTGAATTTTTAGCCTATTGCCACAAAAATCATCCTGATACCAGCCGCATTATGTTAACTGGTCATGCTGATATGCAAGTATCTATCGATGCAGTGAATGAAGGAAAAATATTCCGCTTTCTTACCAAACCTTGTCCACCCGAAATTTTTATCAAATCACTAGAAGGCGCCATTGAACAGTACCGATTGGTTACAGCAGAAAGAGAACTGCTAGACAAAACTTTAAAAGGAAGCATTAAGGTACTTGTTGATATCTTATCTCTTTCAAATTCTAAAACCTTTCAGCTATCAGGCTCTATTCGCAAACTAGCACGGGAACTTGCTCAAACGCTGGCAGTTCCTCACGATCGTATCTGGGAAGTAGAGTTGGCTGCTCTTTTTTCTCAGATCGGCTGCGTCACCATTCCAGCGCATATTATGCAGAAGAAAGAACAGGGACTACCCCTTGATAACATAGAAAAAGCTTTGTTTGATGAACATCCTTTAGCAGGACGTCGACTGCTAACTCACATTCCTCGCTTGGAAAATGTGGCCGAAGCAGTGGCTTTCCAGCAGAAACGTTTTGACGGGCAAGGTGTCCCTACTTTAGATCTGAGATCGGGTCCAACAATCCCGTTGCTAGGAAGAATCTTAAAAGTGATTCTTGACTTCGATGAGCTTCTTCGCGCTGGCAAAGGTTTAAATAGCGCTTTAGATTTGATGCGATCACGCAGCGGTTGGTATGATCCAGCCATTCTCAAAGCTCTGGTAACCACGGTGTTAGGAAACCAAGAAGGCTATAGTCAATATACGGAAGGGGATTCTCTCCTAATCGATGTGATGGTTGATGATCTGATGCCAGGGATGATCTTAGCAGAGGAATTGGTCGATATTCATGGAAGAATGTTAATCCCGAAGGGTTTCGAAGTAACGGATGCACTCAAGATGCGAATTCGAAATTTTGCTCGCTTTCAGAAAATCAAAGAGCCGATTAAGGTGCTTGATTTTCTGAGGGGATAGGTCGATTTTTTTACATAGTCTTCATTTGCGCTTTTTCTTCTTGAAGACGCGCTACACGATAGCGCTCTTCGGCAAGTTCTTTTCTTACAACTTCAAGTTCATCTATAAAAGCTCTGCGCATTTCTAGCAGTGCTTTTTCTTTTTCTATGTCTGATTTTTCTTGGCTTTTTTCTAGTCTATCTAGGAGCTGTTGCTCCCGAGCCTTTGTCTCCTTTTCTCTATCCTGTTGCTCTTTTTGTAAAGCTTTTTCTTTTGCAAAGACCGCTTCTTGTAGCTTCCCTCTCTCCTCCTCACCTTCTTGGATGGTTCTTTCCAGCTCCCCTATTGTTTTTTCTAGTTCTGCCACTCTGTTCTGATAGATTTCTGTCATTTTTACTTTTTCTTTTAGTTCTTCTATCTTCTTTTTTGATGTTCTAGCTGCTTCTTCTGCCAGAGTGGCCAAACGGCTGGCTTGTTCTTGCCCTTGTAGGGCTCGCTTTAAATCCTCTTCTAGCTTTGCAGTTTTTTCTGTTACTTCTTTTTCCCTTTCGATTGCTTCTGATTTTACTTTTTCTACCTCTTTCAGCGCTTCTTGCACCGCTTTATCACAGGCACTGCGAACTTTTTCTAGCTCTTTTTGCGCTTCTTCTGCCGTCTGCTCTGCCTTTTTACCTCTTCTATGTTCCTGTTCCACTTGATCTTGTGCTGTCTTGACGACAGAGATATAGATTTCTTCGATTCTAGCAATATGATATTGCAGTTGTTCTAGCTCTCGCAGGTCTGTAAGAGTCTGCCGTAGCTCTTGTTGTTCATAGGCCCGAAGAAGCCGATCCATAAATTCTTTCGTGGTAAGACCGCTTTTATCAACCATTTCTTGCAGTTTTTCTCGCTTTTCTTGTTCCATGCGAACGGAAAAGGTGGTATCAGCCATTGTAGCAGCTCCTTTTTCTGTATGTGTCACGGGGACGTTTCGTTTGGCACGCAATTTTTATCTTTGGTTGTACCTGGACGGGCATGGGGGGTTCGTACAAAAATAGCTACCCTGTGGTGGGGTCAGGCGTTATGAATTCCTTCCGAACGGACTCATCCCACGCCATGAGCGGCAGCAAGCTGCCGATGGCTGAGGTCTGAAGTCCTCTCTCCAGGAAGTCATAACGCCTGACCCAGATACATTTTACTGGTTGTGACTGCGTTTGGGCCTATTGCAAATGCAAATACAATAGGTAGTTGCCTATAGAAGGAAGTTATTCCAAGCTATTCCAACGGGAGTTGCAATCAGCAAAAATCTTCTGGGACTGGTCATCACGCTTTCCGTAGCGGGACTTGGGACCTCAGCTGTCGCCAGCTTGCTGGCGGTAACAGCGTGGGACCAGTCCAGAGCGGAGGAAAACGTGATGACCAGTCCCCTCTATGTAGTAACCCCAACGTAATCAGGAAAAAGTTGATTTTCATCAAATGGTTGTGCCCAACCGGGCATGGGAGGTTCGTATAATTATAGTCCTTCACCTATGTTTACATTTAGTATACTTAATATTCCCGCTAATTTCAATATTATCTTTGATTTATCAGGATTATTATTTGTGTTTACGTATGTTTACTACGTTTACATCGTTGCAAATTAAAAGAATTGAGTCGGAAAAATACAATGTCGCAGAATACTAATTCTACGACATTGTAGGGGAGAAAAAAGCAAAAAAAGACCTTAAAAAAGGTCTTTAAGAAGAAGAAAAAATGTCGTAGAATTCAGGTAGTACTAGTTTGTATTGAGAGGCTTCTTGTTTTTATGTTGTATCTAGAGAGAAACGGTCTGTAAGAGCGACGAAGCGACAAGCGAGTGAATGAGGAGACGATAGCACAGGGGGGATGATTCCTTCTGTGTTGAAGGTGAGAAGCAAAGGTTGGTTGACCCTTATAGGAGAAATGAGGTGTAGTGGTGTTTCAAATGAACAAGCTAATCGAAGATTATACAGAAGAAGCTTTGCGAAGTAAGTCATCTACGACCGTTCGAACCTATCAGTATGAGCTGAAGCAGTTCGAAGCTTGGCTTTTTGCTGCTGGTACCGATCTCTATAGCTATGCCCGAGCTGATGTACAGCAGTATATAGACTCCCTCATGTTCGCTGAAAAGTCAGCTTCTACGGTGAACAAAGCTTTTCACGCCCTAAAGTCTTTTAGCAAATGGCTCGGCAAAGAGGAAGCTGTTGAAGACATTCGTGTGGTGAAGCCCGTTGATTATAAAAAAAGCGCGCCTAAGTCTTTAGATCGCTTAGATACGTTACGCTTGATTCGCCAAGCCGACCGAAGTGAAAATGCCCGAGATTATGCCATTATTATGATTTTATTACATACAGGCATCCGAGTGGGTGAATTGGTCGCTTTGAATCGAAGCGATGTTGTAATCAGTGAAAGAAAAGGAAGATTGATCATTCGGGAAGGTAAAGGAAACAAAAGCCGAGAAGTCCCTCTTAATCCAGAAACAAGGAGAGCCATTGTCAAAAGCTTAGAAGAGCGCCTTGATGACAATCGAGCCCTTTTTATCAGTAATCGAAACAGTCGAATCACAGCCAGAACGGTGCAAAGAATTGTGAAAAAGTATGGCGGCGATCATCCTCATCGATTGCGTCATACTTTTATTACCGCTTTGATTCGCAGTGGCGAAGATTTTTCCTTGGCGATGGCCTTATCAGGACACAGCAGCGCCGATATGATCATGCGCTACAGCCAACCTTCCGAGGAAGAGAAACAGCGAGCTGTCGATAAGCTTTACCTTACCAGAGGAAGCTAGATCATACTTTCTCTTTGAATTTTTGCCGTCTGGCCATACGGGCACGACAGCGTGCTTCGCCTCCACAGTAGATTGCTTTTTCTTCTTCTGTTTCTGGTATAACAACAGGCACTTCTGTTGGACGTCCTTCATCATCGACGGCCACAAAAGTAAGGTAGGCTGTTGTTGTTAGCTTCCTCTCCCCTGACTTTGGATTTTCGCTATAGACATGAACACAGACTTCCATAGACGTGCGCCTTGTAAAGGATACAAAGGCATTAAGAACGAGTATCTCTCCTTCTTTTACAGGCCCGAGGAAATCAACGCTGTCTGTTGATGCTGTTACTACATCTTTGTGGCAATGGCGCATGGCCGAGATGGCTGCAATACGATCAATATAAGCCATGACTTTTCCACCGAAAATGGTATGATGATGGTTCATATCGTTGGGAAAAACAAGGTCAGTCATGACTGTATAAGAGTCGGTCATTCTTTTGGTGTTTTTTTCCATGTAATCTTGCTCCACCTTTCATAATCTCTTAGTTCCTTCTATTTTTTCTCTATCTGTACTTTCGATGTCTTTACGGACTATCCTTTCAGATAGCACAAATAGAGTTTCTCCTTTTTCACTTTTTGCAGGAGTTAAAATGGTTATTGTCGAAAAATATATTGTATTAACTTTTGTTCTAAAGGTTCGTCTAGAAAGTGCTATCTCATACGAAGGAGCTGTTGTGACATTGTCTAGAAAAAAGAGAAGTACGGGTAAAAAGGAAGAGAAAAGAACGGAAAAAGCGAACGGTTCTGGCCTTTCGCTCGAAAAAAATCAAAGCATTGAAAAGGACAAACAAGACTCCAGACCCAAGGGTGCTCTAACCTGCCCTAGGTGTAGCAGTTCAAGCGTAAAAGAAGTAAGCAAAAAGTTTATGTCTTTTTTTGTTTTTGCTATCGGTACAATAATCTTTTTGCTTTTTGCTATTATATATCCTTACCTTTTCTTCGGCGTCTTGCTCCCCTGGGCGATTGCGGTAAAGATATTGCGTGGCAAAGCAGCCAATCATTGTGCAGACTGTAAGTATACGTGGCCCGTGAGCTAATATATTTGCCTTTTTTAAAGCCAGATACCCTTGTCTTCCAGGTGTATCTGGTCTTTTTCTCTATATCTATTCACTATTTCACAACAGGAAATAAGCTACTTTGTAATTAAAATAATATCTTAAATCATAAAGCTATTTTTAACAAGATTCTGCATAAGGGCTTGCTTGTGGTAGATCAACAACTACGGCTATTTTAGATTTTTATTAAAATAGGGAGTGGACTCCTATGAATGAGCCTTTCTACAAGTCTATTCTGGAAAAATCTCCTGTGGGATATGCCTACTACAGGATTATATGTAATGAAAATGGCGAGCCTATGATTTTGAATGTCTTGATATAAATCCTGCTTTTGAAAAGCTAATAGGTCTTCAACGAGAAAAAATTGTAGGAAAAAGAGCTTTAGAAATTTATCCAAACATTCGAGAAGATATCCATGATTGGGTTGCTATATTTGGAGAAATTGCAATTCACGGGGGTCATAAAGATTTACAGCACTATTTCCCCTATTCAAAACGTTGGTATCGAGTAAGTGCCTATTCAATGGAAAAAAATCATTTTGTAACCCGTTTTACCGATATCTCAAAAGAAATACAAGAGCTTTCGGTCTTCGAGAATTTTTTCTCCGTTAATTTGGATTTGTTATGTATTACCAGTTCGGAAGGACGCTTTCTTAAGCTGAATAAAGCCTGGGAAGATGTATTGGGCTATTCAATTGAAGAGTTAGAAAATCAATATATTTTTGATTTTATTCATCCTGATGATATCGATAAGACGATAGCTGCTACCGCAAAGCTTCGTGCGCAAAAACAAGTTGTAAATTTTGTAAATCGTTATCGTAGTAAAGATGGTGCCTATCGTTATCTCGAATGGCGATCCAATCCCCAAGACAATTTGATCTATGCAGCTGCTAGAGATGTTACCGATAAAATCGAAGAAAAAAACATCCTTGAAAAGATTGTGGCTTTTTCAGAAGATATGATGCAGATGTCAGGAGAAGAGCTAAACTATAAAAAAATTACCGATCAATTACTATGTCTTACGGACGCTCAGCTGGTTATCTTCAATGAGTATAACAATACTGGCGAAAAGTTTACCACCATGGCTGTCTCCGGTCATCCCGATTTGTTACAAAAAGGGGCATCTATAGGTACTCTCACCGGAAAGCAATGGCAATCTGAACAGTTTTGCTCAAGCAAAAGTTGCGCTATGGTATCCTATTATTCCTCCCTTAGGGACTTGTTAGAAGGATTTTCTTCTAACTCTATCTTACAGCAACTTGAACAATTTCTTCAATTAAACTCCATTGTGGTTATGAAAATCCAAAAAGAAAGTGCTATTTTAGGAAATTTTCTTTTATTTCTAAAACCTGGTAAAACATTCCACCAAGAAAGCCTCCTTGAAGTTTTTGGTCGTCAAGTAGGATTGTTAATCACTCGTCATAAAACAGAAGTAGAATTAAAAAGAAGTCGCGAACAATTTATGTTAGCGGTGAATGGTTCCCAAGATGGCATCTGGGATTGGGACTTGCGAGATAACAGTCTTTTTCTTTCTCCAAAGTGGAAACAGATAATCGGCTATGACGATTATGAGTTACCCAATCATTTTTCTTCATTTGAAGAGCGAATTCATCCGGATGACAGATTGTTGGTTCAAGATTATGTCAATCAATATCTTAGCGGAACTCTTACCCATTATGAGATGGAGTTTCGATTTCGACATAAAGACGGTTCTTACCGTTGGATTTTAGCTCGAGGAGAAGCTCTCCGCGATAAAAAAGGAATCCCTTATAGAATGGCGGGTTCTCATACTGACATTACCGATCGCAAAAAAGCGGAAAATAGGTTGCGCCTGGCCATGGAACAGTCTCAAGCCGCCAATATTGCCAAAAGTCGCTTTCTTGCGAATATGAGCCATGAGATACGAACGCCTATGAATGGACTCTTTGGCTTTTTACAGTTGTTACAAGAAACAGAACTTACTCAGGAACAATCTAACTTTGTAGAAAAAATTTATACATCTGCAGAAACCTTGTTGGCTCTTATTGATGATATTTTGGATTTATCCAAAGTTGAATCGGGAAAATTAATTTTAGAAGAATACAGTTTTGACCTTCATAAAACGATTACTGCTGCTATTGTTCCCTTTCTACAAAAAGCGAAAGAGAAAAAACTTGATTTGCAGCTACGACTGGACCCTGCTGTACCGCAGTGGGTGATCGGTGACGCTTTACGATTGCGTCAGGTGTTGATTAATTTAGTGAACAACGCAGTGAAGTTTACCGAAAAGGGCTCTGTTGAGATTAACGTGACTGTACAAGAATGGAAAGAAAAGAAGGTCCAGTTATCATGTAGGGTTATAGACACAGGCATCGGTATGAAGCCTGAAACAGTGCCTATGATTTTTGAGCCTTTTATGCAAGCCGATGCTTCCTTAACACGAAAATACGGCGGTACTGGCCTTGGCCTTCCGATTAGTAAGAGTATCATTGAGCTCATGAACGGAACGATGGAAGTAGATACTGTCTTTGGCCAAGGCTCTACCTTTACCTTTACTGTCTGGCTTGCAAAGGGCGTCGCTTCCGAAGAGGTTGTTGTTACATCAAAGGAAGAAGTAGCTTTTCTCAATAAAACCCCTTTGGTTTTGCTTGTTGAAGACAATGTCATTAACCAGGCTTTTTTTGTTAAGTTGCTTCAGAAAAAAGGTTTTCATTGTGATGTAGTCAATAACGGATTAGAAGCTGTAAAAGCATGTATCGAGAAAGATTATGATATTGTCTTCATGGATTGTCAGATGCCTGTTATGGACGGTTATGAAGCGACACGACAGATACGAAAAGAGGAAAAACATTCGAAGAAAAAAATCATTATTGCTTTAACAGCCAATGCAATGAAAGGAGACGCCCTAGCTTGTTATGAAGCTGGAATGGACGACTATCTTTCAAAACCAGTAACCCTCAACAAAGTCATGGCGATGATTCATAAATACGCACCAGGAAATTCTTTGCCCCATTGTGATAACTGGGGCAACTTATTAGATAAGCTGATAGTCGGAACAGGTCTTGATCTAGAAGAAGCAGATCATATTATGCGCCATGGTCTTGCTATGCTTGAAGAACTTATAGATTCTCTAAGAAAGTATCATGGTACTAGAAGTAAAAAAGAGATAGCCGCTCACCTTCACCAAATCAAAGGCTTATCTGCCAATTTAAGACTGAAAACACTTGTTGATAAGGTAAAAAGAGCTGAAAAAGCTCTTCACCATGAAGATTATAAGAACCTAGATGAAGTGATTAGCGATATCCGTAGAACCATAGGCAGTTACAATCATAAAGTTCCCAAGCACTAGTGCCAAAAGAAAATCAAGCAAAAGCCACTTTCAAGGACGTGCCCTTGAAAGTGGCTTTTGCTTAGACCATAATTTTGCAAATGTTATTAGAAAACTCTACGGGATCTTGAACTGACAATCCTTCAATAAGCAAAGCCTGGTTGTACAATAGTTCAGTGTATAATCGTAGTTTTTCTTTATCGCTTTGGCTTGCTTCTTTCAAGGATTGAAAGACTCTATGGTTGATATTGATTTCTAAGATTTTATCGGCTTTTATATTTTCATGATTTGGCATAGCCCTTAAGATTTTCTCCATCTCTATGCTTAGGTCTCCGTCATTGGCCAAGCATACAGGATGATTCTTGAGCCTTTTAGAGGCTCTAACAATCTTGACTTTACCAGCTAAAATATTCGTTATCTCTTCAAAAAGTTCTTGGTGCTCTTGCTCATTGACTTGAGAAGATTGATTCTTATCATCTTCATCAATGCCGAGATCACCACTCGATATAGACTTAAATTCTTTCTCTTTATAAGTTCTTAGCATTCGAATGGCAAACTCGTCCACATCATCGGTAAAGTAAAGAATCTCATAGCCTTTATCGGTCACTACCTCAGTCTGGGGTAATTTTTCTATCCGCTCAATCGATTCGCCAGCGCCGTAGTAAATGTACTTTTGGTCTTCTGGCATACGGGAAACATACTCACTGAGAGTCGTCAATTTTTTCTCTTGGGAGGAATAGAACATCAATAGATCTTCTAATACTTCTTTGTTAGCTCCAAAATCACTGTAGATGCCATATTTCAATTGTCTACCGAAAGATTGATAAAACTTTTCGTAGCCATCTCTGTTGTTTTTCAACAGCTCTTCTAATTCGTTTTTGATTTTTGTCTTAATATTTTTCGCGATAAGCTTTAACTGCCTATCTTGTTGCAGCATCTCTCTGGAAATGTTGAGAGACAAGTCTTCTGAATCTACCATACCTTTGACAAAACTAAAGTAATCTGGGAGGAGGTCTCCGCATTTGCTCATGATCAGTACGCCGTTGGAGTAGAGCTCTAAGCCTTTTTCATAGTCTTTTGTATAGAAGTCATAGGGCATATTTTCCGGGATAAATAAAATGGCTTTATAACTGATCGTGCCTTCTGCGCTAATGTGGATGTATTTGATGGGTTTATCAAAGCCATAGTGTTTTTCTGCATAGAAGTTTTCATAATCTTCCTGCGTTAGTTCGCTTTTATTCTTTTTCCAGATCGGCACCTGGCTGTTGACGATTTCTTCTTCTTTGTATTCTTCAAACTCTGTTTCAGTACCTTCTCTTGGCTTGGTCTTGGTGATATCCATTTTGATTGGATATCTTATAAAGTCAGAGTATTTCTTAATGATCGATTTAATTCGATATTCTTCTAGGTATTCGTCATAATTCTCATCGTCGCTGCTCTCTTTGATCTTGAGAATAATATCGGTGCCTACTGTCTCTTTCGTACACGCTTCGATGGTATAACCTTCTGCACCTTTTGATTCCCATTTGTAAGCTTCTTCGCTTCCAAAGGCTTTGCTAATGACTGTGACAATGTCTGATACCATAAAGGAAGAGTAAAAGCCTACGCCAAACTGCCCGATAATGTCAAAGCCATCTTTGATTTCATGTTCGCTCTTAAATGCAAAAGATCCACTTTTGGCAATAACACCTAGATTTTCTTCCATTTCTTCTTTGGTCATGCCAATGCCTGTATCGGAAATGGTCAACAGTCTATTCTCTTTGTCAATCTGTAATTTAATATAATAGTTGTCCTTGATAAAATCAATGGACTCGTCTGTTAAGGCTTTATAATAAATTTTGTCGATTGCATCGCTGGCATTGGAGATAAGTTCTCTCAAGAAGATTTCTTTGTGGGTATAAATAGAGTTCACCATTAAGTCGAGCAATCGTTTCGATTCAGCTTGAAATTGTTTTACTGTCAAAGTAAAGTGCCTCCTTCTCCTGTTCTGACCAACGGAACAATACCTTCTTGGGTTACGATAATAGCTCTAACACTTGACCGAGAGGGTTCGAGAGCTATTCATTATTTATCAAATTTCAAGTTTTCTGTCAAGGTTTTAGTTTTTTCATAACTTTGAGTGAATCGATTATCTAAGCCAACGTTCCAGAATCGTTCTAATATCTGCAAGCTTAGCCGGTTTACACAAGTAATCATCTACGCCAGCTTGAAAGAATTCCTCTCTTTCCAAAACAGCTGTTAAAGCCACAATGGGTATGTATTGGCTTTTGCAATGATTTAATGCTTTAATCGCTTTTGTTGCTTCTACTCCATTCATAACTGGCATGTGATAATCCATAAATATAATATGAAATTCCTTTTCATAGACCGCTTCTATGGCTTCTACTCCGTTACTAGCAATTGTCACGAATAGACCTAATTTACGCAATAGCTTTTCTGTAAGATGTGCTGTAAAAAAATTATCTTCAACCAATAAAGCGTGGTAATATATAGAGATTTTCTCGATGGCTTTTTCATCTTGTAATTCTG
Source organism: Heliorestis convoluta (assembly GCF_009649955.1). Lineage (NCBI taxonomy): Bacteria > Bacillati > Bacillota > Clostridia > Eubacteriales > Heliobacteriaceae > Heliorestis > Heliorestis convoluta. Next base: position 2,092,018 of record NZ_CP045875.1, on the reverse strand, counting down.
GAAGTATCTCTGTATGAACGTTGCTCACTCTGTTTTTCGCCACCTTATTCTTTTATCTCAATCTAGTAATAGGAAGTTACTTTATTATACCTATATCGAATAAAAGAATTTGTCGAAAATCGTCGGTGATATTATGAAAATAATATAGCCTTCCTCAAGATTTTAGTGCTTGAATGATCTCTGGAACGGCGACGGGCTTGCCTTTATGTAGACATACACCGACGACTTTTGCTTGAAGGATCAGTTTCTGATCGGGCACACGATATATTTCTTGAAAAAAGGCCAGCTTCAATCGGCTTTCTTGATCTACCTTGAGTCGTACAACAAAACGATCTCGACTGGTAAGGGAATATTTATAGTCGATTTCCATGCGCACGACGACCAAATCTTTGCCTTCTTTATGTAAAGCAGCAAAGTCGATACCTTTTTCATACATGAATTCATGGCGTGCATGTTCTAGATAGTTTAAATAAACGGCGTTGTTCACAATGCCTTGTAAGTCACATTCATAGTCTCGTACTTGAAAATCTAGTTGATAATGATAGTCTTTGATATCCATTCTTAGTTCCTTTCGCTTTTTATATTTTTTCCTACCGCTTTTGGTAATATCAGCCTAGCCATTTTCCAGTCCATTTTGGGTGCTGGAAAAGTAGCGTTATATCGTTGCTTTACAAGAAAAAGCGAGACACCTGCTTCTTTAATCTGTTGGGCATAGAAGGGATCATCTTCGATCATAACGTCGACCTCTTTTTCGATACAGACAAGGCCTTTTTCTTCGCTATGAATTACTTCGTCGCAAGGAAAGTGATGTTCTTTTAACCAACGCCGCGTAACTAGTTCTGTTTCTTGCGGTCTTGCTGTAATATAGATGACTTTATGGCCGCTACGAACAAAGCTGCTCAATACTTCGGCAGCGCCATTGTAAGGTTGCACCTGACTTAAAAAGATCATTCCAGTTGGAGAACGAAAAAAGTCAGGGGTCAAGCCTGGAAGATCCCAGCGCCTTTGCTTTTGTAAAGATTCTGGTATCGTATAAGTACCAAGGAAGTGGAGGGCCAGAGCTTCATTTACTCTAGCAATGGTATTGCAAATGTCAACACCAATGATCATTTTTTACCTCCTCAAAAATAGATATCACTAGGAATGGCGAGGCTCTTTTCGCCCTTGAGTCAATCATTCACAGACTCTTCGAAGGCTGGTACAATAGCGATATAAGTAGTATATATAGGAGGACTTTATCTTGCTATACCATCTTCGAGAATTTCAAGTCAAAACGTCAAAGCGTCTCTGTTTTACCGATATTACAGCAGAGGTCTCTGCCATTGTTCGAGAAAGTGGCATCGGTCAAGGCAAAGTTGTCGTTTTTGTTCCTCATACAACAGCAGCTGTCACGATCAATGAAAATGCTGATCCCGATGTCGTCCATGATCTAGAGACCATTTTCCAACGCCTTGTTCCATATCAAAAGGGCTATCGCCATGGTGAAGGCAATTCTGATGCTCATATGATGACGACCTTAACGGGTGCTTCTGAAACTTTGCTTATTCATCGAGGAAAGTTACTCCTAGGTACTTGGCAAAGTCTTTATCTAGCTGAGTTTGACGGCCCAAGACATCGTCGCGTCGTCGTGCAAGTAGAAGGCTTGCAGTCATAGAGGTTAGCATAGGCAGGTAGATTTGTCCAGAAAAGAATCGTACAGAATTGCTTCTATCGTGGACATGCTATGATTAAGTGTAACGAAGGAGCCTTCTGTATGCACGATATCTTTCCATTGCTAACAGTCATTCTTGTCTATTTCGTCTATGGCCTGTCTTTTTTCTCCATGGGCTTAATTATTTTTGCTTTACGACTGCGATTTAGTCGCCTTACTTTGGCTGGACCTATGGTCTGGCTTGGTTTGTTTGGTCTTGTTCATGGTACAGCAAACCCTTTCGGCAGAACGAGAGCGAATTTCCCAGAACCTTCACGATGGTGTGATTCAAAATCTTTATGGAATTGGTCTGGAATTGGAGAATACTCGCTTTCTAGTAAAAGAAAAAAATAAAGAAACAGAGGTACAGGAAAATCTAGATCGTGTTATGACTCACCTTAATTCGATCATCCTAGAAATTCGTCTCTATGTTCACGATCTCCGACCTCTTCGAATTGAAAAAGGACTTTTATCAGACGTGATACAAGAGCGCCTTCATTTTCTTCGTCGAGCCTCTTCTCTTCTAATCGATTTTTCTATTCAAGGTGAAGAACCGGAAGAACTGGCAACACAGTTAAAAGAAGATCTATTGCTTATTATCAATGAATCCCTTACCAATGCGATTCGTCACGCTCGCTCCACCAAAGTCCAGATTATGCTTATTTATAAGGCTCAAGGCATGCACTTGTCTATCCATGACAACGGAATTGGGATAAGCACTTTAAATAAAGGTGGTTTTGGGATTGCCTCGATGATAGAACGAGCATCTCGTATTGGGGGCACGCTAACCATAGCATCTCCGCCGGAAGGTGGAACAAAAGTAGAAGGCTTTTTTCCCTATTAACTCCCTATGCCCGGTCGGGCACAACCACTGATGAAAATAACTTTTCCTGATTACGTTGGGGTTACTTCATAGAGGGGTCTGGTCATCACGCTTTCCTCCGCTCTGGACTGGTCCCACGCTGTTACCGCCAGCAAGCTGGCGACAGCTGAGGTCCCAAGTCCCGCTACGGAAAGCGTGATGACCAGACCCAGAGGACTTTTTGCTGATTGTTACTTTCCGTTGACATTGCTTTGCGCAACTTTCTGCGATGTATACGCAACTGCACAGGATAAACGAGCGTGATTGCTTCGCGGTCCTTTGATGTACTGGCTGAGCATAATATCCATATCTTGCTGGTGACCACGACGAGCTTTGCCATCAGGGGACACGTTGCGGTTACCGGTGCCCCAAGCCGGTCGAACATAATTCATAACATCTTCATAGGTATGTTCTCCGAGAACAAAACGACGGTTGTCGTTAGCACCATTGCCATACATGGTGTTTTCACTCGTTCTGGTATGGCATTGCTGGCAAACAAGGAGACGTTGCTCTACATTGGTTAGCGTTCGGGGATTAATAATGTTATTGATAGTGGGATCATTCACGTGCGTAGCGCCAGGACCATGACAACTTTCACAAGAAACGCGAATATCGGCAACGAAAATGTCTCGTAAATCTTCTCGCTCCCCTGCGACAAAGTTAGCTTTGGCCTCGTTCCAGGCATCGGGATCAAAGCCCGTGGTGTGACAGCTAATACAGCGTTCTTGCCAGGAGCGAAATTCTCCGTAATTGTTCTTGTTCAGATCCCCTTCTTTGGGCTTCGTTTCAATGGCTAAAAATTTATAGCCTGCTCTCTCTTTATTGCCTTCGTATTCAACGACCACAGACTTATCAATGGTCCAGGAAATACCGCCATCTTCTGTTATCTGCAGATAGGCTTGTCTTGGTTCTCCATTGTAATAAGTCATGTAACGTTGCTTGTACGTTTTGCCGATAATGAAGTCTACATCTTGCCATTGTACTTTTTCTACGGCTACATAGTTGGTGTTGTTATCTTTTTTGTCTAAGATCATGTAAGTTTCTAAGTTATCCCACTCTTGAAGTACCCAGTCGTAGATATCATTTTCATAGGCATCTTCAAAAGAAGGACCCCACATGGCTTTTTGCGTATGCCAGGACTTTTCCCAGTTCTTATGTTCATTGACGTGACAGACAATGCATTCATCGGGACCGACAAAGCCTTCTTTGCCCTTCATAGCGAGAGGCATGCCGTGAACCTCACCCATGTCGATTTTTCCTATAGTCGTAGTGGAAGCCAAAGAACCGATGCCGCAGGCGGAAAGAACAAGAGCGAATGCAGTGATGATAAAGGCGAATACTATGATTTTCTTGCCTTTATTGTTCATTATAGTTCCCCCTTTCTGTAGCTTCTACATCAGTAAAGTGCCCGACCAGGCTGGTAGAGCTGCTGCAATGATTAAGTAACGAAGAGCAAAACCGCCTACAATGACAGCCACATCACCTGACAATACCCAGTTATGGGATAGTTTTTGGTGCCGAAAGCTGTTATGCGCAAAAATGGCGAGCGGTACGACAATGCCTGCTATCATAAAAAGTCCCCAGAATAGCGGTGCTAAGGATCCAAAGAGGATCATTTGAGCCGATTGTTGTGCTACAAGACCTTGTAGGCCACTGATGGCCATCGTAATATAAACGAAAAGGAGCACTGCTTCTGCAGCAATAATATAAAAGTGGGCTTTATCCACTTTCGATGTCTCTGCTACTGTTTTTGTTATACCATGAGCTAGAAGCATGGTAGCTGAAAGGCCTGTCGATAAGGCAGACGCTAAGAAGATAAATGGAATGATATGATTGTTCCAAATCGGTACGGCTTTGACGACCGATAGAAGAAAGCCTGTATAGATGGCTGTGGCAATCGCTAAGATGGCGCCTGCTGATAACAAGAGAGAAGGTGCCTCTATATTCTTCCATTGGAAATACAGGCGAGCTATGGCGACTAGAACAAAAAGCGAAAGAATATAAAAGCCCCAGGTCATCACAGAGCTAAAATTGGTGAGCATTCCCAGGATAAGCCATGGTTTGATCAGGCCTTGTCCTAAATCAAATAGAAGCAATACACAACCAATGGCAACAGCCGGCGCGGCAATTAAATAGCCTGCTTTGGTTAATCCTGCTATGTTTCCTAGATAGCCTTTTTCGGCGCCATAGGAAGTTAGGAAAGCACCGGCACCAAGTCCCCCCAGAAAAAGATATACAACGACGAGCATTCCCCATGGTGCTGCTTGTTCCATGGATGCACCTCCTTTTTATGTGGGATGATTTCGCTTCGGTACAATGATAATAGAGGGTTCACCGACCATCGCCGGGTTGGGCAAATTGCCGATTTGCTGAATCGTACCGGCTCTTCTTTTCAAGAAGCTCATTTCTCCTATCGATAAAGCACCGGTAGGACATTTATCAACACAAAGAGGTAGCTCTCCTTCATCTTGCCTTAGAAAACAGAAGTGACACTTGCTCACAGTGCCTGTACTTTTGCCATAAGAGAGGGCCTGGTAGGGACAGGCATAGAGACAATACTTACAGCCAACGCACTTTTCTTGTTGCTGTATGACGATGCCGTCACGATTTCTTTTGGTGTAGGCTTTTACAGGACAAACAGTTGCACAAGCAGGCCTTTCACAATGGTTACAGCTTAGGGAAAGCAAAGCCTTGTCCCGTGGCAGGGAAGCATTTTTTGTCGTAGGATCTTGGATCACTCTGCGCCAGACTACATCCTCTTCCCAGGTATTTCCTCGCTTACAAGATCGTACGCACAGTTGACAACCCGTGCATCGGTTCTGATCAAAGAGAAAACCAATCTGCTTACCTTCTTCTTTATTTCCTGCAGCCATCGCCTGGTTGCTCATGATTTTACTAGGCAGGCTTCCTTCCAGCGTAGCAAGGGCAACACCTAGACCTGTTAAGAGGCTTGCTTTGAGCATTTTACGACGATTATTGGGGTTTTTCATTCTTTCACGTCCTTTCTGCTATAGATCTTAAATCACAAATGTAATTCTACTTTTTCTTGCTTTTATTATGAGGGATCACACAACTTTGTGATAAGTTGCACATAACACTTTTTTATTGTGACATCTGTCACAATAAAAAATCTATAGTAATACCGAAAGGAATTGTTACTTTACACCTACTCTATTTGTTACAAGGAGCCTTTAAAAACAATAATTAATAATTCTTAGTCCCTTTATTTTTGCTATACTTAGATTATTAGGCAGGAAAGGGGCTTTTCAATGTGAACTGGCATCATTCTCTTTATCGCACACTATTTCAGAAGTTATATAAGCTCAAGTTACTTCATTTCGATCGAATCAAAAATGATAGTGGACCGACCATTGTTATGTCTAATTATGTCTCTTCTTTGGACGCTCTGATTTTAGCTTTGTATCTTCCACCAGAATATGTTTTTCTCGTGAACAAAAATAAAAAGGATTCTTTTCAAGAAGCTTTTCGCCTGCGTAAATATATAACTTTTGATATGGAAAATCCTGCTTCTTTGCGCGAAGTCATTAACAGCATTAAAAAAGGTACAAAAGTCATCATATTTCCTGAAGATCGTCCCACCATGACCAATGGTATCTTAAAGGTATATGAACCCTATGCTTACATTGCCATGAAGTCAGGTGCGACCATCTATCCCATTGGAATTGAAGGTACACAATTTTCACCTTTTAGTACATTAAGCGATACGCTACCCATCCGAGATTTTCCCGAGGTTACCGTCTATGTCGATAAACCTTTTTCATTATTTTCTGAAGACCGAAAGAGTTCCAAAAACGAAAAAACGCTTGTAGCCAACCAAATGGTACAAGCGTTACAGCAAGCTCTTTTCTATGCTCGTCACCGCGAAAATATTAATCTTTTTGATGAATTAATAAAAACAGCAAAAATATACGGTTGGAAGCGGCAAATCGTAGAAGATATGAGCCAAAAGGCGACCTATAAAGATCTCCTTCTCGGTGCCTATGCCCTAGGTGACAAATTAAAAAAAGAACTTAGAGAGCAAGAGCGTGTCGCTATCTTATTGCCCAATTCAATAGGTCATCTTGTTACGCTGTTGGCACTTTTTCGTCAAAATATAACGCCTGCCATTTTAAACTTCACGACAGGTCCCCAAGGTTTGATCGATTGTTGTGAATCAGCAGAGATAAAAACCCTTCTTACATCTCGCCTTTTTATTGAAAAAGCAGAACTGAATCATTTAATAGCGAAACTTTCAGAAAAAGTATCGATTGTCTATCTAGAAGATATAAAAAAATCTTTAACCTCCACCGATAAACTGAAAGCACTCACTTCTTTTGTTCAAAAACGCAAAGCCTTACCTGGTAAGAATCAATTGATTCTCTTTACGTCCGGTAGTGAAAACAAGCCCAAAGGCGTACTTTTACGTCATGAGAACATTCGAGCCAACCTTCTTCAAGCTGTTGGTGTCGTTGATCTAACAGCCAAAGATAAGTTACTCAATCCTTTACCCATGTTCCATAGCTTTGGCTTGCAAGGAGCCTTTCTTCCTTTGTTTACAGGTATCAATCTCTACCTCTATCCTACGCCTCTTCATTATAAGGCCATCCCAGAAATTGCTTATAACATTGGTGCCACTTTGCTTTTTGCTACATCTACATTTCTCCATGGTTATCTTCAAAACGGTCATTCCTACGACTTTCAGGCCATGCGCTATTTGATCGTAGGAGGAGAAAAATTAAAAGAAGAAACCCGTCGACTGAGCCTTGATAAGTACGGACTTCGTCCTTTAGAAGGCTATGGTTGTACAGAAGCCTCTCCTTTTATTAGTATCAATCGGCCCATGCATTACAAAGCGGGCACCGTCGGTTTTTTCCTGCCTGCGATTGAACATCGTTTAGAGCCAATTGAAGGCATCGCTCGCGGTGGTAAGTTATTAGTCAAAGGCCCCAATGTGATGGAGGGTTATTTGATTCATGGAAAAGGCTTTATACCTGTAGAAGAGTGGTACGACTGTGGCGATCTTGTCGATATCGATGAAGAAGGCTTTATCTCCATTCTTTCGCGAGTCAAACGTTTTGCCAAGCTCGGTGGTGAAATGGTCTCCTTAAATCTTTTAGAAGAGCTGGCTGGACAATGCTTTGGTACAACAGAGGTGGCCGCGATTAGTGTAAGCGGTGGTCGTAAAGGAGAAGAACTGCTACTTTTCACGACCGATCAGCAAGCGTCTAAAGCAACACTTCGTGATTTTATCGTAGCATCTGGCCATACACCTCTGCTCGTTCCCTCTCACATTCGCTATATAGAACAAATGCCGCTCTTGGGCAGCGGTAAAACAGACTATGTAACTCTAAAAAGTCTATATGCCGATGGAATCTAAAAAAGAGTGGCGACCCATAAAGTCGCCACTCTTTTTATTAGACTCATAAATTAATTACAAAATCAAAGATAAGATACCCACCATGCCGTTGCCTCCAAGGTTTTAGACCTGCGTCTCGCAGGTGGGCGCCTCACAGATGCTTTTGTCTTCCTACGCGTAGCAGGCGTGACAGTAACAACTAGATATTGGCTCCCGTTTCAATCATGTAGGTTAAAACACAAAGCGGCTGACGTACACAGCAGGCAGTCTTTTAATTTATTCTTAACCATTCCTTGTCGTAATTATAACACGTTCATTTTTTCGGTGCACTGGTAATGATATGGTAATTCGCTAAAAAAGCTGCTCTTAGGGCGCTTTTCTTTCTAATTCTAGCAGTATGCGCTCTAATTCTTGCAGTTTCAAACCATAGCCGTTCCAGTCTCCTGCTTTCAGTCTTTCATTGGCCTCATCATATAGCTTACGGGCTTCTGAAGCCAGTTGTGAAACCGTCGCTTCTACGAGAGAAGTTTCTCCCATTTCTTGCGTTGCGCCGGTTGATTCTCCTGTTGGTGCTGTTGCTCCGGTGCCGGTAAGACCGCTTTGACCAAAGATTTTTTGTAAAGCCTGATCGAGGGTTTCTTCCATAACAACACGTTCGCCGTACACAACGATGACACGGCGTAGGGCAGGCAATCTTCCTTGCTCTGCTTGCAAGAAAAGCGGTTGTACATAGAGCAAAGATTCATTGATAGGCAATACGAGCAAATTACCACGGATGACGGAAGAGGAACGCTGGTTCCAGAGTGCCATGTTCTGAGCAATATAGGAATCCTGGTTAATCCGCGCTTCAATCTGGGCAGGACCATAAATAAGCTCTTGTTTCGGGAAGGTATAGACGATAAGTTTGCCATAATTCTCCCCATCAGAACGAGCTGCCATCCAAGCAATCATGTTATCACGCTTCGCCGGTGTAAAAGGTGTCATCAGAATAAATTCTGGCTCATCTTCCCCAGGCAAGGTCATCAAAGTATAATAGGGTTCCATCCATAGGTTGCTGTCCCCACCGGAAGCGAGACGCGGCAAATTCCACTCATCTTCTCGGTTATAAAAAATACCAGCGTCTTGCATGTGATAGGTGGCATAGATACTTGACTGAACATTAAACATATCTTCTGGATAGCGAATATGGCTTCGCATTGTCTCCGGCATCTCATCTAGGGAACGGAAAGCGTTGGGGAAAATCGACTGATAGCTCTGAATGATTGGATCTGATGCATCACTGATATAGAAGGTGATTTCGCCTGTATAAGCATCGACAGTTGCTTTTACAGCGTTACGTATATAGTTGCCTACACCTCGAGTGGGCTGTGAAAAGGGATATTGGGATGACGTTGTATAAGCATCGGCTATCCAAACAAGGCGACCGTCATGAATAACGAGATAGGGATCGCGATCAAAGCGCAAAAAGGGTGCTACCTTTTCCAGTCGCTCAGAAATATTGCGGTTCATAAGCAACTGGCTTTCCGGTAAGATTTCTTTGGACAGAACAATGCGTGCATCACCATAGTAAAGAGCAAAGACAAGACGCTGCCAGAGAGAACCAATGGGAACACCCGCATCAGCTTGGTAGGTGGTAAAGACGTTGTCATTGCCAGAAGGATAGTCAAACTCTTTCGTAGCAGTCTTAACAATGACATAGTCATTGGTTGCTTCTCCAAAATAGATTTCTGGTCTAGTAATTTCTACAGTATCTGCTTCTGCTCTTGGTGGAATGTCTTTGAGGAAAAAGGTAGGTAAGCCTTCTGAAGTTACTTCATTAACAGGGCTCATGGCAACACCATAACCATGCGTGTAGATCAAATGGCGGTTGATCCAGGTCTGTGCTGTTGTGGGTAAAGCCGATGTGTCAAGCTCTCGAGCCGCTAACATAACTTGGCGCAGTTCGCCATTGATCATATAACGATCAATATCTATCTCTCTCAATTTATAGTAGAGACGAATCTCTTGCATTTGACTGTAGGTTTGCTGAAGAGGTCTCCAATCCCATAAACGAATATTATTAATCGTATCTTTGTTCGCAAGAATATCATTCGCTGTTAAGTTGTTTGTCGCAGAAAAAGGAACTTGCTCTATATTGTTGAGACCATAGGCGAGTCGTGTAAACTCTATATTCATATCAATATAAGGTTTTTCCATAACAAACTCATTGGGCTCCACGCGAAAACGTTGAATCATATTCGGATAAATTTGCCCTATGAGTAGAGAAGCGAGGAGCAAGACACCTACACTATAGAGGGCCCAGCGAATTCTTTTTAAGACCAGAGATAAGACTAAGATCAAAGCAGTGAGTACGGCTAGGACTGTTAAGATCTGAAAAGCTGGGAGTTGGGCGTGGACATCGGTATAGCTAGCACCAAAGACAACGCCTCGCGGTGAATAGACAAGGTTATAAATGTCAAGTTGATAACCAAAAGCCTTAAGCAAAAAGAAGAACGCACCAAGAGCAGCTAGGTGATAACGAGCCCGTGGCAAATCGCTCCAAGAAATCTTACCAAAACCAAGGGTGTTGGCCCCTTGATAGACTGCAAAAAGAAGCAAGGCCGTTAAGACAATAATGGTTGAGATAACAAAATATAACAATTCAAGAGCAGGCAGTTGGAATAGGTAAAAGCTCACATCTTTATTCAAAAGAGGATCAGCAATGGCGAATTCTTGGCTCTGTAGTGCAAGCAATACTTTAGACCATTGACCCGACATGGTCTGAGAGATAAGAAAAGCTAAGAAAAAGCTGATACCAAAAAAGATTTTATTCAAATGATTCGGATTGACATAATTGGTCAAGTCAACCACTTTGGGCTCATTCACAGCATTGGCGTTATATCGTAGAGCCTTTTCAACGACAGTTCGAGTCAAGCTCAAGTTAATATAGATAAAAGCAAAAGCAAAAAGTCCAACTCCTAGATGCAAAAGCAAACTAGTAATCCACTGGGTCACCCATACTTCCTGGTAACCTTCTGCTCGAAACCATTGAAAATCAACATAAAGACCTAGCAGTGATTTGAAAAAAGGTATTACAAGAGCGACTACTAGAACAATTCCTAGAATGCTTAGATTTCTCCGGTTTAAATTACTCATATCAACCTCCACAAGAAGTTTTTAGGCTATGCAATCAAGGAGGGTACGAAGCTTTTTACATGCATGCAAAAAGTCGTACCCTACGTACCCTCATAAAAAGCAGATTAAAAAAGTAGAATTTACAATTCATCCTAAAGAAAAGTATTCGAAACCACCCGACGATAAAAGAGGGTCGCAGCAAGACTATAGTCTAAGGTCTATAAACCATAGACCTTATCGCCAGACAAAACTACGATACCTTGTTCCTTCAAAACCTCTATCGCATTGTCTATTTTTTCGACGCGGAAGATGACCAGTGCAGTATCTTTTGTTTTTTCTGGTAAAGCATAGAGATATTCAATGTTGATGCTCTCACGGGCCATGATTTCCATAATACTAGCCAAACCACCGGGATGATCCGGTACTTCTAGCGCAATGACTGATGTTTCAGTCACTGTGAAGCCTGCCTTTTTTAGAGCTTCATAGGCTTCTGTGGGTCGATCTACAATGAGGCGTAAGATCCCAAAGTCTGTTGTATCAGCAATGGAAAGAGCTCGAATATTAATATTTTCTTGCGCCAGAGTGCTGGTCATTTGGGCCAGGCGCCCTGTTTTGTTCTCTAAAAATATGGATATTTGCTGAACTTTCACCAAATCAGCGCCCCTTTCTTCTATCTATTATTTTAGATCCTTTTTATTTATTACGAAAGAAAAGTGTCCTAAGAAGACCTTTTTCTGCGGTCTATAACCCGCTTTGCTTTGCCTTCAGAACGCTCGATTGTCTTGGGTTCAACAAGCTTTACTTTCGCAGTTACACCAAGCAAACTTTCTAATTCACGCTGTATTTTCCGTTCTACTTTTTCTAGGGTGCGAACTTTATCAGAGAAAACTTTGTCTGATACTTCAACCCAGACTTCCAGCGTGTCTAAAAGACCTTCACGGTCAATTACAAGCAAATAGTGTGGCTCTGTTAAACCTAGATTGAGTAGGACGCTCTCTACCTGAGAAGGAAATACGTTAACACCTCGAATAATAACCATATCATCGGTCCGTCCACTCACTTTTCCCATTCTGACATGGCTACGACCACATTCACAAGGCTCTTCATATAAAACAGAAATATCGCGAGTTCGATAGCGTATGACAGGAAAACCTTCTTTCGTTAAAGAAGTGAACACAAGTTCTCCTTGTTCTCCGTAAGGTAGCGGTTCTCCTGATTCGGGATCGATAATCTCAGGAATAAAGTGATCTTCAAATATGTGCAAGCCCTTTTTCATAGAGCATTCACTTGCAACGCCAGGTCCCATAACTTCGCTCAGTCCATAGATATCAATCGCTAAGATCTGTAGACGTTGTTCTAACTCTCGTCTCATTTCTTCTGTCCAGGGCTCAGCACCAAAAATACCGGCTGTCAACTTCAACTGTTCCCTCGGTATGCCCATTTCTGCAATTGTCTCAGCGAGATAGAGAGCATAGGAAGGCGTACAAGCCAAAATGGATGTGCCGAAATCTTGCATAAGCTTAATTTGACGTTTTGTATTGCCGCCAGAAATGGGTACGACTGTAGCACCAATTTTCTCAGCGCCATAATGAACGCCTAGACCCCCTGTAAAGAGACCATAACCATAGCCAATCTGCACAACTGAATCAGCATTGGCGCCAGCACAGGAGAGCGTACGAGCTGTTAACTCTGACCAGTTATCAATATCGCGGCGCGTATAACCGACCACAGTAGGGTTCCCGGTCGTACCTGAAGATGCATGGACTCGAACAATCTCTTTCATAGGAGCTGCAAAAAGTCCATAAGGGTAGTTGTCTCGCAAGTCCTGTTTATAAGTAAAAGGCAAACGCTTCAAATCTTCCAAAGTTCGTATGTCCTGAGGACTTACTGAAGCGGCTTGCATCTTTTCACGGTATGCTGGTACATTGTGATAGACTCTTTCTACAGTTTTCTGTAAACGCTCAAGTTGTAAGGTCGACAAAGCCTCTCTAGGCATTGTCTCCATAGGTCGATTCCAGATCATGTTACACGCTCCTCATTGCAAGAACTTCTATCGTATTTTTTATGAAAAATCTATTGAAAATTTTAATAGATTGCTTTCTGGTGGTGCGCTTTGGCAATCGCTTCGTTAAGTTTAAAAAATACCCATTCTGGAACTTCTTCTTCTCCAATGCGCACAGGACCGAAGGAGCCGTGATAGTCACTGCCACCTGTCATGAGCAAGTTTTTTGATTGAGCTAGCTCGTAGTACTGTTGAATCCACTTCTGTCGTTTGGTGCCGTAATAAGCATAGAAAACCTCAATGCCTACAGGGTGACGGGCAATCAATTCCGGAAGCAATGATTGCTCTGTAATCAAGCCAGGATGAGCGATGACAGGTACGCCACCAGCCGATCGAATTAGCTCCACAGCTTCATCATAGGTGCTAGCTTTGTATTGTACATAAGCCAAACCTTTTGGTTCAAGATAGCGTTTGATAAACTCCATACCTGTACAGGGCAAAAGTCCGCATCGGTGGAGGGCATGCACAATATGACCCTTGCTAATCGTACCGCGCCGATGACCCAATGCTTTGACATCAGACCAAGATAAGGCAAAACCGAGTTGCTGTAGCTTTTCTACTGTCGCTTTCGCTACAGCATTTCTCTCTTCTTTTAATTTCTCTAGCGCTTCAAGAAAGGGTGTACCAGATAGTTCCATGCCGTAGCCCAGCAAGTGTATTTCTTCGCCTTTATAATGAACAAGCAGTTCTACACCTGCAATAAAATGTAAGCCTTTCACTTTCGCTTCACGAACCACTTCTCTGTACCCTTCCATCGATTCGTGGTCAGTAAAAGAAAAGACGTCTATACCTGCCTCAATGACCTTCTGTACCATTTCTTGGGGCGAATATTGACCATCTGAAGCAGTGGTGTGGAGATGTAAATCAATTTTCATCTATTTAATTCCCCTACTTCATTAAATATCGCCATGAAAAAGACTATCTGAAAACAACTTTAAGTGAGAGAATCGCCTTATTTTATTCCCTACGGAGGGATGAAAAACCTTTTTTTTAACGAAAAAAGTCATTAGAAATGAATTTACTTCTTCTTGCCAAAGAGCTCGCATATCTTAGAACTTAGATACAGGCCTATTTTTGCGCAAGGAGATAGCTCTATGGTGACCCTTCTCACCTACGGTGCTTTAGTCTTGTTTGTCGCGACAGTGGCAAACCGTATTCTCGCTTTTTTTAATCAGATCGTCTTAATGAAATACATTGGCCCTGAAACAGTTGGTTTGTTTCAAATGATATTTCCAATTTATATTTTATTGCTCGTTCTAGCCACAGCTGGAATTCCGGTGGCACTCACTAAGAAAGCGGCTGAAGAAGCGGCAAAAGGCCAATGGGGCAATGTTCGTACATATGTAATTGCAGCTCTTGTTAGCACTGTTTTTATGGGTACTTTTGTTACTATAATTGCTTTTTTTCTACCTTCTTTTCTTTTTACGGAAGTCGTTGCTGATGTACGTGCAGAAACAGCCTATCTCGTATTATTGCCTAGCATTTTGTTAATTGCGATTTCTTCTGTACTTCGTTCTTTTTGTCAGGGACTACAGTCGATGGAACCAACGGCGATTGCTTCATTTGTTGAACAAGTGATTCGTATTGTTACAGGATTGACAGCTGCTCTCCTATTACTACCGAAAGGACTTGAATGGGCTGCTGCTGGTGTGGCTCTTGGCATAACACTTGGTGAACTTTTTGGTTTATTAAGCCTTTCCTTTTTGTCCGGTCCTTTTCTTTTTCGACGATTAAAAACATTTTGGTCTCATATCCATATGCCCTCTACCCTCTCTTTACGACAAGCTTTTTTCTCGCTGTGGCCTCTTGCCTATCCCATTGCCATATCTCGTATTATTACTTGCCTTATGCTTTCGGTTGATGCCTACCTTATTCCACGAACTCTACAAGAGTCCGGTATGTCAATGGCTGAGGCTACAGCTGCTTTTGGAAGTTTTAATGGCGGTGCTGCACCACTCGTTACCATTCCTACGGTTTTTACCATCCCACTTTCTATTAGTTTAATTCCTGGTATTGCTGAAAGTTGGGCTTTGCAGCAACGAGAGACGGTTCGCTATCGCACGGTAAAAGCTTTACGTTTTACCGCCCTTGTCAGTTGGCCTATTGTGGCCATTCTTTTTCTCGCTGGAGGCGATATCGCCAACTTACTCTTTGATTTAGAAGGCTTGGGACCTTCTCTACGTATTCTGGCAGTGGGCGCTTTGTTTCTTTATATCCATCAGACAACAACGAGTATTTTGCAAGGGATGGGGCAAGTTGTTTTCCCTCTCATTGTCACCGTTATTGCTTCTGCTGTACGTGCCTTTGCTTTTATCTACCTCGCCTCTTCTCCTGACCTAGGCTTAGAAGGTGTCGCCTGGGCCTATAGTATTAGTAACTTTATAACAGCTCTCTTTCACCTTGCCTGGTTTTACCATTATTTGAATATTTCTGTTCATCAATGGATGTTTCTTTTTCGACCTGCTCTTGGTGCTATTTTGATGATGCTATCTTTTTATTACCTCTTTGGTGCCATGGCGGAAGATCACTCTCTTTTGATGAGATTGATGCTAGCGTCTGTCCCTTCTACTTTGCTTTACTTGGTTTCATTGCCTCTTCTTGGTTGTCTTACAAAGGATGATCTTTCTTCTTTACCAGGTTTGCGATGGTTAAGGCGAAAATAAGCAGCAGCAAAAAATCACACCGATTTGGCGTGATTTTTTTGCTGCTGCACCATCATCTTCATAGACTTGCCCCCTTGAAAGCGACACAAACTAAAGCGACTGCAAAAAAACTGAAGGGGGGAAAGTAAACCTATGGCTCAGTTCTTTCCTGAAAAGAAAATTTTTCCTCAATCGGTACGCGATGAGTTCAAGTATGAAGTCGCTGAAGAGCTCGGATTAACACCAAAAATTCATCACGATTATTGGGGCGCTTTGTCAGCAAAAGATTGCGGTCGCGTCGGGGGTCGTATTGGTGGCTCTATGGTAAAAGCTATGATTCGAAGAGCTGAAGAAGTTTTAGTTCAAGAAGAGCAAGCACGAACAAGGTCGGGAAAATGAGGAAGGTGATATGCCTTCCTCATTTTCTTATTCTGATTTGTTGAACCAGCCACGAACGCCTTCTAAGATTGGGTAATTGGTAAGATCGAAGTGAATTGGCGTAACTGAGATATACCCTTCTTTAATAGCACCAATATCCGTTCCCTCGCTATAATCGATATCTTTAACTTCCCCGGCCATCCAGTAGTAGGTTCGACCACGAGGATCGACTCGCTTGTCAAAAATATTCTGATATCGACGGTTTCCTAATTTTGTAACTTTGATGCCTTGGATTTTCTCTTCTGGCAAATCGGGAATGTTGACATTGAGCAATGTATCGGGTGTGAGTCCTTTTTCTGTGATTTTTATACAAATTTCTTTGGTAACTTTTGCAGCGTAATCATAATCACAATCTTTCCAGCTCGCTATAGAAACAGCCATAGACGGAAATCCATAGATCATGCCTTCCATGGCGGCGGATACTGTACCAGAATAAAGAACATCAGTTGCTAAGTTAGGTCCGCGATTGATTCCTGAAATCACAATATCAGGAGGCTCTTGCATTAATTCTTCAAGAGCGAGCTTAACACAATCAGCCGGTGTACCCTTTACAGCCCAACCATGAAAATGAGGATTGGAAAACTGTAACTTTTCTACTCGAATTGGTTCGTGAACAGTAATACCATGTCCGGTAGCACTTCTTTCCCCTTCCGGTGCTACAACAAATAAGTCAGCCCAGCCATCGAAAACATTCCAAAGAGCGTGAATCCCCGGTGCATGGATTCCGTCATCATTTGTTAATAAGATACGCACCATGAACCTCCATCCTTATAGGTGATTCGAACGCCGCGAGTGCCATAGTCGATTGGGATCATTCAAGCTTTGATTTCTTGTAGAACAAGAGTGGAACGTTCGACAACGTGGGCAACGCAGGACTCGTATCGGTCTTTTGGATACTATGATGTCCCATTGATAACCTTCTAAATCAAGGTAACAATGTAGACAAAAGTTGATTGTTTCCATTATACCTGCCTCCACGTTGTACCAGAAAATGGTATGCCTTATGGTTTATTTTATACATATCAACAAAAAAGGTTAAGCTTTGCCAAAAAAGATTGGATTCCCCACATAGATCCATGCTTTTATCTCTTTTTGACATTTTTGACTTATGTACACTTCCTCGAACTGGCGAAAATAAAGCGGCGGACTGTCGAATATTCCTTCATAATCATCTAATATTTTCAAATCATGATCGGTAAGCCCTCCCCAAAGGATCCCCTTCACGTCTGAACTGTTATCAGCAATGATAAAGGGATAACCATAGGAAGAAGGATATTTTCGATAACCCCGTAAAAGTGCTTGTTGGGGCTCTGCTAGTTCTTTCTGTAGTAGATCTTGCATCATTTTTCTTACCATTAAAGTCCCATAGGTAAAGAGAGAGTGATTCATCCCTTCTCTCCTTTCGTCCATTCCCACTTTCCTTCTAGGAAGAACTATTTCGAATCAATGCAAAAGCTTCACTTCTTGTCGCTTGGTTTTTCTGAAAAATCCCTCGAACTGCCGATGTTAGAGTTCTTGAGCCAGGCTTTTTCACACCTCGCATGGTCATACACATGTGTTCTGCTTCAACCACAACGAGCACGCCCTGAGGATCTAGCTTCTTCATGATAGAGTCAGCCACTTGTGATGTAAGCCTCTCTTGAAGTTGCGGACGTTTGGCAAAACCTTCAACGACACGCGCTAACTTGCTAAGACCGGTGATACGCCCTCCCTGGGGAATGTAAGCGATGTGTGCTAAACCATAGAAGGGAAGAAGATGGTGTTCACAAAGGGAGTAAATGGGAATATCTTTCACGAGAACCATTTCTTCGTGTTCTTCATTAAAAAGTACTTCTAGGTGCCTTTGCGGATCTTCTTCTAAGCCACTCAATATTTCATTATACATACGGGCTACGCGACGTGGCGTGTCTACCAAACCTTCTCGTTCGGGATCTTCACCCATCGCTTCTAACATCATTCGTACTGCCAATTCTATTTTTTGCAAATCCATAGAATATAAGCACTCCTTTTTTTGAATATACTTTCTATTCATCTCTAAATTGACTTTATAAAGGAAACTGTGTTGATTTGTGGCTTCTCTGCTCAAGATGCTAGCTTATAAAAACGATAAAAGCCGATGTATCTGTGGCACAATACGTACATCGTCATGTTCTTGTAAAGCCCAAGATTGATACTGATATAATTGTTGCGCTGATAAATTTGTTTTTCCTAAGCTGTCACTAATCGGCTGAAGTACTAACGGAAAAGTTGGTGCTTTCTGCTGAATCAATGAACTGGCTATGGATATTTCTTCCATTGTTGTTTCTTGACCTACGACCACTTTTACATACCCTTTCTTATTGTGAATGCATTCAAGAAACTGCCCATGTTCTTCCCAGCAACAATGTCCCGTAAGGGTCGGTAACTTAATATCCATACTTACATAGTCTATGCAGTGATGCACTTTTTCCATGGCTGTAACAAGGGTGCCATTGGTTTCCAAGTAAAAAGGAGGTCGGTTTGAACCCCAAGCTTGTGCCAATTCTATGATAAAATTGGCAGAAAGTAGCGGTTCACCGCCGGTGAGACTTAAAGAGTGAATATTTTGAGACCTTTTATGAAGTTTTGTAATAATCTCGCTAACTGTAATCGGATTGGAGCAATACTGAAACCGTTGACTTCCCCAAGGCTCTTCTATGCGACAAAGCTGTAGATCTGCTTCTTTACTTCCTATGGTATCACAATAACTACAATTGAGGTTACAACCAGCAAATCGGATAAAAATTTGCCGACACCCTACATAAGGGCCTTCTCCTTGTACTGATTCCATAATTTCAACAATGGGGGCATTTGCTTCCATCAATAGGTTATTCAACTCCTCGAACTTTACATCGAGCCGCATAGATATCTTTCATTTCTGCACTGTATTTTTCCATAATTCGACGAGCAAATTCTTCGGGATCTTTTACTCCAATTTGAGCAAGCGCAACGGTAGGTACTGGTGTGCCTTCTGTTTGAAGATTAAGGCCTGTATGAATCATTGTAGAAACGGGCGAAAGAGTAGCAATAGACACAGAAAGCTTCTGCCGTTTCTGTTGTTCATTATCAATCCAGTATAAATCGTCACCCTTTCTTTGTAATCGGTACTGACCCTTGCTTTCGATTTCTTCTTTAATTATTGTCATGAACAAGCGCTGTCGTAGAACAGTTTTCTCCAAATCAAGTTCAAAATGTTCTATAATAAAGTGTAACATACCTTGGCTATAAATTGTTTCTCCCTGGATAACATCTTCGAGATCAACCATTTTATCAAAACTAACTTGACAAGGCCCACAGAAAGATACGATACTATCGCCTTGTATTCCATAAGAACGGTATGCCCATAGGGAAGATAATTGACTTCCATCGTATCTTATACTGTCTTCTATGAATCGCTGCTGGACCACTATATCTTCCTCCTTTTTACAGGCTAGTTCCTAACTACCATTGCTTCATTGTATCACGTTGAAAGAGAAAATCAACGTAAGGAGTGTATCCTTTATGTCTCTAGATAATGCCTTTTTTACCAAAGAAAAAACTTGCCCCATCTGCAGCCAGATTTTCTTTGTTACCAGAGTGCGTAGCTCTTATATTCGTGTTAAAGAGCGTAAGGCTGACTTTATGTTACTTTATGAAGGCGTGAATCCTCTTCATTATCAGATTTTTGTCTGCCCCAGTTGTTCTTATGCGGCGCAGGATAATTCTTTCGATAGCCCTGGTGGTGATCCTAGAAAGTTGACCCGGGCTCTAGTTACCCTTCGTAAGAAAGAGCCTTCCTTTCAAGGTCTTCGTTCATTGCCTGTTGTATTGCGTTCTTATGAGCTTGCCATACAGACTGCACAGCTATGCTTAGAGCCCGCTAGCGTCATAGCTTCTCTATGCTTAAAAAGCGCCTGGATAGCTCGTGAGATGGACGATGAGGCAATGGTTTATTTTTATATTAAAGAAGCAATTCCTTTGTATGAGAAAGCCTATGAATCAGAACATTGTGTTGGAAAAATGACGAGTACTGCTTTGTCTTATTTAATCGGTGAACTTCATCGTCAAGTGGGAAATTACGATGTTGCTATACGCTGGTTCTCTAGATCTATATCAGAAAATAGCAAGCAAATAAAAAAAGAGCCTGAAATTGAGCGGTTGGCTCGACAACAATGGTCTTTAGCGAAAGAAGAATTCAAAGCTGAAGCACAATCAGATAATCCGAAAGCAAGTGCAATCCCTCAAGTTGCGATAACAAGCCCGGACAAGAAGAAAAAGGACCCTCCAATAGTACCTCCAGTAAAAAAAGCAAAAAAAAACTAGAGGCGCTAGAGTTCGCTTAACAACAACGCTCTATGAAGAACAAGTTCAATGGCTAAAAGAGATCGCCCATACACCCTATCGAGAAGCGAAAGTTTTTATGGAAAGAGAAGCTGTTCTTCGTGCTCTACTTGATGCGGCTATGGAAGCCTATCCTTCCATAGATGGCTTTTCGAGTGAAGAAGAGTTAAGTCAATTTTTTCTTAAAGTCATGAAAGACGGTCTCTCAAAAAAAGAGTTATAAGAAAAAGAAGCCAAGGGTTTAGTCCTTGGCTTCTTTTTGACATTCTGCGCAAAGGCCAAAAAATTTTAATTGGTGATCAAGAATTTTAAAATTGCTATTCTTTTGGATTGTTTGTTCTAGCCCCTCTAACAAGTCGTCTTCAAATTCCTGGACTTTGCCACAGTTGTTACAGATCAAGTGGTGATGATGATGAGTGCCATCAAGGTCAGCAAATTCATAGCGCAATCTTCCATCACCAAAGTCCATTTTCAATAGTACGTCGAGCTCAGCAAGTAGTTCTAAAGTACGGTATACTGTAGCCAATCCAATTTCAGGATGTTTCTGCTTTACAATACCATAAACATCCTCTGCACTTAAATGCTCTTCATCGTTGGCCAGCAGAGCCCGTAGAATGATTTGTCTCTGTGGTGTGAGCTTGTATTCTTTTTTGTGAATCTTGGCACATATGTCCTGGAATCGATCCATGTTGGGGCCGCCCCCTGTCAATAAATATTTATTATCTACCATATTATACGTTTTGCAGATAAATCGTGTCAAACCTCGTCATTGAGGTTTATCTTTTCATCTGTCTTCATAAGCCTCTTGCGTTGCTGAAGCTGTATCAAGAAAAAGTGATGACGGTGCATGATTCGAAGATAGAAAAAAAGCGATACATAAAATAAATGCATAGAAGAGGGCTACAACTTTATTAGCCCTGCTATGTAACATAGAACCTCACCGTCCTATAGAGAAATCTCGTCCTAAAGAAATACTTTGGTGAATAAAGTGTAGGCAAGGAGGTGGGAATGAAATGGAAGAAAAAAGCGAAAAAAAGACGGTTTCTGTAATGCCCTTGGTAGTAGGAACGGGGCAGGCTTTGGTTTTGTCACTGCTATTGTCTCTTATTATTGTGACAACAATTTTCTTCACAACTCTATCGGAGTTATACGTAGCTCCTTTTGTACAGGGAGCTTTTGCCCTTTCTGCGTTCTGGGCAGGATTGGTTACAGCTCGCCGAGCTGGGTCTAGAGGTCTAATATACGGTTCTTTAGCTGGCCTAGCTTTCTTCCTGATTACATCCCTGGTAGGATATTTCCTCCCAGAAGTAACTTTTCCCGTAACAGAGTGGTGGAAAAAAATAGCCTACGCTCTCTTAGGCGGCATGTCTGGTGGTGTTGTAGGTGTAGCTTTGAAAAAGTAAATCTTTCTTGTACCATATGATAGCATAGTTGCGAATAAAAAGCCAACGGGTCTTTACTTACTCCTTTCCCGTTGGCTTTATTTCTTATCTTTTCTTTTTTTAACGCCAAACTTTCAATAGTAGTGACCGCAAAAAATTTGGTAATTTAATGAAATAAATTTTCATCAACTTTCACCCTTTCTTATCACGCTACCTTTTGTATCCATCCCATTATATTTTTGAACTGTCAAGTCGGTGATTGTAGACGAGCCAATTTTGCAAAAGCAAAATCATTGTGGCTATCCATAAGATGAGTATAAGCTCCAGTCCAATAGACCAAAAAGGTACAATTAGACTTGTTAAGAAGACTGAAATAGTGGCTCCCAGGCTAGGTAAGCGCGTAAGAAGTAAGATAGATAGGGCTAATGCAAGAGATAGTTGAGCCAGTGAAGGCTCTATAAGAAATAGATATCCGCTAAAAGGGAGCCAACTATTTCCTCCTCGACCCTGTAACAGTGGTGACCAGCCATGTCCAATCATGAGGAGTAAAAGAGCACACCAAAGGTATAGCGCTTCTATATGTAGTAAATATCCAATAAAAGCAACGAGAAATCCTTTAGCCCCTTCGGCCGTGCCTGCGATTATCATTCCTTGGGGTCCTACTATCCGTAAAAGCTTTATGGGGCCTATAGAACCCGGTCCATAGTCTTCAATTTCTTGATTATAACGATATTTGCCATACCAGTAGCTAAGGGGTAGCATCCCAATTCCGTAAGCACAGAAAAAAAAAGCCAAGATGTCAAACATGACATGATACCTCCCTGTTTTGAGGTAGTAATGTCTATGTCTCCATCTTGACAACTATGCCCTTTTTTAGCAATTATTGCTTGCCTTTTTCTTTTGTCCCAATTTATCTCTCTATACCTGTTGGAACTTGCGTACACCGATCCATCCCTGTTCTACAGGCAGCACAAATAAATCTTCCACAGTCTTTGCAGACCCTCATGTTAATCTGCTTCTTATCGATGCAGTCATAACAATACATGGTGTCACAATGTCCGCATACAGCTCCCTGCGTATTTTTGATTCCGCAGTTTTCACAGAAAGGAATTTGCAAGAATCTCACCTCCAATGTATAGGAGACCTTATGATGGTTATACTAGGTGTGAGGAAGTTCCCTGCCAGTAAGATGGTCCCTTATTGGCTAGCCTAACCAGCGAAGAGGACTTCCTCTTCTTGTGTCTCTAGAGAAGTTACAAAAGACATGGCTCTACTTCTAGCCTTTTATCTTTGTTGAAAAAGAAACCCCTTAAAGGGGTTTCTTTTTTATAATATCATATTTTTCATATTTTTGGAATTTTAATGTTAGAAATCATGAAACCGGCTAGTAGTAGCATAGATACGGGGAAGAAAAGCGTTGGCAAGTGATCACTAACCAGTGTAAAGATAGCCATAAGTGGCCCAGCTACTGTAATCGGAATTCCCAAAAAGTGAGTGCTAATATTTAATATATTAAACCGAGCAAGTCGAACAGCACCACATAAGGCAAATATTAAAGCAATGATCAGTCCAACGATACCATAGGGTTCATACATCTGAGCGGCATAAACTAAAATTGCAGGAGCAACGCCAAATGACACTAGATCGGATAAAGAATCTAGTTCTTTTCCAAAAGGAGATGCAACATCAAGCTTTCGTGCTACTTTTCCGTCCATACCATCTAATACCATGGATAAAAGAATCATGACGGCGGCCAAACGAAAGTTTCCATCCATGGTGTAGACAAGGGATAAAATCCCTAATAATAAATTGGCCAAAGTAAAAGCGTTAGGAATGACCACCTTATGATTCATCTCGTAACCTCCGTGGTTTACACTTCCATGGCAGATAAGCCAACGATATATAAAGTATTTTAACATTATTCTTGAGTGGTTAAAAGGTATCCTTTCGATTCTTCAAGGGTCCATTTTTTCCATGTCCTTTGAGATTTTTCCCAAAGAAATATAGCTACATTCATTCTCCTTGCATTTATCTTTTCCATCGCCTTAGGAATAGACTGACCATCGATTCGTAAAGAAAGTCCACAACCTTCACTGAGCTCACGAGGTGTCGGCACAATCAGGCAGACTATACTTTCTTGTTCAAAAAGCTTTTCTGCAGCCATTGCTTCTTGCGTTGATTGAAAAGTTAGTAAAGGATATTCTTTTTTACGCCATAATTCTTTTTTTTTCATTTTTTTCATCCGTTGTTTTCGATCTAATTCTTTGTGTCTGCTTTCCTTCCTAGTGATAGTGGGAAAGGCCGTCTTGAGACGGCCTTTTTTATGAAAGCGACTGCGCTATTCCTGCCAGCTGCTTAAGTATTGCTTTTGTTTTTCTGTTAACTCGTCAACTTCAATGCCTAAAGCACCTAAGCGCAACGTAGCGACTTTGCGATCGATTTCTTCGGGTACAGAATAAACTTCCGCACGTAAGTTATCCCGTTCGTTGATAAGGTATTCAAGGGAAAGAGCTTGTAAAGCAAACGTTAAATCCATAACTTCAGCAGGGTGGCCATCTCCTGCTGCTAAGTTGACCAAGCGACCTTCACCTAAAAGATAGACTTTCCGACCATCAGCAAAGGTATATTCTTCAATATTATTACGAACTACTTTGACAGACGTAGACAGTTCTTTCAAATCTTCTTTATTAACTTCTACGTCAAAGTGACCTGCATTCGATAAAATGGCTTTGTCTTTAATCACTTCAAAATGTTCTTTGCGTACAATATCGCGGTTGCCCGTGACAGTGATAAAGATATCTCCAATTTTGGCCGCTTCGATCATGGGCATGACCTCATAGCCATCCATTAAAGCTTCGTTGGCTTTGATAGGATCAATTTCCGTAACAACGACTCTCGCATTTAAACCACTCGCTCGAGCTGCTACACCTTTGCCACACCAGCCATAACCACCTACAACAACCACTTTGCCACAGACAACGAGGTTGGTTGTTCTCATTATGGCGTCCCAAACGGATTGGCCTGTGCCATAGCGATTATCAAAGAGATATTTCATCTGTGCATCATTTACAGCCATCATAGGGAATTGCAGAAGACCTTCGCGAGCAAGAGCACGAAGACGCAAAATTCCTGTTGTTGTTTCTTCAGCACCGCCGATAATTTTTTGAGCTTGTTCTTTTCTTTCTGAATGAAGAAGTGATACCAGATCGCCACCATCATCAATTAAGATGTCGGGATCAAAGTCTAAAGCTTTGTTCAAATGAAGCTTATATTCTTCATCACTGGCTCCATATCGAGCAAAAGCTGTTACACCATTTTGCACAAGAGCCGCGACCACATCATCTTGCGTTGACAGAGGATTAGAAGCACACACTGCTACTTCAGCGCCTGCAGCTTGTACTGTAAGAGCAAGATAAGCGGTCTTAGCTTCTAGGTGAAGACATATAACGGCTTTTTTACCAGCTAGAGGTTTCCGCTCGGAAAATTCTCTTTTTAATTGGCTAAGAATGGGCATATGCTGTTCTACCCAATCAATTTTTAACTGGCCCGAAGGTGCTAACTGGATATCACGAATCATAGAGTCCACAAGTGTTACCTCCTAAATATTTTCATCAATGCCACTATGATATTGGATTGAGTGATCAGTGGGCGTTGCAGGGTACAAAGGTTCTACACCAGAAGGCACAGCCGGCGCTCTATCAATAATTGGAACCGATATTGTAGGATCCTCTTTTTGAGTAGACTTCTCTTCTTTCTTCGGCTCTATCGGTTCTTTTGGTTCTTTCGTCTGTGAAGAATCTGGTTGCATTGGCACCGTTGGTCTTGTTGGTTTATTCGGTGAAGTTGGTGCTGTTGGCTTCAAATCTATATCACGATTGTTGTCTTTCTCTTCTATTTTATCTTCTTCATCTACAACCATTGCATTGTCTTCGGTTGTAGTTATTTTAACAGGGCGATCATTTAAGACAATCGTTCGACCTTCTACTACGGAGGTATTAACTTCACCATTTAATAAGTCTCTTGTTGCTCTTTTGGCCACAGCAGGATCGACTTGCCAATAGCTGATGCCGTTTAAGTCTAAAAAGTTACCCGGTAAGGTATGGGAAACAATTTCAACAGTTTGCCAGTCTTTGGCTGTCAACGCTAAGGCTAACATATCACTAAGACCCATGTTAGTCTCTATTGCTTTGGAGATCTGAGGAATCAAAGTCGGTATTTTCCAAAGGGTATTCATTTGCATCATTTCTTTAGCCAGAGCCTGTAAGAAGTTCTGTTGCCTCTGCGTCCGACTGATATCACCAAGGGCATCAGAACGGAATCTTACATACTGTAATGCTTTGTCACCATTTAGCCTTTGAAAGCCTTTTTGGAGATCAATGCGGTCATAAGGATCACCTTGGTAGTAATACATTCTACGCTCTACATCGATTTCAACGCCGCCCAATGTGTCGATTATATCACGAAAACCTTCAAAGTTTGTCTTTACATGATAGTCAATGGTGACGCCAAGTAAATCTTCTACCGTTTTTTGAACCAGCTCTACACCACCATAGACATGGGCATTGTTAATTTTATCCTGGCCATGCCCTTTGAGCTGTACCCTCGTATCTCTTGGTATGGACATAATGGAAACAATCTTTTCATTTCTATCTATACTGGCAAAGATAATAGAGTCCGTGCGAGCTTCTTCGTCTTCACCCGGTCTTGCATCAAGAGCAAGTAACAATACATTGATACGGTCTTTCTTCAAAATGGCTGCATCATTTGCTCTTTCGTCTAGGTCTTCTGCTTGGCTTTCATCGACAGTAATACCGTAGTTTTTATCAAGGAGACCATATGTTATTCCTGCAGATAGAAAAAATAGGAAAAACATGGCAATTCCCAGAATGACTTTTGGATTCATCTCTTTTTTGTTCTCCATGGTCTGTCACCTCTTTATGTAAGGTTCCCTAGCCATTATAAAACGTTGCTCGAATCAAAGCAAGAAAATGTAGGAATTGGAACCAGAATAATTAGATTATTCTATGCTAGATACTATATAACATGTACATTGTGATATACAATAGCATAGTTTAATCTTTTTCTACAAATATAGTAGCATCTTTTGGTGAATTTTTAAAAGAAAAAATAATTTAATAATGAGCCTTTTCTCTAAAATATAAAGAAAACATCAAAAAAGGAAAAGCGCATCCTTTCCAATTAATATTGGAAAGGATGCGCTTTTGTACTACAAGTTATGATATTAATACTTGGTTAGATATTCTTCAACTTCCCATGGATGTACTGTGATGCGGAAGGAATCCCACTCATCACGCTTTGCTTCTACAAATCTTTCTGATACATGAGGTCCTAAAGCTGCTTTAATAACTTCGTTCTTTTCTAGCTCGTCAACAGCTTCGCAGAGGTTCGCAGGTAGGCTGGAAATGCCCAGTTCATTACGACGGCCTAAGCTCATGTGATAAATATTTTCATCTACCGATGGTGGTGGAGTAATTTTGTTTTTGATGCCGTCTAAGCCTGCTTTGAGGCAAACAGCTAAGGATAGGTAGGGGTTGCAAGATGGGTCGGGACTGCGCAGTTCTACCCTTGTAGAATTGCCTCTTTTCGCAGGGATGCGAATCAAAGGACTGCGGTTGCGGCAGGACCAAGCTACGTAGCAAGGCGCTTCGTAACCAGGAACAAGACGCTTATAGGAGTTAACAGTGGGATTGGTTACGGCAGCAAAAGAGCGTACATGCTTGAGTAATCCACCGATGTAATATTTTGCTGTTTCACTTAATTGATCCGGTGTAGAAGGATCGTAGAAGGCGTTCTCCCCATCTTTGAAGAGGGACATATTGGTATGCATGCCAGATCCGTTAATCCCGAAAATTGGCTTTGGCATAAACGTGGCGTGGAGGCCATGTCGCTGCGCAATGGTACGTACGACAAACTTGAAAGTAACAATTTTGTCTGCTACATCTAGAGCATCGGAATACTTAAAGTCAATCTCGTGTTGACCTGCTGCGACTTCATGGTGCGACGCTTCGATCTCAAAGCCCATACGCTCTAAAGTAAGAACCATATCACGACGTGCGTTTTCCCCGAGGTCTACAGGCGTTAAGTCGAAGTAGCCTGCTTTATCATGTGTTTTAGTAGTAGCTTTGCCTTCGCTATCTGTTAAGAAAAGGAAAAACTCTAGCTCTGGACCTACATTCATAGTGTATCCCATCTCAGACGCTTCTGCTAAAACGTTTTTAAGTACATTGCGAGGATCGCCAATAAAAGGATTCCCATCAGGTGTATAGACGTCACAAATAAGACGAGCTACAGCACCATCCTGAGGACGCCAGGGAAAAACGACAAATGTGTTGGGATCGGGACGAAGATACATGTCTGATTCTTCGATACGTACAAAACCATCAATTGATGAACCATCAAACATTAGCTCGCCATCAAGAGCTTTTTCCAATTGCTCTACAGGAATGGCTAGATTTTTTAGGACGCCAAAGATATCCGTAAACTGTAACCGAATAAACTTAACATCCATTTCACGCGATAAACGAAGAACATCTTCTTTGGTGAGACCCATTGTAAAAAACCCCCTTAAATAATATTTTTCAATAAAAAACACCTTCACATCCCTCTAAAAGGAGATTGTGAAGGCGTCTTTGCCTTAGTTATTGGTCACTGCAATGTGACCAGTTCTTTTTCCTGATGATATTATATATGACTCTAGCTTACCTTGACAAGGGGTAAAATTAAAATTTTGGTAATTTATTTTACTTCTTCATCATGCTTCAAATAGTTGGCTGATAAAGCGAGGTCCTTCTAGTGCTTCTAGTACCTTTCCATGTTCTTTTAAGAAACAAGCTTTCTTCCCGCTCTTCTCCCCATATTCGCTAAGCAAGGCCAGAAGCTGTGACGATGATTTTTCGGATTCGAACAAGAAATAGAAATGACCGTCCATGTGATAGATGGAACCTTCCTTTTGACCTATGTTTATAAGACGAGTACATAGCTCGTAAAGATCTTCAAAGTTATTAAAAGTATAGCAGAGTTCTCTATCATCGTCTACGTTAGAGGCTCTTTCTTCTATGTCTTGATTGGCTTGATATTCACTGTATTCACAGGGATGAAGAATGACAATAACACCTTCTGGTATTAAGCCGATGGCTTCTACAGTAAAGCTTGCTTGTCTCTGATTCTGAATTCTCAGGTCATTCTTATCAAGAAGTTGCTTAATGATAGATGAAAAAAACTTCTGGGCCCCTGGTGTGTTTTGCCAGAGATCTTTGATGTCGATTCCATAACTGGCAAGATCACCGGCTGAGACAAGGAGCTGCAATCGTTCCTGACTGATTTTCTCGATTTTCATATCTCCTCTTCCCCTTTCCCTGTCTCGTTCAAAGAATTTTGAGAATTGTTAGACAAATCTACGTCTTTTTATGTAGTTATCATTATAAGATATAATTCCTTGAATGAAAAGTCTTTTTTCCGAATATTTTATTTTTTTTTACATATGAAGTAATGAGGCTAAAAAAGCGAAACAGCGTAACTAAATACGCTGTTTCACGGAGTCGCTTTTCTTTCTGTTTGTAAGGAGCGATGAATGGCCAAGCCTGCTTTTATGCCTTCGCTAACTGCCAATACCAGCATCTGCGTACGATTGACAATATCACCAACGGCGTAAATATTCTCAATATTGGTTTCCATGAATTTACCAACTTCGATATGACCACTCTCGTTCATGGCAATATTTAGACTTTGGGCTAGTTCATTATTGACATGATGACCATAGGTAGATAAGGCCATTTCTGTAGCTCTGTTTTCACCGTTTTTGAATTCTATTGCTTCTAGTTTTCCTTTTACACCTTTTTGTCCTACAAATCGTTCGATTGGCTCCGTAATAACATCTATATTGTATTCTTCTAGAAGGCTTTTGTATTTATCTATACCTTCTAATTCTAGGCCGTTTGTAGCGATATAGATCTGATGCGTAAAGTCTAATAAAGCCAGTGCATTCGCAATGGTTTTTTCATTGTGGCCTAAGACAACAGATTTCTGTCCTGTAAATTCGTAACTGTTGCAATCTAAACAATAGAAGAGGGATCGTCCTGCAAAATCATATCGGTTTGCTATTTCTGGCTGAATATCTTGCATACCTGTCGCGAATACCAATCTCTTACTTTGGTATTCGGCACTACGAGTGGTAACAACAAATTCATCATTGCTCTTTTTTTCTACTTTGACGACCTGACTTTTAACAATTTCAGCACCGTACTTTTGAGCTTGTTCACGACCCAACCGTAAGATGTCTTTTCCAGAGACACCTTGAGGAAAACCAAGGTAATTATGGAATTTAGGGACCCAGGCTGCTCTTCCGTCACCACCATCAAAAACTAAAACAGAGTAGTTGTAGCGAGCCAGTTGAATGGATGTAGAAAGCCCTGCCGGTCCTGCTCCTATAATAATTGTATCAAAGCGCAAGCTGCTGTCACCAACCCCTTCTGAGATTTCTTGTGACATTATCTTGCCCTTTCTTAAAAACATTATTGATGTAAAAAAAATCCCCTAATCTGATGGATAAGCTCGTAAAAGCAGTGAAAGATTATGGATAGGTCTCTTCTATGCAGTTACGCTAAATTCGCTCCTGGAAGCAGATTTCCAGCAAAGGAGGGGGAAGGATGAGTCAAAGACCGTTGCCAGATAAGTTTGTTTCAGAAGATTTGGGATCTGCCACAAGAGTTGCTCTTGATGGTCGTTCTGAGCTAGAGGGATTCGTTACAAAAGAGGGTGTAAAACCCCGTGATCTAGGTGCCCCTGAAACAACACAATACTCAACTCGTGGTGCTCCTTGGGGCATACGTCCTAGTTTAGTCGATATGACCCATGAAGTGGGTATTGATTTCGACAAATTTATTGATGGTATTGCCAAAGATCGTAGTGATACCGAAATGGCTGAAGAGCTCGGTGTTAACGCAAAAACAATTGGTCATCTGAAAAACCACTTTTGGCGCTACGGCATCAATGATATTCAGGGTCAAGATTAGATAAATCCATTTTTTCCAAAGAGCTCTACTATTAAGAGCTCTTTCCTACTTTTAATCTCTATCTATGTAATTTATTTCAGAAAAAATATACACGAACCACGCTTCTTCTAGAAAGGAGCCCATTGAGATTGAAACTGTATATGCCCAGTCGAATTCTTTTTGAACAAGAAGCATTAGAGTATCCCATAGGCCAAAATATACAAGATTTCGCTCAGAAAAATAATATTCCCTACCGAATGATTCCGGCACACAACCGCGTAACAGGCTTACCCGGAGAAACGGCACAGCAAAAGTATAGCCAAGCAAAAAAAACTCTTGTTGTTGGTCTGAAAAAAGATCTGCGCTTCCAAAGTTGCCGACCCTCTGCCGATTATCAATTCCCTCTGATGACGAGTTGTCCTGGTCATTGTGAATACTGTTATTTGCAAACAACACTAGGGCAACGCCCTTATTTACGAGTCTATGTCAACATTGAAGAACTTCTGAAAGAAGCGGCCGCTTATACCCATAAGCAAAGTCCCTCAATCACAACTTTTGAAATAGCGAGTTCAGGAGATCCTCTTAGCATCGAGCATTTAACAGGTTCCTTAGCTAGGACCATCACATTTTTTGGGCAATTGCCCCAGGGGCGTTTGCGCTTTGTCACCAAGTTTACTTATGTTGATTCTTTATTGCCCCTAGAGCATAATGGCCACTGTCGGTTTCGTTTTTCGTTAAATAGCGATAAAGTCGTTCAGCAATTTGAGCATCGAACACCATCGGTTCAGGAAAGAATAGAAGCAGCCGTAAAAGTAGCCAAAGCTGGTTATCCTCTTGGTTTTATTATTGCACCTATTATGGTATACCCAGGTTGGTACGAGGACTATGGGCGAGTCATTGAAGAATTAGAAAAAGGCCTTGATAAAGTCAAGACCTTTTCTGTACCGCTTTCTTTTGAACTAATACAGCATCGCTTCACAAGTAAAGCAAAAAAAAGTGATACTAGAGAGATTTCCCCAGAGTCTCTTAGATCTCGAAGAAAAAAAGCGTAAATACAAATACGGCAAATACGGTAGAGGAAAGTATGTCTATACCGATGATGTTGCAGAAGAAATAGAAGAAAAACTAAAAGCTAAAATTCTCTCTATCTTTCCAGATGCTACGATTGAGTATTTTACCTGATCTATACTTTACCAGTATCTCTACGATCGAAAGTTAATAAATTGTAGCTCTATAGCCAAATCGGCACTTTTGAGTAAGGAAATTACATTTTGTAAGTCATCCCGTTTTTTGCCGCTTACACGCAATTGGTCGTCTTGTACTTGAACCTGAACTTTGATTTTACTATCTTTTATTAACTTGATAATTTCTTTTGCTTTTTCTTTAGAAATACCTTGTTGAAGATCCACTTGTTGCTTTACTGTATTACCGGCACTATCTTCGACTTTACCGTATTGTAAGGCCCGTAAAGATATGCCTCTCTTGACCATTTTACTTTCTACAATGTCAACTACGTTTTTGAGCTTAAATTCATCATCAGAGATTAAGATAATTTTATCTTTTTCTTTGGTGATTTTACTTTTACTTCCTTTAAAATCAAAACGCTGTTCCATTTCACGAACGGCTTGATTTATAGCATTTGTTACTTCTTGCTCATCTATTTGAGAAACGATATCAAAACTAGCGTCCTTTGCCAACCATCATCCGCCTCCTTGGTATCAAGAACGAACAAATTCTTTCTTCTCTACATCATTGAGTCGGCCCATTGGTCCGAGATTTTCACCATTATAGATAACCTCAACAGCACCAGCATTGCCAACGTGAAGTAGAACTTTTTCTTTTCCTTTGAAAGTCATTGTTTCACCAGCGTATAAAATCCCCTGATATTGAGGAACCCCGTCTTGTGTCACTGCGACCCAACTGCGATCTTGCCGGACATGAATTGTAATATTGACGCCTTCTTCTTGCACTACAGACGCCTCTTCTACAGGTACTTCTTCATCATTTGCATTCTGCACAATAGCAGCAGGTTCATCCTGCTGGCTTTCGTTTATCTGGTTATTTTGTTCCCCTGTAACAGAAGCACTTCTCTCTGTAGATATACCATTCATATCAGGTGAACTGGACAAATGGGTTGAAATGTAAAATAAACCAACCAGTGTTAGAACGGCCAGGCCGTAGCCTATCATTTGTACTCTTGATACGCTTCTTTTCTCTGCTTCTACCGTTTTTTCCGTTTCTTTGCTATGAGACTCTATTTCTACGGTCTCTGCAAGTTCAGTCGTGTTATTATGCTTAAACTCCTGGATCAAAGGTTCTGGATCAAGACCAAGATATTTACCATAAGACCGTAAAAAGCCAATTGTGTATACACGACCCGGAAGCTGATCATAATCTCCTTCTTCTAGACCTATCAAATATGGTTTTCGAATATTTGTATCTCTTTCTGCTTGCTCTAACGAGATCCCTTTGCGTTCTCTTGTTTCTTTCAAGATTGATCTCATCGCGCTCATGAAAGGATGCCCCCTTTCAATGATATGATAAAAATTAAAGTAATTTCATTAGTTCCCAAGCGCATATCAAGTCTTTCCGAATCTATTGTTCCCTATCTCAATTTTAGCATAGTTAATTTTGGAATTGTCTGGCTATGCTTTTTTCGCCTTACTTCGACATTAATTGAAGTATATCATTATTTTGAAGGCTCTGTCAAAAGCTGAGAGTTACTTAATTAAATCTATGGATTAGCTACTAATAATCCTTTCAATCTGCTCTTCAATATCTATTGCAGGCTCTTCTCTATCAGAGAAAGAGTCTTCATCTACAGTCTCTGCGAGATGGCTACTAGGTTCCTCTTCAATCTCTATTTCTATAAGAGGTGGCGGCAATATTTCATAAAACTTAACAAAAGAACTTTCTACATAGGCTTCCTCATAGGCTTTTACCACTTCCTCATAGGCAGGGTCAATAATGAATACATAAGAAGCTCCATTTTGCCCAAAATAGTGGATGGTATCTTCTTTTTCTAAAAAGTCCGATGGTTCAATAATGGTAACTTGCATGCCTTGCCTATGACCAATCCTTTGTAGGGCTTCTCGAACAACAGAGTTAAACTGGCCATAGGGTGAATCTTCTGGGGCAATGACTGCACCCAGTAGATTGGGTAAGGTGCTTACCATCGGTGATTCTGGCTCTATCTGCTCAAATGCTTCCCTATCTTTACAGCCCATTAGAAGTATTGATAAAAGGATAGATAATACCAAAAACTTTATTAGAATGAATCGCAACTTTTTCATCTTTTCCCCCTTTCTTACCCAGTGAGCCTAGCCTAGGTAACCTTGTTCTGTGAAATGCCATATCGTGATTCAAATTGTGCTTTGCTAATTAATATTTCTCGTGGTTTGCTTCCTTCATAACCACCTACAATCCCCTGTTGTTCCATCATATCGATTAAACGAGCTGCTCTCGCGTAGCCTATTCGCAACCTCCGTTGCAGCATCGATATGGATGCTTGTCCATTTTCTAATAGAACTTGCACTGCTTGCAGAAAAAGTTCATCTTCTTCTTCTACTATCGACTCTTGCTGTTCTTGTACTTTTATGATACCTTCCTGATACTCAGGAAGGCCCTGTTTTTTTAAGTATTCTACCAGATCTTCCACTTCTTTGTCTGATACATAACATCCTTGTACTCGCATTGGCTTGTTCGCACCGACAGGGCTAAAAAGCATATCACCACGCCCTAAAAGCTTTTCCGCTCCAGCCTGATCCAAGATTGTTCGCGAGTCTGTCTGAGAAGAAACTGCAAAAGCAATTCTAGATGGAATGTTGGCTTTAATAATTCCTGTTATGACGTCAACAGAAGGTCTTTGCGTAGCTACAACCAAGTGAATCCCTGCTGCTCTTGCCATCTGTGCCAATCGACAAATGGCATCTTCTACGTCAACAGCCGCTACCATCATCAAGTCTGCAAGTTCATCAATCAATACAACGATATAGGGCAAAGCGGGTTGCGTAGAATCAGGATTTTCTAAAGCTTTCATCTGGTTGTATCGAGAAATTTCTTTTACACCCGTACTGGCAAAAAGTTCATAACGGTTTTCCATCTCATTGACGATCCACTTAAGCGTGCTTGCTGCTTTTTTGGCATCTGTCACAACTGGGGCAATAAGATGAGGAATTCCATTATATTGTGTAAGTTCTACCATCTTGGGATCGACCATCAGAAACTTAACTTCTGTTGGCTTTGCTTTGAAAAGAATGCTACAGATTAAGCTGTTCATACAGACGCTCTTGCCAGCTCCTGTAGCGCCGGCAATGAGCAAGTGCGGCATTCGATTCAATTCTGATACGATGGGAGTGCCCGCAATATCTTTGCCGAGAGCTATGGTTAGCTTCGAAGAAGATTGTTGATATTCTCCACCTTCCAATACTTCTCGAAATGTTACTGGACTAATCTCTTTGTTAGGTACTTCAATACCGACAGCTGCTTTACCAGGAATAGGAGCTTCGATTCGGACCGATCCAGAAGCCATTGAAAGGGCAATATCATCGGCTAAATTCATAATTTTTGATACTTTTATACCCGGTGCCGGTTGAATCTCATAACGAGTAATTGAAGGGCCTCGACTAACTTGTGTAACTTTAACTCGCACTCCAAAGTTCTCCAGTGTTTCTTCTAAGACGCGCACCTTTTCTGTAATATCCTGGTTCAGGCGAGAACTTTTTAAGCGCAATGCTCGGTTTAACAATGTTAAGGGTGGCAATTGGTATGCAGGCGCTGCTTCAATCCTGTCTTCTCTCTCTACAGAAAGGACATCCACTGTACGTAGAGTCTCTTCTTGTCTTTTTTCTTGCTTTTCTTCTATCTTATCTTGCAGTAGATCACTTTCATCAGGAAGTCCTAAAGCTAACTGTTCCGTTTCTCTATGATCGAAAAGAGGCAACGGCTCACGCCACGAAGTATCTTCTGAAGAGTAAGCTTCTACATCTGTGTTCTTTGGTTCGTTTCTCCCTGTTATGCTACTCGTTAAGCCTGTAGCTTCTTCACGCCAAGCTTTTTCTTGATCCCTATGATCAATAATAATCAAGCTTTTTTCAGGTTCGTGCTCTTCTTTTTTTTCTTGTTCCTCTATTGTTTTTCGACGGCTTTTCTTCTTACTTCTATTTCTCGGTAACTTTTCTTCTTCCTCTACGACGGTAAATAGAAATTTGCTTAAAGATCCTTTAGAATTACGAAAGCTCTTATTAATTCTAAGGAGCATCTTTTTAATAATCCGAACGAGGGAGAGATCAAATGCTAGAAGAATCGATGCAAGAATCAATGTTGTTAAGACTACATATGTTCCTAAGGTTCCAAAAAGCGTCTTAAGTATGATTACGACAGAGGCTCCAATAATTCCTCCGCCTTGTCCTTGCAAAGCGGCCTGCCAATCTGATAATCCTCCGGAAATTTGAAGGTGTAAAAAGGTCAATAACATTACATAAGCAATGCTAAAAGCAATCGTTCTTTTATTAATAATATTAGCTCTCGCCCTCTCAAGCATCACTTTGACACCTGCGTAGGCGAGAAAAAGAGGAATTAGTATTTTTCCATTTCCTGCTACGACGCTTAGCATAGCTACAATAAATTGACCAACAGCCCCTGAGCCGGCAGAGGGTACAAATAGAGGGTCTGTTGATACGGTAAATAAGCTTATAATTGAAAAAACTGCAAATGCTAGGATAAGTAGCCCTACTATCTCGTACTTTAGGTCTTCTTTTAGTTGTTGAAACACATTACCCATGCCATCACCTTACTACTGTTACAAAAGGTATACCGGAACAAAGGAAAGCCATCCCACCTGGGCTGGCTCTCTACTTTGTTTACCCCTCATTTAGTCAGGAAGCACCTTTCTTCCTGGTTGAAAGTCGGGATTTAAAAAATCTTGCGGATCAGTACTAATAATTCGAGCTAGTTCATAATGACCATCTTCCTGTTTGTACCCCATCACAGATCTTCCTTGATAAATGATGTTGGACATCTTAGGAAGATCTGGTTCTAAGCCCTGTAAGACCATTTCTGCTGGTAAAGGCGTGTAGATGATCACTGAATCATCCCTCCGCTCTTTTTCCGCTCTTCAATTAACTGGTCTAGTATTTTGACTGCTTCTGAGATTCCGCCTACAGAGTCAATCAGTCCATATTCTACAGCTTCTCTTCCTACAACAACTGTTCCAATATCCCTTGTTAACTCGCCGGTTCGAAACATGAGTTCTTTGAATTTCTCCGATGTTACCGAGGAATTAGAGGTTACGAAAGCTACGACTCGATCTTGCATCTTTTCTAAGTATTCAAAAGTTGCAGGTACACCGATTACCAAACCTGTTAATCGAATGGGATGAATGGTCATCGTAGCCGTTGAAGCAATCATAGCGTGGTCGGCCGATACAGCAATCGGCACACCAATGGAGTGTCCACCGCCTAAGACAAGAGATACGGTTGGTTTAGAAAGGCTTACAATCATTTCTGCGATGGCAAGTCCTGCCTCCACATCACCACCAACGGTATTTAAGATGATGAGCACACCTTCAATATCTTTGTTCTGCTCAATGGCGACAAGTTGCGGAATAATATGCTCATATTTTGTTGTCTTGTTTTGTGGTGGTAAAATCATGTGTCCTTCGACTTGACCAACAATTGTGATGCAATGAATATTGCTTTTTGCTTCTGGTACAGATGTTTCGCCTAGTTCCTTGATTGGCTCTATGGCTTTCGATTTTTGACCCTTTTCATCTTGGTTCGGAGTCTGTGTTTCAAAATTTTGTTCGACCATAATCCTTGAAAGTCCTCCTTCAGAGACACTTTTTTATAGTCTCTACTCTTTTGGAAGGACTTATACTTCCATTATAATCGGCAGAATCATTGGTCTACGACGCGTTTTTTCGTATAGAAACTTTGACAGCACATCCCGCACATTTGTTTTTATTGCTGCCCACTCTGTTGCTTTTCCTTCTCCTGTTTTTTCAAGGGCTTGCTTTACTTTTCCTTTTGCTTCTTCCATAAGTTCTTCCGCTTCTCTAACATAGACAAAACCTCTAGAAACCATATCTGGACCTGCAACAACTTGTCCTGTCTCTTTGCTAATTGTCAATACAACAATGAGAATACCATCTTGTGACAGTTGGCGCCGATCTCGTAAAACAATATTACCTACATCGCCCACACCGAGACCATCAACAAGGATTCGACCGGCTGTTACTTTGGCAACTCGCGTTGCTTTTTGCTGGGAAATCTCTAAGACTTGTCCGTTTTCTAAAACAAAAATATTTCTTCTGGTACGGCCACTTCTCTAGCTAGTTTGGCATGCAAGACAAGCATACGATATTCACCTTGAATAGGAATAAAATACTTTGGCTTGATCAAGTTCAACATCATCTTTAATTCTTCTTGACTGGCATGCCCTGAGATATGAACGGAAGCTGATTCATGATAAACATCTGCGCCCAGTCGGGCCAAAGCATCAATGGTGCGACCAATTAATTTTTGGTTACCCGCATGGGGGCTCGAAGAGATAATGACGGTATCTCCTCTTTGATAACTTGATAGTCGACCATCACCAAGAGTCCCACGCGTTAATGCTGATAAAGGTTCTCCTTGATGGCCTGTTGTCAATAAAACAATTTGTTCATTGGGCCATTGATGCCATTGATCGGGATCAACCAAAAGGCCTGCTGGTACGTCCAGATATCCCTGCTGCTGAGCGACTTCAAGCACACTTCTCATGGACTTACTGACGATAGCTATTTTTCGCTTATACATAGCAGCCACCCAGAAAGATTGCTGAATGCGATAAAGGCTGGTCGCGAAAGTCGTAATTATAATTCGACCTTTGGAAAGTCGAAATATTTCTTCTAATTTACCGTATACAGCTCTTTCTGATGGTGTAAAGCCCCTTCTTTCCGCACCGGTTGAATCGGATAGTAAGGCGAGGACACCTTTTTCGCCCAGTTGTGCAAGGCGATAGTAGTCCGATAATTGTCCATCAACAGGTGTCTGATCAAACTTAAAGTCACCTGTATAGAAAACCGTTCCTGCTGCCGTATGAATCGCAACAGCAGTAGAATCAGGAATGCTGTGACAAAGTCGAATCAGTTCTACGCGAAAAGAACCAATCTTTGCGATTTCACGAGGTTTTAACGTATGAAATGTAGCATTGCTTTGAATGGCTTGTTCCTTTAGTTTATTTTGGGCCAATGCTATGGTCAAGGGCGTTCCAAATACTGGCAGGGGTAATTCTTTTAAGATATAGGGTAAAGCACCAATGTGATCTTCATGACCATGGGTTAAGACGATTCCTTTAATAAAATTCTTGTTTTCCACCAGGTAGGTTATATCGGGTATAACAGCATCAATACCCAACATTTCATCTTCTGGGAACATAAGACCACAATCTATGATAAGTAAATCTTGATTTACTTTGATTACCGTCATATTTTTTCCGACTTCACCGAGACCACCTAAAGGTATAATGCTAACCTTATCATGTATTACCATAACACCCCTCCTTCTTCATAAAAAATATACCAGACGCCGTAACCATAACAAACACCCTCCCAACCAGGGAAGGGTGCTTTGACCTTCTAGTCAAGTTTTTTGTATCTGGCCCCGCCGCCTCTTGTAGTTCTAAATAAACACAGTCAGGCTACCCCGAACAAACCGCTCTGTTTTATTATACAAGCTCTTTCTTCGAGATACAAGTTCAGGAAATTGAAAAAGCCTCTCCCTAAATTCAGGAGAGGCTTTTTCCAATATTTCTTAATAATTAGCTGCATTTACAGTTGCAGTTACACTCTAAAAGGCCATGCTTTTTCAATAATTTTTTCAAAAATTCTATTTCTTCTGGTGATGCGTCGATCAGGGGCAAGCGTAGTCCACCAACAGGCTGACCGATAAGCTTTAGAGCCGCTTTCACAGCAATGGGATTCGTTGCAACAAAGAGACCTTTAAAAAGACCAAATAATTGGCGATGAATGGCTGCCGCTTCCTCGTTTTTGCCAGCTATAAAAGATTGGATCATTCTCTGGATCTCTTGACCTACAAGATGTCCAGAGACGCTGACGACACCGTAACTACCGAGAGCCATCATAGGTAAAGTTAGTCCGT
Organism: Heliorestis convoluta; assembly: GCF_009649955.1. NCBI lineage: Bacteria > Bacillati > Bacillota > Clostridia > Eubacteriales > Heliobacteriaceae > Heliorestis > Heliorestis convoluta. Next base: position 2,051,983 of record NZ_CP045875.1, on the reverse strand, counting down.
CATCACCGGAGTAAATTCGAAAATCCCTTGGTACCTTTTGAATAAGTTCGCTAACTTGGTCCATAGAGCCTGCTGCTTCTTTCGTCGCCACGATGTTATCAATTTGGGCCAAAGAAGCCACCGTATCTGGTTGAATATTCGAACCTGTGCGACTTGGAATATTGTAAAGCATTATCGGCAAGGACGTTGCTTTCGCAATGGCACTAAAATGTTGATAGTATCCTTGCTGACTTGGTTTGTTGTAGTAGGGACCTACGAGCAATAAACCACTGACACCAACTGCTTCTGCTTCTTTAGAAAGAGCAATGGTAGAAGATGTATCGTTAGAACCAGTTCCAGCAATGATCGGTACTTGATCACCAACAGCATCTACAACCGCTGCGAAAAGTTTGATTTTTTCTTCTTTGGTGAGTGTCGGTGATTCACCCGTCGTTCCTGCAATTACTAGACCATCAGAACCTGTGGAGACTAAATATTGGGCCAATTCTTTGGCTCGATTATAATCTACTTCTAAACGCTCATTAAATGGCGTTACCATTGCTGTTACCAGTCTACCAAAATTCATATGTCTCTTCGCTCCTTCTAAAATTGAATTTTCTAACTAATCAAGACAAAATTGTTGATGAAGCGCATTGGCTGCTTTTACTAGATTTTTTTCTTCTATAAGACACCAGATAGTTGTGTACGAGTCGGCTGATTGAAGGATCGTGATTCCGTTTTTTGTCAAGGCTTCTACAACGCGAGCCATGACACCGGGAACACCCATCATGTTCATACCGACGACAGCTACTTTCGCACAGTGAGATATTACATCGGGTTCGAGATTTTTGCTTCTCATTATTTCCATTACTTTCGGTGCTACGGCATCATCAACGGTGAAAATGATAATTCGAGGGCTTACGTTAATAAAATCGACACTAATGCCCGCTTCTGCCAATGCTTTGAATACAGTAAGTTCAATTTCTGATGGATTTAAAGCCTGGGCAATGTCAAGCTTAAACTGTGTTATTTGTGATCGATGCGCAATCCCTGTGATAAGACGTTGCGGGGGAAAGTTACCCTCATCATCTTTATCACAAATCAAAGTGCCTGCAGCCGATGAGCTGGTACTGCGAACACGCAAAGTCAAATGACGCTGCATAGCTAGATCAACCGCTCTTGGGTGAATAATTTTGGCGCCTTCTTGGGCGAGTTGGCAGACTTCTTGGTAAGAAAGGCGGTTGAGAAATCTGGCTCGTTGCACAAGCCTTGGATCGGCTGTCATCACACCAGCTACATCCGTAAAAATATCGACAAGCTCTGCTTTCATAGCGGCTCCGATGGCTACAGCGGTTGTATCACTACCACCTCGACCTAACGTCGTGATTTCTTTCTGTTCATTAGAACCTTGAAAGCCTGCAACAATGACAACTTTTCCTTCTTTGAGCTCACCGAAAATTCTTTGTGGTTTTACACTAAGAATGCGTGCTTCTCCATAATGATCTGTTGTTAGGATTCCGGCTTGCCAGCCTGTCAAAAAAAGAGCATCTATACCGCTTCTGCGCAATTGTGCTGTCATAACGACGCCGGAGATGATTTCTCCACAGGCCATGAGTAAGTCTTTTTCTCTTGTTGGCAAGTCGGGATCCATGGATTGAGTTAAGGAAAGAAGGGTATCGGTGGCATAGGGCTCGCCAAAGCGCCCCATCGCTGAAACAACAACAACGACATGATAGCCTTTTTTGCGAGCCTCTAGAATACGTTCAATCGCTTGTTGTCGTATCTCTTCCGTTGCAACAGAGGTACCACCAAACTTCTGGACAACAATTTTCAAATAGCCTCACTCCTTATGAGTGCTGGCCATGGCAGGAAGAGTTAGATTTTATTCCGTTGAATCAGTGTCTCTGCAATTTGAATGGCATTCGTTGCTGCACCTTTACGGATTTGGTCTGATACGACCCAGATGTTCAATCCTTTTTCGGTCGATAGGTCTTCACGAATCCGTCCAATAAATACTTCATCTTTATCAGATGTATATAAAGGCATGGGATACTCTTTTTGCATAGTGTCATCTAAAACGACAACACCGGGTGCCGAAGCAAAGAGTGCCCGTGCTTCCTCAGCTGTTATCTTTTTTTCTAACTCAATGTTGATAGATTCAGAATGGCTTCTATAGACAGGTACTCTTACTGTAGTCGCTGTTATGGCCATGTTCGGTTCATGCATAATTTTTCGTGTCTCTTTGATCATCTTCCATTCCTCTTTGGTGTAATCACCTTCTTGGAAAACATCAATATGAGGAATTAAATTAAAGGCAATGGGGTGGGCAAAAACGGATGGATCTACCTTTTCACCGCGAAGTACTTGCCCTATCTGTTCTGTTAGTTCTTCTATGCCTTCTTTGCCAGCGCCTGAGACGGCCTGGTAGGTCGATACAACAACACGACGGATGGTAGCTGCATCATGCAAGGGCTTTAGTGCAACAGCCATAATGATGGTAGAACAATTGGGATTGGCAATGATGCCTTGATGCCAGTCAACATCTTCAGGGTTTACTTCTGGTACAACAAGAGGTACGTCATCTCTTAAGCGAAAAGCTGATGAATTATCGATTACAACGGCACCTGCATCAATGGCGGCTTGTGCATAAGTTGTCGATGCAGAACCACCGGCAAAAAGTGCTATATCCATTCCCGCAAAGGCATTTTCATCAGTGAGTCCAATGGTGTATTCTTGACCTTGGTATTCCATTTTTTTACCAGCTGAGCGAGGACTGGCCAACAATCGCAATTCACCAATAGGAAAATTTCTCTCTGCTAACACTTTTAGTAATTCTTGCCCAACTGCACCAGTGGCTCCTACAATCGCTACGTTGTATTTTTTCACCTAACATGGCCTCCTTGGTTTTGCTTGATTGAATTGGATTTTTTAGGAACTTGCTTTGTTAATTAATAGTGGCTGTATTTGGCGATTCTCTAGAGCAGCCACTATCGTATCAGGAATTAATTCCATTTTGGCAACAATAGAGTTGGCTTTGCCGTGGGGACTGTCTTGACCAAAGGGAACCATAAAAATATTCTTTGCATTCATGACGATACCAAGATTTTTTAAGTTTCCTGAAAGACCGTCATTCGTCGATATGGCCAATACAACAGGTTTTAAGTTGCGCAATTGTGCCTTTGCAGCCATAAGAACGGTTGTATCGGTAATGCTATTGGCCATCTTTGCTATGGTGTTACCTGTGCAAGGAGCAACAACTATAACATCGAGCTTTTTTTGTGGGCCAATGGGCTCCGCTTCGCTGATTGAAGTAATAACTTTGTGACCCGTTATTTCTTCAAAGTCTTTTTTCCAGTTCGCTGCTTTGCCAAATCTAGTATCTGTTGTGAGTACACTTTCAGAAAAAATCGGAATGACTTCTGCACCTTCTTTTTCAATCAGTGCTCTAACGATAGGAATGACTTCTGCAATGGTGCAGTGTGACCCTGTTACGGCAAAGCCAATTTGTTTGCCTTGTAGACGCATACTGTACACCTCCGAAGGGCTACCTATCGGTGCCAAGTAGATGCTTCCGGATCAGACCAGGGTATACTCTTGCTACGAGCATACCAGCCGTCTTTGCTGCAACCTTACCCGGAAGTCCTGGTGCTAGTTCTGCTTTAACACCTTTTTGTCGGGCAGCCTCAAAGTCAGTACCGCCTGGTGCAGTGGCCAGATCAATAATCATTCCTTCGGGATTCATCGCCTCTATTTTCTCTTGATCTAAAACCATGAATGGAACAGTGTTGTAAATAAAATCACCTTGTGCAAGTGCTTCCGTCAGCCTTTCCAGTGGTAAAGGTTGTGCCCCCATTTCCCAGACTCGTGCTCTAGCCACAGGATCTCTAGCTACGACCGTTACTTTTGACCCGAGTCCCATGAGCATACGGGTCAGTGTTACAGCCAATCTTCCAAATCCTATGATGACAGAATGACTGCCATGGATTGTTATTGGCAATCCTTCCATGGCCATTTGTATGGCCCCTTCTGCAGAAGGCACGGAGTTAAGAATTGCAAATTCATCCATTTCAGCAACTTCAATGATTGGTGCTCCTCTTTTTTCTGCCATTTGTCGCAGTTTGGGTCGAGCTACGCCAACAAAAATGGGTGCACCTGTCGGTAGTGTTTGAAGCTCCTCATCATTAAGATAGAGTTTTTTATCATAAAGGGGTGCGTATACTTTTCCTTGTGGATCAATGCCTGGCATTGGCAAAAGAAGAGCTGCTGCATTGGTAAGAGCGTGGGATAGATGGTTTTTAATAGATATTTGTTCGCAGTCATCGACAGGTAATCCAATAACATTGATTTTAGCGCCCAGTTCAATGAGGCGCTGTATTAGAATCTGGTCTCTTTTGTCACCCCCGACAACAGCCAATGAAATTCCCTGTAGGTCTGACATGATGCCTCTGACCTCCTCACAGCGGTGCAATAAAAACTCATCACATACTATGAGGAAAGTTCATAAGAGGTGAACAGGTTTTAGCTTTGTCGTTACATTTGTTCTATTCTTAAAAGATCAACTTATCTAATCCATAAACAAGACCTTCAGTTTTTCGTATGCGATGCACAGCTGCCAGAACACCGGGCATAAAAGATTCTCTTGTGATGGAGTCATGGCGAATCGTCAATGTCTGACCGAGACCACCAAAAAGAACTTCTTGGTGTGCCACTAGACCTGGAAGGCGGATGCTATGAATACGCATGCCTTCGTATTCACCGCCCCTTGAACCTACGATAATTTCTTCTTCATCAGGGTGACCCTGCTTAATTTTTTGTCGTTCTTCTTGGATTGCTTCTGCTGTTTTGATTGCTGTACCAGATGGTGCATCTAGCTTCTGATCATGATGATATTCCATAATTTCTACATGAGGGAAGAAACGAGAAGCTTCGCATGCAAAGCGCATCATAAGGAGAGCGCCAATTGCAAAGTTTGGCGCAATCAAGCAACTCGTTTCATAGCGTGCTGTCCATTCTTTAATCTCTTGCAAATCTTTTTCACTCAAGCCTGTAGTTCCTACAACAGGCGAGACTTTATGTTGTAAAGCAATGTGAATGTTTTCCATCACTGATTGAGGCACTGTAAAGTCTACCATAACCTCAGGCTTTGTCGCTTCAAGAGTGGTAGCTAGATCTCCTGTTAATAAAATGCCGCAAGGAGGCAGCCCTGCTATAACAGCAGCATCTTCTTCTGTACCGGCAGGATCCACGGTGCCGACAAGCTGTAAGGCTGGATCAGATAGGACAGCTCTTACAACTTCCTTTCCCATCCTTCCGCGAGCGCCATTGACTAAGACTCGAATTTTCTTGGACATAATTATCTTCACCTCTAAAAAAGAATGCAAAAAAGCGACCGCAAGGAGTTCAGCGGTCGCCCCCATTATCAAAGAAGATGGGTACTAATTTCCACCGACCCGTACGTAAAAAGCAGCTCTCCACCAAAAAAGCACTGGTGGCAGTGCTAGGCATCTTCTGCCCAGCCCCAGCCTGAAAATAAACGGTTCTCTTCAGACTTCGGCGGCTGTCCCTTTTCTACAAGTTCATCGTTTTCCGTCAAAACTCACTTGCAGTACTCATGATCAACCGCGCCTCTAACTCTCCACTGGGATGAGGTACAAAAAATATAACTTTGTTGACTTTGATACTACCATGTTATATTGTCAGCGTCAACGCTAAAAGGGAAATCTTCTGGTGTAATTAGGATATGTATCGTCAAGTTCCACAATAACCACTTCTGCTCCAATTTTCACAATGGAATCCCACGGTATAAGCAGATGTTGTCGATCTGTCCAGAATCCTACAAGGCTATTGCGGGCTGGTAAAATAATTGCATCAATTTCACCTGTTACTTCGTCAATGACCAAATCAGAGTCCCCGACTGTCCCAAGTCTAGCGCCTGAAGTAATATTGACAATCTCTTTGCCGACTAGATCACTTAGACGCATATTCATCTCTCCCTCTCGTCCCTTATAGTAATACTATACAAGGAAGAGCACTGTTTAGAACGAATAGCCTTCTTTCTTCGATAAACCAGCTTGACGATCAAAGTTTTCTTGATTCTTTTTCTTATATCTTTCGTATAATTCCTCTGGGGTAAAACCTGCTTTTAGACACATGCTTACAAAAAAATGCATTATATCAACCAGTTCTTCCTTAATTGCATCCTCATCAATAGGTTTTGCATTTTTCCACCACTTAAAGTTCACTTCATCAAGGAGCTCTGATAGTTCTGAGATCATAGCTAGGGTCTCTTTTTGTAGCCATTCTTCTCGGGTGATTTGTTCTAGCCCTCGCTTCTGAATAACCTCAGCATCGAATGCGGCTTGTAAAGCAAAGATATGAGCCAATCGATCAGCAGTTATGACTTCTTCATCTCGTTCCATTATATCGCTCCAGTTCAAATTTGTTCCAGTGCCTCTATAGTCCTTTTTCTTCTTTGATTTTTTCTATATCAATTTCTGGCTTTTGAGAACCTACAATGGCCAGCGCTATCTGATCTTTTTTCCATAGACTTTGTGCTAATTGTAACACATCGTCTTTGGTGACTTGATAAATCTTCTCAATAACTTCTTCTGGTGTTACATAGCGGTTATAAAGAATTTCTGAACGTCCCAATCGCGTCATTCTAGAATTAACACTTTCTAAGCCGAGGTACATATTGCCTTTAATCTGATCTTGTACTCTCTTCAGTTCTTGATCGGTAATCCCTTCCGTTTTCATTCGAACCATTTCCTGGAATGAAATCTCTAAGACTTCTTGCAGGTACTTCGGACTCGTTCCAGCATAGATACTAAAGATACCGGCGTCCGAAAAAGATGAATGATAGGAAAAAACGGAATAGGCAAGACCACGATTTTCCCGAATTTCTTGGAATAGACGAGATGAAGCGCCCCCACCAAGAACGTTATTCAAAACATGGAGGGCATAAATATTTTTATCATTGTGTGATAGTCCAGGCGCTCCGATGCAAAGTTGAACTTGTTCCACATCTTTTTGTTCAAAGGCTATTGTTGTTTCTGTTGTTGGTACTTTACGAGTATGATCGATATTCGAACTGATTGAATCCATTGTCTCAAAGTAGCCTTTGACTTTTTGAATGACTTGCTCCGGATCGATGCAGCCAGCCACTGATATAACAACTCGATCGGTTCTATATTCCTGGGTAAAGTGATCGACAATCATAGAGCGGTTCAGATTTTCTATGGATGAATAGGTACCTAGGATCGGTTTGCCCAGCGAATTGGTAGGCCACATGGTTTGTGATAATAGCTCATGAACGACTTCATCAGGCGAATCTTCATACATTTTGATTTCTTCTAGGACGACTCGTCGTTCTCGCTCGATATCTTCTTCATCAAAGCGTGAATTAAAAAACATATCTGTCAAAACATCAAGAGCTAGATCAAAATGTTCATCAAGGACCTTGGCATGGTAACAAGTATATTCTTTGGAAGTGAAGGCGTTTAACTGCCCACCTACAGCCTCAAGAACTTCTGCTAGTTCTTTGGCACTTCTTTTTTCTGTACCTTTAAACAATAGGTGTTCTAGAAAATGAGAAACGCCAGCAACAGCAGGCTCTTCATCTCGAGAGCCTGTGGCAACCCATAGACCAATCGACACTGAACGGACATGCGGAATCGCTTCTGCAACGACGCGAACTCCATTGGGAAATATTTCTTTGCAAACCATTCGTTTGTGGCCTCCTTGATAATTGGGATGACTCTTATAAAGGGAATTTATAAATGGTAATTTGTTCTCTTCTCGTCTCCAAAACTATTTTCCTGCTTCTAAGGCAAAACCGTATTCAAATAAACGCATGGTGTCGCCAACTCGATCGTCCGAGTGTAGGACCACAGCGATTAAATGTCGATCTTCTTTGGTTGCCGAGGCAACAAGACAAGCTCCTGCCGCTCGAGTCGTCCCTGTCTTAATGCCATCAGCATAAGGATAGTTCCAAAGCAAGCGATTGGTACTTCGAATCTCTCGAGGCCATCCTTCTCGATGATCTAAGTGACCATACTTTTGTTTTACTGTAGCTGCAAAAGAAGGATTCTGTATGGCATAGTAAGCGATTACAGCCAAGTCATAGGCGCTTGAGTGATGTTTTTTGTGGGGAAGACCATGCGGATTATAAAACTGACTAGAGCGAGCACCTAGCAATCGTGCTTTCGTAGTCATCCATAGCGTAAAAAATTCTTCACTGCCTGCTAGATGTTCTGCTATGGCCACACAAGCATCATTTCCGGAACGAATGAGAGCACCTGTAAGCAAATCTCCAAGGGTAACTTTTTCTCCAGGAAATAGATGAATCGATGCTTCTCCTGTTGTTCCTGCTCTTTGACTTACTATCGTTTCTTCTTCTGGATCTCCCATTTCATAGCCCAAAATTGCTGTTACAATTTTCGTAGTTGAGGCAGGTGGTCGTGGTTCCATTGAAGCTCGTTCGTAAAGAATCTCGCCTGTATCAGCATCTATTAAAATCACTGCATCGGCCGTTACTGAAGGTAAAGCCTCGCTACTGGAAGGAAAAGAGTATAGGAATAAAAAGAGAAATAGTAGAACTTTTTTTTGTATACTTGTCATAATTAAGCCCCCTGCTATAGTGTGCAGGCTTATTATGACTCTATAAAGCATTTTTTATGGTACTTTTTCAATCTCTTTTCCTTGTTCTTTGGCAGGTTCCATGGTTAGTTCTGTCATTGTAACAGCTTTCCACGATTTTTCCTTGCTATATTTTAGAAGTTCTGGCAGGGCCTCTGTCGTTGATTTAGTAGGATGCATTAATATGATCGCGCCTGGCTCAATTCCTTTCAGCACTCTTTGCATCCAAGCTTGTGGTGTAGGATTCATCCAATCCGCTGAATCAACGGTCCATAAAACAGTACCATAACCTTCTTGACGGGCTATTTCTACAACCTGGGCATTGCATTCTCCATAGGGAGGGGCAAACCACCGGGGTGCTTGCCCTGTTGCTTTGACCAACACTTGATGAGTTCGTTGTATTTCTCGACGATTGGCTTCACCTGATATCTGAGTAGGATGGGGATGTGAATAGCCATGGTTGCCGATCTCGTGACCTTCTTGTGCCACTTTTTTTACGATATCTGGTAGCTTTTCCGCAAAACGTCCTGTAAAAAAGAATGTTGCTTTGACCTGATGTTGTTGAAGGATTTCCAGTATGGGTGGAATATATTCTTCTCCCCAATCAACATTAATAGCCAGTGCAATTTTATCACTGGCCGGTCCTTGGTATAACACACCCGGTATTTCTCGGCCTGATCCAATCGTTGATATCGGTTCTTCTATGTCTTTGCTTCCTGATAAGTTCCCTATGTTCGTAAGCAAGAAAAATACCATTACAACAGTGACAGCTACAAGAAAAGTGTTAATCGCCTTTCTCTTAGAAATAAAAAAAATTTTCATAGTCCTTCTACCCCTTTCGATCACCTCTATCTGGTGACCTGATAAAAACTTTATGCTCTAAGGGGTAAAAAAATAATAAACCGAGCCTGTAGATCTCGGTTTATCGGTCTTTGCTTTTATCTTATCCAAGTTGAGGTTCGCCAGTTGGTACTTTCGGTTTGAGAAGTTCTTTTCTTGATAGGTTAACACGGCCTTGCTTATCGATTTCAATGACTTTTACTGTGATTTCGTCACCAATCTTGACAACATCTTCTACTTTTCCAACGCGCTCATTGGCCAGTTGACTAATATGAACAAGTCCTTCTTTACCAGGTAAAAGCTCTACAAAAGCGCCAAAAGTCATGATGCGGGTAACTTTTCCTGTATAAATCTGACCAACTTCAACTTCTGCTACGAGATCTTGAATAATGCGCAATGCTTTTTGAGCACTTTCTTCGTCGGTAGAAGCAATAAAAATGCGTCCATCGTCTTCAATATCAATCTTTACGCCTGTGTCAGCAATGATCTTATTGATTGTTTTTCCACCAGGACCAATGACTTCGCGAATCTTGTCAGCGTCAATGGCAAAAGCAATGATGCGAGGTGCATAAGGAGACATTGTTTCGGAAGGTTTCGCTATTACTTCCGTCATTTTATCAAGAATGTGCAATCGACCTTTATAAGCTTGTGCCAGTGCTTCTGTTAAAATCTCTCGATTAACACCTTGAATCTTAATGTCCATTTGTAAGGCTGTAACACCTTTTGTTGTTCCCGCTACTTTAAAATCCATGTCACCCAAAGCATCTTCCATGCCCTGAATATCTGATAAGATAGCATAATCATTGCTATCTTTGATCAGTCCCATGGCTATCCCTGCGACAGGAGCTTTAATGGGTACACCAGCATTCATCATAGAAAGAGTGGAACCACAGACGCTGGCCATCGAAGAAGAACCATTGGATTCTAGAACTTCTGAAACCAATCGAATGGTATAGGGAAACTCATCTTCTGAAGGCAAAACAGGAACAAGCGCTCTTTCAGCCAAAGCGCCATGACCAATCTCACGACGACCAGGGCCTCTCATCGGTCGAGCTTCACCAACACTAAAAGCTGGGAAATTGTAGTGATGGAGATAGCGTTTCGATTCTTCTAGACCTAGTCCATCTAAGATCTGAGAGTCGCCTATCGTGCCAAGGGTACAAACGTTCAAGACTTGCGTTTGTCCTCTTGTAAATAAGCCGCTACCGTGTGTTCTAGGTAAGATGCCAACCTCTACAGTGATAGGACGAATCTCATCGGGCTTGCGGCCATCTGGACGCATCTTATCTACTGTAATCATGGCACGAACCGTTTCTTTTACAATTGTGTAAAGTACTTCTTGAATATCTTTTTCTTGTTCAGGGTATTGTTGAATCAGTGCTGCCATTGTTTCATCTTTGACTGCTTGTATATCTTCTTCTCGAGAAAGCTTGTCAGAATTACGAATGGCCTGCGCCAGTTTACTGCCTACGAAGCTACGGACAGCACTATCGATATCTTCAGCAACTTTCTGCAGTGTAACTTCTCTTTTATCTTTGCCTACTTCTTTAACCATCTTTTCTTGGAATTCGACAATTCGTTGAATTTCCTGATGCCCATACATAATCGCTTCCAGCATAATCTCTTCAGGTACTTCATGAGATGCTGCTTCTACCATCATAACAGCGTCTTTCGTTCCAGCTACGACCAAGTGAATATCACTTTTCTCCGTTGCTTCTACCCCTGGGTTAATTACAAATTCCCCATCCACTCTACCTACAGTGACACCACCAATCGGTCCTTCAAAAGGAATGTCAGAGAGGGACAGAGCGCAAGAAGCACCAATCATGGCCACGATATCAGGTTGACATTCTTGGTCCACAGACATTACAGTAGCAACCACTTGTACATCATTTCGATATCCTTTTGGGAATAAAGGTCGAATCGGCCTATCAATGAGGCGTGAAGATAAAATGGCTTTTTCTGTAGGTCGCCCTTCTCGTTTGATAAAACCACCAGGAATTTTGCCTACAGCATAAAGCCTTTCTTCATAGTCAACCGTTAAAGGAAAGAAATCAATGCCTGGTCTTGGTTCTTTTGAAGCTGTTGCTGTTACTAGAACAACCGTATCACCGTATGTGGCCAGTACAGATCCGTTGGCTTGTTTGGCAACACGACCTGTTTCTATGGTTAATGTGCGCCCAGCCAATTCCATTGTAAAGATTTGCAAATTGAAAGACCTCCTTTCCAAAACACTTATTATTTCGACGCGTAGTTTAGTATTTCCTTCCATAAGCTAAAAAACACATGGTAAAGGAAAAAAGAACGGGTAGACCCGTTCTTTTCTGACATTTATTGACGCAAACCGAGTTCTCCAATAATCTTACGGTAGCGATCAATATCTTTGTTCTTGAGATAACGCAACATACTACGTCGTTGACCTACCATTTTAAGCAATCCACGACGAGAATGATGATCTTTCTTGTGCGTTCTTAAGTGGTTCGTCAAGTAGTTAATCCGATCTGTGAGGATGGCGATCTGTACTTCTGGGGAGCCAGTATCACGATCATGTTGCTTGTGCTTTGCAATCAACTCTTGCTTACGAGTGCCTTCTAATACCATCCTATTCACCTCCTCTTTACTATTCTCCATAAGCCAAGCCTACCGTCGGAGGATGTCGGTAGCCGAGCCAATGGTCTGGGAATCCTGTAACATTGTAGCATAGCCTATAAGGCAAGTAAAGTTTCTTATTCTATTCTAGAAAAGTTATTTTGACGTCCCTGATTTTTTCTAAAATGCTATGTTGGCTTTGCCTTTGTAAATATTGCCTTGTGTAAGCTTTGTCTTTTTCCATTTGTTCAACAAGTTGGCTCACTTGTTCAAAAGCAATTTCGGGACGTATTAAATGGAGCAAGTGGACAATGACTGTCTGGCCATAGACATGACCAGAAAAATCTAAAATATGTGCTTCCACACTTTCTAGATAGTTTCCAAAGGTAGGTTTCACACCAATGTTTACAAGTGTTGCAAATTTCGTATCAAAACCAGGCAAAGTGGAAAAAGCAATATAAACGCCTCGTCGAGGCAATAGCTGATTCCTATCAATCTGAAGATTCATCGTTGGAAAGCCGAGTTTCCTTCCTCGCTTTTCGCCTGAAATCACTTTTCCTGCAATAAAAGGACGATACCCTAACAGTCGTGATGCTTTTTCGAGATCACCTTCTGCTAGTGCATTCCGAATCCTCGTCGAACTGACCGGTTCTCCGTCGATCATAACAGCATCAATAATTTCTACATCAAAGCCCTTTTCTTTGCCTAGTTTTTCTAGCAATTCTGAAGTTCCTACTCCTTGGCGACCAAAAGAATAGTTAAATCCAACCATCACCTTTTGACTGCGCAGATCATTTTGTAAAATCTGATCAACAAATTCATCTGGAGATAGTTGTGCCAATTGCTCGTTAAAAGACAATAAGAGCAGGGCATCAACACCTAATTGACGCATTAATTCTATTTTCACTGGGGTCGGTGTAAGCAATTTCGGTGGATTCTGTGATCTTATGACATGCAATGGATGAGGATCAAAAGTTGCGACAATCGCTGTACCTTGTCGTTGTCGACTACTTTCAACCAGTTTTTCAATGATGTGGCAATGGCCTTGATGAACGCCATCAAAGTTGCCAAGAGCTACATGTACATCTTTGTAGTTATGAACGAAAGATCCCTTGTAGATGATGGTCTTCATGGCCATTCCCTACTTTGTTACTTTTTGAGAGCAGTGAAAGACTTTCTTCGGTTGACAGCTCCAGCGTTCACCTTGTTGATAGACTTGACCCATTGCTAAAAGCTGACCACGATGATGGAGACGGATCCACTGCCCTTCTGTCCATGAACCTTTTATATACTGAGATAGACCTTTTTGTAGCGCTTCAAGTCGATGCTCTGGTACTTCCCACGACGGAAATTCTTCCATGGCCTGATATAGTGATAGGGCTGTTGTTGTTGCTTTTTCATTTGTCAATGCTTCTAGCGGTATGCTCTCAGACAGGGGAAAGGGACCGCTTTGTGTACGAATTAGCCATCCCATATGAGCGCCACAGCCAATAACTTGTCCTATATCATGACAAAGCGTTCTTACATAGGTACCTCCAGAACAATGCACTTCTATAATGATCTCTTCCGGTTTTTCTGGATCGAATTGTAAAATTTCTAACCGATAGATCTGCACTTTCCTGGAAGAACGTTCTACCTCAATGCCTTCTCGTGCGTATTCATAGAGTCTTTTGCCTTTTACGGATACAGCAGAAACCATAGGTGGTATCTGTTCTATCGTTCCTTCGAAATGCTTCAGAGTTCTTTGAAGTTCCTCAGTAGAAATTGCAGGAACAGGCTTCTCTGCTAGGACCGCACCTGTAAAGTCTTGACTTTCTGTAGTGCTACCTAAGCAAAGTTGAGCTCTATATATTTTATCAGAGCCGCTAAGGAATTGGACCAATCTGGTAGCTTGTCCCACAGCAATGGGCAGTACGCCGGCTGCTTCAGGATCTAAAGTACCAAGATGGCCAATCCTCTTCTCTTGTAAAATTTTTCGTGCTCTGGCCACCACATCATGAGATGTCATTCCGGGCGCTTTGAGTAGATTGACGAAGCCATTAATCTTCATCAAGACACTCCTTTACCACAGCAAGCAGTTGTTGTTCTGCTTCCGCCATTGTACCTTTTATGGTACAACCAGCAGCTCTTCGGTGACCACCACCACCCCAATGACGTGCTATTGCTGCTACATCAATGGTGCTTTGTGAGCGAAGCCCCACTTTAACTGTTCCTGCTTCAATCTCTCTAAACAAGAGTGCTACCTCTACGCCTTTGATAGTTCGCGGATAGGAAATCAAGCCTTCAAAATCTTCATGAATGGCTCCAATTCTTTCTTTATCTTGAAGTGAGACTCCTATCCAAGCGATTTTACCGTTTGTAGATAGCTGTAGCGTAGAAAGAGCCTGTTGAAGCAATCGCAGAGATCGTAAGGTCCTGCTTTCATAGACTTCTCTTCGAATTTCTTCGATTCGGGCACCCTTTTCTCTCAGCTCTGCAGCTAGACGCAAGGTATAAGCTGTTGTATTAGAAAATTGAAAGGAACCTGTATCTGTCATTAAGGATGTATATAACGCTGTAGCTACATCAGCCGTTATGGGCCATCCTGCCATTTCATGAAGTTGGTAGATTATTTCGCCCGTTGCAGCTGCTTCTGTATCTACCCAGTTGAAGTGACCAAAAAGAGGGTTGCCGACGTGGTGATCAAGATTTACGAGCATCGCAACATTTTGCAGAAAGTCAGGATTTGTACAGACTCGCTCTAGATCACCACAGTCCATAACCACAGCAACATCAATAGAAGAAGCATCTTCGGGAAAAGTTTGTTGTACCAATTCCATAGCTGGCAAAAAGCGATAGATTTGTGGCACCACATCACGACAATAAGCTATCACTGTTTTGCCTTGTTTTTGTAATGTTGTCAAAAGGGCACTTAAAGAACCAAGAGCATCACCGTCAGGTATTTGATGTACACAGAGCAGTACACTTCTCGCTTGGTTTAATGCAGCAACAATGGCTGCTCCCTTGTCACCATGGCCTGTAATTCTATGCATCGGTCTCTCTTTTCGCTTGTATAAGCAATTCGTTAATACGCGTTCCTTTTTCAATAGAGTCATCAAATTGAAAAACCAGTTCCGGCATGAAGCGCACTCTTATTTTGTTGGAGAGTTCACTGCGTAAAAACCCAGTGGCTTGCTTTAAGGCCGTTAAAGTTGCTTTGCGTACCTCTTCGTCGCCCAACACACTTACATAAATTTTTGCATGGCGAATATCTTTCGATACTTCTACATCAGTGATACTTAAAAAGCCCAGGCGAGGATCTTTCATTTCGTCACGAATCAAACGAGCCAATTCTCGTTTGATCTCTTCTGCCATACGGGCCGAACGATGACCAGCCATGTTGGTACCTCCCCAGGTTCAGAGAAAGAGATTACTAGACTTTCTCTGATGTACAATTATTATTGAGCGCTTCTATTGAATTTTCCGCTTTACTTCTTCGAAGATAAAAGCTTCGATGATGTCATTTTCCCGTAGGTCATTAAACTTTTCGATCCCTACGCCACATTCATAACCTTCGTTAACTTCTTTGGCATCATCTTTGAATCGTTTGAGAGAGTCAAGCTTGCCTTCGTGAATTACAATGCCATCACGAATTAAGCGAACTTCAGCGTTTCTTGCAATCTTGCCTTCAAGTACGTAGCAACCAGCAATAGTGCCTGCTTTGGGCACTTTAAATGTTGCTCTTACTTCAGCGCGACCGAGAACAACTTCTCTTTGTTCTGGCTCTAATAAGCCTGACATAGCTGCTTTTACATCTTCGATAGCATCATAGATTACTCGGTACAAACGAATATCAACTTGTTGCGCTTCTGCAGCTTTACGAGTGTTTGTGTCGGGTCGAACATTAAAGCCAATGATGATAGCATTCGATGCCGCAGCCAGCATGACATCGGTTTCCTTAATAGCACCGACACCATCATGTACACACTTCACTCTTACTTCGTCTGTTGACAACTTTTCTAGTGCGCCTCGAATGGCCTCCACGGAGCCTTGTACGTCAGCCTTGACGATAAGGTTCAGGTCTTTCACTTGACCTTCTTGAATTTGCTTAAAGAGATCATCAAGTGATACTTTTGATGTTCTTCTATGGTCTTCTTCTCTCCGCTTGGCCATACGCTCTGCAATAACTTGCTTAAATAGCTTTTCATCATCAACGACCGCGAAAGTGTCGCCTGCATGTGGCACATCGGAAAGCCCTAATACTTCTACGGGCATCGAGGGGCCGGCTTTTTTCACTCTACGACCTCGATCATCAATCATGGCGCGGACTTTACCACTTGAAGTTCCTGCCGTAATCGCATCGCCTACATTGAGTGTTCCTCGTGCTACTAAGACTGTTGCTACAGGTCCACGACCTTTATCGAGCTTTGCTTCAATAACCGTTCCATGGGCTGTACGGTTGGGATTGGCTTTTAGATCTTGTACTTCTGCTACAAGCAAGACCATTTCCAATAATTGGTCTAGGTTCTGTCCTGTCTTTGCTGAAACAGGTACGGCAATGGTTTCGCCGCCCCATTCTTCAACGACCAAACCATGTTCTGTCAGCTCCTGCTTGACACGATCAGGCGTTGCATCTGGCTTGTCAATCTTATTGATGGCTACAATGATAGGAACCTCTGCTGCCTTCGCATGATTGATCGCTTCGATCGTTTGTGGCATAACGCCGTCGTCAGCAGCAACAACTAGAATGGCAATGTCTGTGACTTTGGCACCACGAGCTCTCATGGCTGTAAATGCTTCGTGGCCTGGTGTATCTAGAAAGGTTATTTTCTTACCTTGTACTTCTACCTGGTAGGCACCGATATGCTGGGTAATACCACCTGCTTCGGAAGCAATAACATCAGTGTGACGAATAGAATCAAGCAAAGATGTTTTTCCGTGATCAACGTGACCCATAACGGTAACAACAGGTGGACGAATGATCATGTCTTCTTCAATATCTTCAGCATCTTCGGCCAACAATTCTTCTGCTGTGAAGGACTTGGTAACATCAACAGAGATATCCCACTCTGCTGCTAATACCATCGCTGTATCAGCATCGATTTCTTGGTTAATGGTTGCCATAACGCCAAGATGCATTAACTTTTTGATTAATTCGTTAACAGGTATTCCCATAGCCTGGGATAGTTCTGCTACCGTTACATTCTCATCGATAACAATATGTTTCGGTCGCTCTGCAATCACCTGTTCTCGATGAAAGTTTTTACTCTTTCCTCTACCTCTAGGGT
This sequence comes from Heliorestis convoluta, assembly GCF_009649955.1. Lineage (NCBI taxonomy): Bacteria > Bacillati > Bacillota > Clostridia > Eubacteriales > Heliobacteriaceae > Heliorestis > Heliorestis convoluta. Next base: position 2,034,671 of record NZ_CP045875.1, on the reverse strand, counting down.
GAAAGAGTTTTACATCTGATTTATCATCGTAGCGATGATCTTTGTCTTTTGGGGCTTGTTTGTTGTTAGCATGTCTTTGTCGTCCATCTTTTTTTGGCGGTTCAGCAATATCAGGTGGCTTAGGAATGGCTGACTTAGGAATGGGTCTAGAACCTCCGGCAGGTCCTGTATGTTTTCGACCTTGCCCCGGTCTTCCTCCAGCACCGGCTGGACCACCGGGTCTTGGGCCTGCTCCTTGAGGACGAGGGCCTCCTGGACCGCCGGGTCTTGGGCCCGCTCCTTGGGGACGAGGGGCCGCCGGGACCACCGGGTCTTGGACCTGCTCCTTGAGGACGAGGACCACCTGGACCACCGGGTCTTGGGCCTGCTCCTTGAGGACGAGGGCCGCCGGGACCACCGGGTCTTGGACCTGCTCCCTGAGGACGAGGGCCGCCGGGACCACCAGGTCTTGGGCCTGCTCCCTGAGGACGAGGTTCCTCCTGGACCGCCGGGTCTTGGGCCCGCTCCCTGAGGACGAGGTCCTCCTGGGCCGCCGGGTCTTGGTCCCACGCCTTGAGGACGAGGACCGCCGGGACCACCAGGTCTTGGACCGGTTCCTTGAGGACGAGGGCCACCTTCTTGATTTCTTGGTGCACCTATCCTTGCTCCAGCAGGCGTAGCGCCTTCTTGTCTCATGCCATCGGGTCTACCTGCATGTTCGGGTCGACGTCCATCATTGCGCGGTGGTCGATTCCGTTGTTCTTCTGGACGAACTTGTCTTTGTTCTCCACTTTGTCCGCCTCGAAAAGGACGTCCTTCTTGAGACGCTCTTTCCTGATTCGGTCCACTTGCTCTTTTGACATGGGGCAATACTTTTTCAATATCTCCGTCTTCTAAGGTACACATATGATTTTTCACATCAATACCCAGATCGTTGAGCTTTGTGACAAGCGCTTTGCTTTCAACGCCCAAATCTCGGGCCAATTCAAAAACTCGTTTTTTGACCATACTGTCACTCCCTATGATATTGTTCTTATTTCTGTTGCGCTTGCTCAATAGCCCGGGCAAATCCCTCGTCAAGAACAGCTACAATTGTTCTGGGAGACTGTCCTAGTGCGATTCCTAAGGATGCTTTTGTACCGACTTGAATCGTTTTAATCCCTAGATCTTGACACCAGAGATTATATTTTTCTATCGCATGAGGTGAGCCATCGTTAGCCATTATGAGTAAAGCTACTTTTCCTTTTTTAAGGTTTGCTTCTACAGCTGTTTCGCCTGAGGCGATTTGCTTAGCTCTTCGAGCAAAACCAAGCAGGGCATACAATTTTTCTAAGTCCATCAGACATCTCCTAATTGGACCTTGAGGGTCTCTATAACATCGGGTGAGATCGCTTGCTTTAATGCTTTTTCCAGTCGCTTTGCTTTGATTGCTTTGCTTAGACATTCTTGTGAGATACATAGGTAGGCGCCTCTACCTGACTTTTTACCTGTTGGATCAAAGACAATTTCGCTTTCTGGTGTTCGAACGACTCGTATTAATGCTTTTTTCTCTTTTCTTTCATTGCAACCAACACAAATTCGTTGAGGAATTTTTTTCGTACGGACCATGGCTGTTCCTCCGCATCAGCACAGTTTAGCTTTTTTGATCATCCTCTGCTTCGTAATCCGCATCGTTCTCATTTGTTTTTTCATAGCTTTCGTCGTAATTTTCGTCGTATTCACTATTTACTTCTTCATAATCAGCGTCGTAATCGTAGTCTTCATCATAACTTGCATCATAATTTTCAACTTCTTCTACGGTATCCTCTGGATATTCATAGTCTAGCTCGTAGTTTTCATAATTTCCTTGCTCATCATATGTTGAAGGTAAAATTTGTAGTGACTTGGCTTGACTTTCGCTTTTGATGTCTATTTTCCAGCCCGTAAGCTTCGCGGCAAGTCTTGCATTTTGACCTTCCTTGCCAATGGCCAATGAAAGTTGATAATCAGGAACGATAACACGAGCTACTTTTTCATCTTCTATAATATCAACAGAGATGACTTTCGCTGGGCTTAGCGCATTGGCTACAAACCTGGCTGGATCTTCATTCCACTTTACAATATCTATCTTTTCTCCACGCAGTTCTGTTACAATGGCTTGCACTCTCATCCCTTTAGGACCTACACAGGCTCCAACAGGATCAACGTTTTCATCTCTGGAATAAACAGCGATTTTGGAGCGGGCACCTGCTTCGCGGGAAGCTGCTTTTAATTCAACGGTTCCGTCATGAATTTCTGGTACTTCAAGTTCAAATAGTCTTTTCAACAGACCAGGGTGCGTTCTAGAAATCATGACTTGCGGCCCCTTGGTTGTTTTTTTCACTTCGACTATATATGCTTTAATTCGATCTCCATGACGATAACTTTCCCCGGTCATTTGTTCAGAAGGTGCTAACAAAGCTTCTACTCTGCCGAGATCTACAAAAATATTTTTGTTTTCCATACGCTGAACAATGCCTGATACGATGTCGCCTTCTCGATTCGAAAATTCTTCATAGATCATGCCACGCTCTGCTTCTCGAATGCGTTGTACAACCACTTGCTTGGCTGTTTGTGCTGCAATTCTACCAAAGTTCCTTGGTGTAACTTCAAACTCTATGATATCATCGATTTGATAGCGTGGGTCAATGGTTTTGGCTTCCTCTAGAGAGATTTCTAAACGTGAATCTACTACATTGTCGACAACGTTTTTGCGAGAATAGACTTTAAACTCTCCAGAGGCCCTATCGATATGAACCCGAACGTTTTGTAGAGAACCAAAATTTTTCTTATAAGCTGAAATAAGTGCTGCTTCGATAGCTTCGATTAGAATCTCTTTAGATATATTCTTTTCTCGTTCGAGGTCTTGAAGCGCCTCTAGAAATTCGACGTTCATCGTTATGACCTCCTATTTTCTGTTTTTACCTTGTCTATAATTTAAAAGTGAACGTATAGCCGAACTGATGAAACTTTGTCAAGAGGTATAACGACTTCTTGTGTATCTCCCTTTATAGTTATGCCTTCTTCACTACGCTGTATCAGTTGACCAATATGCTCCTTGCTACCTTCAACAGGGGCAAAGGTGGTGATTCGAATCATCTCTCCTTGGAAACGCTCAAAATCACTGACTTTCTTCAAAGGCCGTTCAATACCTGGTGATGATACTTCTAGTGAGTAGGTGTGTACGATAGGATCTTCCCTGTCTAAAAGTTCATCAATCTTACGACTCAGGTTCTGACAGTCTTCTAGCTCAATCCCTTTTTCCTTATCTATATAAACCCTCAAGTACCATTGTCCGCCTTCTTTGACCCATTCTACATCAACAAGCTCTAGGCCTAATTCTTGCGCAAATGGTTCGACCCATTGTGCGATCTTATCTTCTATGCGCTCTTTCATAGACCTTCATTCCTCCTTACTACAACCAATAAAGCAAATAGATTATCGTAGGGTTTCGATCATAGGTCTTAGTTTTTCCTTATTGAAATATTGACATACCCGATACACCGCATTTATAGACAAATGGAAAGAGTGGGTTAGGTACCCACTCTACTACAAAATCGATAAATCAACAGTGTTTATCGGAAAAACGGCATAGGAAAGGTTGCTTTACAAGATCTAAAAAAAAGCAACACAAACCAAAAATAGTATAACACACCTCAACTTCCGGTGCAACACCTCTTCATCCATTCTTCGGTAATGACTTTTTATCGACGGAGCTGCTCCCGTTGCTTTCTTCCTGTTGAAAGGCCGTAATAAAAGTGGTTCCTTCTCGACTGGTATCAAATGTCAAGGTGGCATTGTGTCTCTTGACAATACTTTGGCAAACAGCCAGTCCTAGACCTGTACCATTTTCTTTCGTTGTGAAGAAAGGTGTGCCAATTTTATCAACTACGGCTTTTTCAATTCCTTTGCCTTCATCTTGTACAGCCATGACTACTTTTTCTTCGTCTAAATAGGTCTGAATACGCAAAGTTCCTCCAGGCTCCATCGCTTCTAAGCCGTTGCGTGTTATGTTAAGTATAAGCTGTCGTATCTCTTTTTCATCGAGAAGAAGGTCTGGAATATCTTGCTGTTCTAGAATGATTTTTTTCTCCGCCAATATAGCGTTTGCTTCAATTAAAGGATATAAGTACTGTAGGATGTTGTTCAGATTCGTTTTCTTGCGATTCTCTGCTTTATTCTTTGCCAAAGATAAGAACTCCGTTATGATCATATTCGCTCGATCTAATTCGTCTATCATCAGATCAAAATTTTTCTTATCGGCTTTATAAATATCTTTGTTGCTTATGATTTGCAGATAACCACGAACTGTTGTCATAGGATTGCGTATCTCATGGCCAATGCCTGCTGCCATTTGTGCGACTAAATTCAATCGATCGAGTGCAGCAATTTCTTTTTCGAACTTTTTTCGTTCTGTAATATCATTGGCTGCTGTTATATAACATAAATGGTTGTTCAGCTCTACAACTTCTGTAGATATAAGCCAGTTCCTTGTCTCTCCTTTGCTAACAGACACTTCTTTTTCTTCATTTCGCATGATACAAGTACCTTGCTGTTTATGGCTAGAATCAAAGAGCGATGGATCCATCGTCCACAGATTTCGTTCTTCCGGTATTTTTCCAACTATTTCTTCTCTCGTAAACCCTGTCACCTCTAAAAAGCTAGCATTTACTTCTACAAATTTGCATGTTTCTAGCTCATTAATGGTCATAGGATTTGGATTGGCGTGAAAAACTTTTGAAAAAAGTTCCTCTGAAAGGTGTAACTTTCGCATCATCTCTTTTTGCTCTGTTACATCTCGTCCTGCTATGTAGATCAACCCTTCTTCCACAACAGGTACTGCGTTCCAGTTAATCCATTTATACTCTCCTGACCTACAGTAAAAGCGTACTTCTCGATTCGCTTCTGCAACGCCTTTCTTCGTTAATTCAATAGCTTCTTCAAAACTCTGTCGATCTTCAGGATGAATAAAAAGGTGCAGGGGTCTATCGTGAAGCTCCTTAATATCTTGGGCAATCGTTTTTTCAAAAGCTAGGTTCCATCGTTTTATCTGTCCTTGAAAGTCAATAATACAAAGAAAATCTAAGGATAAAGCAAAAAATCGAATCAGTTCTTGTTGCGCTCGAATGCGTTCTATGGTTTCTTTGGCAAGTTGATTATTGGCTATTTCGATTTCATGGCTGTGCGTACTCATTTTTTCTAGCAATGGACGTAGCTCTGGAAAGCTGGTTTGTAGGAGTAAGGCTTCATCGGTTTGTGTGGCTGCTACGCCAAAACTTTCCATCTCTATTTTTAGGCGACGGAAAATATGCCAAGCTAGTAGAATGCATAGTGCTGCGATAAACATCTGAATAAAAGCGACTTCTGCTGTTCTCAAGTTAACGATGCCGTGAAATTTATTTTTGTTGATACTTCCCCAGCAATAGCCAATTAGTTTGTCATCTGCATAAACGGGACGGATGACGTAAATAGAAGGATCGTCAGTCCAAGAGAAGTATTTGATACTTTGCTCTGTTGGACTTAATCCTTTTTGTAATTCTTTCTCTAGAATCGTGATTATTTCTTTGTTTGTTTCAGAAACTTTGAATCGGAAATTATCAACTGGAAAAATCCGATCAATAACTTGAATGTTGATTTTTTTGTCTTCTTCATAATTGATTAATTGGCCCGTTTCATTGTAGTAAAAGGCCATGTTGACACCAGGATATTTTCTGGCCAGTTCTGCTAGGAAAAACTGCATACTTTCATTCAGCTGGCTTTCATAATTCGTCTCAGCAACTTTTTCTTCTTTTTGAGCAAGTTCTTGATAGATATGCGCGATCCGCTCTGCCATGGCATAGGTTATCTCATGAAGTGTGAAGTTACGCTCATACCGCTCTTTTTTGATGAATCCTAGATGAACGATACCTGTCATGCCGATAGTGTATAAAAGCACCAAAAATAGGATAGAAAAGTACACTCTTTTGGTAAGTGGAAGAGGATATATTTTTCTAAGTATTCCTTTTATCTTTTCTCGCATTCTACACCGTCTCCTCTATCCTAGTTACAAAGAAAGCCTCTCCTTCAACAAAACGTAGTGAGGAGCAGGCTTTTGTGCATCTTAATCTTTAATTCTATATTTCAAACTAATTAATTATTTTGTAGCACAGCTATACTTCTTAGAGGGTATAATGATAATACTGTTCAATCCTAATTATAGCATTACTTATCAAGTTGTGGTAGAGCTTTTTTATTTCTTTTAGAAGAGACAGATTTGATTCGTTTCTGATAGACCTTCTAAAGCACCGTGATTCTGTAATACTTCTATAACCGTTTTACTTACTCTAGCTCGAATGCGTATGTCTTCAATAGATGTAAAAGGTACTTCTTCTCGAGCCGTCATAATATTTTGAGCGGCCGCCTCACCAAGACCTGCTAAGGCTGCAAAAGGTGGCAGTAAGCCCTCCCGCTCTATAAGGAATCTTGTAGAATGGGAGCGTAGCAAAGTCACTTTTTGCATGGCGATGCCTCTTTCGTACATCTCTAATGCCAATTCTAAAATGGTCATCAGGTTTTTCTCTTTTTGAGTAGCATCGTGTCCTTTTTTCTCTATTTCTTCAATTTTCATGCGCACAGGATGAACGCCGTTGCAGATAATATCACCATCAAATTCATCGGCTCTAACTGTGAAAAAAGAAGCGTAAAAGGCTTCAGGATAATAGACCTTGAAATAGGCAATACGAAAGGCCATCGTCACGTAAGCGACAGCATGTGCTTTGGGAAACATGTATTTGATCTTTTTGCAAGATTCAATATACCATGACGGAACTTGATGATGACGCATCAATTCCTCATCTTCTGGCTTAAGGCCTTTTCCTTTACGTACGCTTTCCATAATGGAGAAAGCTTTTTTCGGTGGAAGACCTTGATAGATTAAGTACACCATGATGTCATCACGTGTTGAGATGGCTTCATTAACTTGACAAGTACCGCTTTTGATCAAATCCTGGGCGTTGTTTAACCAGACGTCTGTACCATGAGAAAAGCCGGAAATACGCACCAGTTCAGAAAATGATTTTGGCCTTGTATCTTCTAGCATTTGTCGAACAAATTTAGTTCCAAATTCAGGGATACCGTAGGTGCCTACGTTCGATCGTATTTGTTCTGCTGTTACGCCTAAGGCTTCTGTAGTAGAGAATAGTGACATGGTTTTGGGTTCATCCAGTGGAATTTTACGAGCATCTACACCTGTTAAGTCTTCTAACATCTTGATCACAGTCGGGTCGTCGTGGCCTAAAATGTCTAGCTTAACAAGGCGACTCGATATAGAGTGGTAATCAAAGTGGGTCGTAATTGTTTCCGATTTGACATCATCTGCCGGTCGTTGCAAGGGTGTAAAATCATGAATATCAGCATTTTTGGGCACAACCATTAATCCGCCAGGGTGTTGACCTGTTGTTCTTTTTACACCTGTGCAGCCACCGACAAGGCGCGCAATTTCAGCATTGCGACAGTGCATTTTCTTTTCATCTAAGTAGTTCTTGACAAAGCCGAAGGCCGTTCTTTCTGCGAGCGTAGAAATGGTGCCTGCCCGAAAGACGTAGTCTCGTCCAAAAAGTTCTTCTGTAAACTTATGAGCTCTAGGTTGGTATTCACCGGAAAAGTTCAAATCGATGTCAGGTACTTTATCACCTTCAAAGCCTAGAAATGTTTCAAAGGGGATATCATGTCCATCTTTTTCTAATTCTTTGCCGCAGGTAGGGCAATTCCGATCCGGTAAGTCGGCACCACAACCAATTGTTCCATCCGTAAAGAACTCAGAGAATTTACAAGCACTACAGCGATAATGAGGTGGCAAAGGGTTAACTTCTGTAATCCCTGTAAAAGTTGCTACCAAGGACGAGCCAACGGAGCCTCTTGAACCGACAAGATAGCCATCGTCATTTGATTTTTTGACGAGTTTTTGTGATATTAGGTACAGAACAGCAAAGCCATTGGAGATAATAGAGTTCAGTTCTTTATCAACTCGTTTTTGTACAATGTCCGGTAAAGGATTACCATACAGTGTGGCGGCACAATCTTCCGTCATCTGCCGAATCTGCTCTTCCGCCCCTTCGATGATGGGTGGAAAAAAGTCGTCAGGAATTGGTTGCAGCATCTCAATCTGGTCAGCAATCTGTCCTGGATTAGCAACGACCACTTCATGGGCTCTATCTTTGCCAAGATAAGAAAATTCTTCAAGCATCTCTTCTGTCGTTCGAAAGTAAAGCGGTGCCTGGTCGTCAGCATCATCAAAGCCTTTCCCAGCCATTAGAATGCGACGATAGTATTCATCAATTGGTTCTAGAAAGTGTACATCACAAGTAGCTACTACGAGTTTTCCGGCTTTTTGTCCCAATCCTACAATATGTTCGTTGATGCTTTGTAGTTCATTTTCTGATTGAACGTGTCCTTTTCGTAATAGAAATCGATTGTTACCTATCGGTTGTATCTCTAAGTAATCGTAGAAGTTTACGATTTCTTCGATTTTTTCTGGCGATGCTTTCTGAAGAAGGGCTTGGTAAAGTTCTCCAGCTTCACAAGCACTTCCGAGAAGCAATCCATCTCGATATTCTTCTAAGAGGTCTCGAGGAATTCGGGGTCGGCGATGAAAATATTGGAGATGAGACTTTGTAATTAATTGATATAGATTTTTTAAGCCTGTCTTATTACGAACAAGCAAAATGATGTGATAGGATTTTACTTTTTCGCCTGTTGCGGGCGCTTTATCAACGAGATATGCTTCTACGCCATAGATTACTTTAATATTATGTTTTTTCCCGGCATCGGCTGCTTCAGGAAAAGCTTGTACGACACCGTGATCTGTAATTGCAATCGCTTTATGCCCCCAGGCTGCTGCTCGAGCGATTAAATCTTTGGCTGAAAGGACTGCATCCATAGAGCTCATTTTTGTATGGGCGTGTAGCTCTACTCTTTTTATCGGTGCATTATCAAATCGTGATACTGGTTCTTCCGCCTTGTTAATATCTCGTGCTAACAGGGCTAGTTCTTGTTGATATTTATCGAATTGAACAGAGCCTCGTACTTTTACCCAGCGATGCTCTTTCAACTCTCCGCTTTCCAAAAGATCCTCTTTCTCCCCTTCAAAAACTTTTACAGTAATTGCATCGGAGAGATCTGTTATATGAAAAGTAATAAGACGACGACCTGATTTCATTTCTCGAGTTTCTAGGCCAAATATTCTTCCTGCTATAACAACAGATCGTTCTTCATCTTCTATGTCTTTAATAGGAGTTACCATAGAAGTGTCAATTTTTTTACCGTATATTTCTTGGTTTTGATTGCTTTTCTTGTTTTCTTCTTTATCTTTACTTTCTTTAACCTTTTCATCAGCACTTTGGCTTTTACAGGCTTCTAAAAACAATCTTCTTTCTTCTTCTTCTCTATTTTGCAGATAGCTATCATCACATAGATTTTCTACTTCTTCAAGTGAAATATTTATGGAAAGTCCAAAAACTTGCTCAGCCTGTTGAACCAAGGAATGTACACATTGGCGACTTTTGAGTAAATCTATTTTCGTTCGTTCTACTTTGAAAATAATTCGGTTTCCCTCGACAGTGCCTTTTAGTGCTTGTAAGGTCGAGCGAAGCAAAGGTTGGTCTGGTGTAGCAAGGTGAATCCAACAAGACCAATACTCTTGCAATAACTCTTCAATCGTAGCAATTTTGCATTGTATAGTAAGGTGAAGACAATTGCATTCCGGCAAAATCGCTGCTACTTTCTCTTTCCATTGAAGCAAATCTTCTTCCTGCCAGGGCCCTGTTGCTTGGAGGTAAAGAAGAGCTTCTTGACCCCTTTGATTAATAAGAAATTGTTGGATACGAAAAACTTTATTATCATATCGTTGATTGTTTATTATCACATTAGAAGGTTGGGACATTACCTTTCTCCCTTCTTCTATGAGCCCATGACTGAAGTTTGTGAAAGAATTTTATCAATATCTTCTGCTACATGGTAAGCGGCCTGGGCTTTTTTAAGTTTTTTTGCACCCTCCTGAAGAAGAGAGCGTTCTTTGTGGTCCTTAATCAGTTGAATCGTTAATTTTGTCAGTTCTTCCACCGTAGAGGCACCTCTTGCCACATCTTTTTTTAGTAGAAATTGATAGTTCCGTTCTTCATGGCCTGGCAAAGGTGATAAGAGTAATTGAGGCAATTCTAAAGCAATTGCTTCTGATGATGAAAGACCTCCTGGTTTGGTGATTAATAAATCAGACGATGCCATAAGGTAGGCTATCTTATCCGTAAAGCCATATACTTTCAGATGTGGACTCTCTATTGCACTGAGCCGCTCTTCTAAACTTTTATTTTTTCCGGCTACGACTACAATTTGCCATGTGTCGATATCGCTATTCTGCATTTGTAACAATAAACTGTTAACCCAGACATCTAAGGCCCCTAAGCCTAAACTTCCTCCCATAATTAAAATGCGATGGCTTGCACTAGAAAGTGCTGCTACTTCTTCTGCTGCTTCTCTTTTCATGTCTGTTACTGTCAAAAAGGAAGGATCGATTGGAATTCCTGTTACAACAGCTTTCTCTCTTTTGTCTCCTAACTTTTCTATTTCATCGATCAAATCTTCCGCCGCTACATAATAGCGATCGCAGTCTGAATAAATCCAAAAAGGATGAAACGAGAAATCGGTAACAACACCTGCTGTTTTTAGATCTAGTGACTCTTCTTTCTTAAGCACAGATAAGAGTCCTAGTGGAAAGGGGTGTGTACAGATCACGACTCGAGGCTTGTGTTCTTGTAATAGCGCTTTCAAGCCAGGTCCTAGGTATTTCCACAAGGATTGATTAAAAAAACTTTTACTCAGTGAGCCTACTTTGAGTGTTGCTGATGTATCATAAAGCTTTCTATATAGCCCCGGAGTATAGTGAAGCATATGCATATAGCTTCCAATGGTAAAGCGAAAAACCCAAGATGGGCCACAAGTAAAGATATCTTCTATATGACTTCGTATACCTCTTTTTTTAAGCGCACTATGTAGCGCTTGGGCGGCTCGAATATGACCTGCTCCCGCTTCTACTGATAATATTAAAACATCGCTTAAACTCATCCACGATTCTCCTGCTACGGTCTTCAATGTCCTATCATCTATTTTAATGATGCCACTATTGCTTAAGCCCTGTCAATGAATTGATTGTTATGTTTTAGAGCCCGTGAAGAAATCTTCACGGGCTCTATTGTAATTCCTTGCATGATATTAAATTTTCGTAGAGATTATTTTACCCACTTAGCAATTTCCCAATACATTTTCATGCGTTCTTTAAATCCTTTGAGCAAACCAAGCTTTTCTTCTTTCATCATGTGCGTTAAGTCTGGCAAAAGAACTTCTATCTTCCGTAGTGATTGAGAACGTCTAAAATGTTGCGTTAGGGCTGCTTCCACACCATATCGACTCGCTTCTAATTCAGAAACATTTAAAAAAATGCTTTTCAAGACAGCTCTTTGTCCTGACAAATAGGGCGTAATCAATTGCCCTAGGTCAGTAGCCAGTCGTCCTCTTTCGAAAACGCCGACAGTCATCTCTACATTCCCTTTCAACAGAGGTTCTACAAGGCTTTGCAAGTGTTCCCTTTTCAGACCCATAAGATCTGCATCGAGAAAAAGTAGTATTTCATACTTAGCTTCTTGCACACCTACTTTCATCGCACCACCTTTGCCAATATTTGTAGGCAGTTCTACCACGCTAGCGCCTGCTTGCTTTGCTACAACAGCTGTGGAATCGGTGGAACCATCACTGACTACAATGACATCGCGATGATAGGGTGATGTCATAACAACCTCTACGACCTCAGCAATTCTGGGCTCCTCATTATAGGCCGGTATGATGACGGAAACAGACACCTACTACCCACCCCTAATCGTGACTAGGTATTGCCGAAACCTGGCTCTATCAGGGTCGCAACTTTTTGTAGGGCCTCTTCTATCGCTATGTTGTATTGTTCTCCACTTTTACGTACTTTTATTTCTACAATTCCTTCTTTGATTGCTTTGTTGCCAACAACAACTCTTATGGGAATTCCAATGAGATCGGCATCTTTGAATTTTACACCCGGTCTTTCATCTCGATCATCTAAAATTACTTCCAAACCTTGCTGTTGCATTCCCTGATAGAGATTTTCAGCAATAGCCCTTTGTTTTTCATCTTTATAAGAAACAGGTACAACTATAACTTGATAAGGCGCTACGGACATAGGCCATATAATACCTGCTTCATCATGATTCTGTTCGACTGTGGCAGCCATTGTACGACTTACACCTATGCCGTAGCATCCCATGACCATCGGTTTCTCTTGACCTTTTTCGTCAATAAACGTACATCCTAAAGCTTTTGTGTATTTTGTTCCCAGTTTGAAGACCTGTCCGACTTCTATACCTCTCGCTGCTTCAAGTGGCGCACCGCATTTCGGACAGGGTTCTCCTTCTTCTACCATACGCAAATCGTCCACAAAGGTAACTTGGAAATCTCTTCCCGGGCAAATATTTTTAACGTGTTTATTTTCTTCATTCGCCCCAGCAACGGCTCGGGACATTTTCATTACTTCCCGATCGGCATAGATTTTTATATTTTGAAGCCCTTGTGGCCCTAAAAAGCCTTTGCCACCGTTGCTTATGGTTCTGCACTCTTCCTCTGTTGCCAGTGATAGATCAAGAGCTCTTGTTACGTTGGCTAATTTCACTTCGTTCAATTGTCGATCGCCTCGTATTACTACGACAATAAGCTCTTCATCAGCACGATAGACCATTGTTTTGATTGTTTCTGCTGGAGTAACTGATAAAAATTTGCTTACCTCTTCAATCGTTCTTTGGTTTGGTGTGTCTACTACAATCATGTCCAAAGGTTCATGAAAAGATTCTTCATCTGTCAAAAGGCTACTTTCTGCTTTTTCCACGTTGGCTGCATAGTCACATTGATGACAAAATAGAATTGCACCTTCTCCTGAATCGGCGATAACCATAAACTCATGGGTTCCACCGGTTCCACCAATTGCTCCGGCGTCAGCTTCAACAGGACGGAAGGTTAGTCCACAACGTTTGAATATATTACTATAAGCCTGAAACATACTCTCGTATGTTCTATGCAATCCTTCTTCGTCTCGATCAAAAGAGTAAAGATCCTTCATGATAAACTCACGACCTCGCAATAAACCAAAACGAGGGCGGCGCTCATCGCGATATTTATTAGCAATTTGATAGAGCAGAAGAGGAAGGTCACGGTAAGAACGTATGTCATTCCGCACCAGATCTGTTACGATTTCTTCATGGGTAGGACCAAGGCAAAAGTCTCGATTATGTCGATCTTGTAATCGAAAAAGCTCATCACCGTAAACGTGCCATCGACCTGATTCTGTCCAGAGTTCTGCTGGTTGTATCACAGGCATCACAATTTCCTGTCCATCGGCGGCATTCATTTCTTCTCGAATGATTTGAGTTATTTTTTGTAGGACCCGCTGGGCCAAAGGGAGATAGTGATAGACACCCGCCGAAGAACGTCTTATATAGCCTGCTCGAAGTAAGAGTTGGTGACTGATCACTTCTGCTTCTGCAGGAGTTTGTCGTAGCGTTGGTACCATTAGCTTACTCATTTTCATGGATCGATTCACTCCACTAATTATTCTACTGGTAACTGCTTGATTTCTTCCAGTAGGGCTTGTACCATCTGTTCTTGAGAAACTTTTTTAATAACTTTTCCTTGTCGGAAAAGCAAGGCGCAATCTTTACCACCTGCTATTCCGACATCAGCTTCTCTTGCTTCTCCTGGTCCATTGACGACACAACCCATAACAGCAACAGTAATTGCTCTTTTTTCTTGGGTGAGTGCTTGCTCGACGGCTTCAGCAACAGCAGCTAGGTCAATCTGGCAGCGGCCGCAGGTAGGACAGGAGATCAGTTCCGGGCCACGCTTACGCAATCCTAGTGATTTGACGATCTCCCAAGCTGTATGAACTTCTGGTAGGGGATCGCCTGTTAAAGAGACTCGAATCGTATCACCAATACCTTGTGCAAGTAAAGCTCCTATGCCTACGGCCGATTTAATAACGCCGGAGCGATGGGTCCCTGCTTCTGTTACACCAACATGTAAGGGGTAGTCAACTTTTTCTGCTAGACCCTGATAGGCTGCTACCATCAACGGAACGGACGATGCTTTGAGGGATATTTTCATCCAGGGATAGTTTTCATTTTCTAGGATTCGAATATGCCCTAAAGCGCTTTCAATCATACCTTCTGGCGTAATTCCCTGATATTTTGCTAGGATGTTTTTTTCAAGAGAACCTGCGTTAACACCGATTCGAAGGGGAATTTTTTTCTCTCTGGCGGCAGCGATGACTTCTCGTACTTTTTGAGCTCCACCAATGTTTCCAGGATTTAATCTTAATCCATGAACACCTGCTTTAAGAGCGCCAATCGCTAACTTGTAGTCAAAATGAATATCGGCAATTACTGGCATGGGAGACTTTTTTACAATTTCCTCCAATGCCTCTACCGCTTCTTGATCGAGTACAGCCAGTCGAATTATTTCACAGCCTGCTTCGGCTAGCTTTTCAATTTGCTTTACTGTTTTTTCTCGATCTCTTGTATCGGTATTGCACATGGACTGAATCGAAACGGGGGCATTGCCCCCGATAGGTATAGAACCAACATGGATTAGACGCCTTTTTTTTCGCGGTAGAGGAACGATCAACCTATCCGCCTCCCATTAAGCGAATTACATCTCGATAAGCAATCAAGATCATTAGAGCAATGAGGAAAGCAAAGCCGATCAAGTGAATCATATTCTCTTTGGCTGGATCGATTGGTTTGCCTCGTACTGCTTCTATGCCTAAGAATATTAACCGACTTCCGTCTAAGGCTGGAATGGGCAGTAAGTTAATGATCCCTAGGTTCACAGATAAAATTGCAGCTAACATGAGAAGGTTAGACCAACCCGTTTCTGCTGCTTTGCCTATTTCACTTACGATCATGACTGGTCCACCTACATCAGCTGGGGCCGCACCTGTGATCATTTGAAAGAGACTCTCTAAGATCAAACTTGTGAGCATGTACGTATTCATTAAGCCCAAGCGAATCGATGTTAATAAGCTTTGCTTTTCATGATAGATAGTACCTTCATCAACCACAATTCCAAGCTGGCCTACATTTCTTTCAGGATCCAGCATGGGTGTTACACGAAACTCCTGTACGGAACCTTGACGATCAATTAACAGTCGTAGCTCTTCCCCTGCTCGCGGATGAATCTCTTGGATTAATTCAGCCCAGTTGCTTACTGGCCTGTCATCAACAGCAACGACACGATCTCCAGGTTCTATCCCTGCCATAGCAGCAGGTCGTTCTGGTATGACATCGCCAATTATATTGGTGAACATGGGGGTTCCTACAATTGCGTAAATATAGATAAAGAGCAGAAAAGCAAGAACAAAGTTCATAAAAGAACCAGCAAAAATAATGGCAGCTCGCTTAGAGATTGATTTGTTACTAAAACTACCTGAGTCGTACGTATTTCCACGAACTTCTTTGTTTTCTTTAAAATCTACACTTTCATCGCTGTCTGCATGCTCAGTTCTTCCTTGACTTTCTTTGTTCTCTTCGGGATCCATGCCAGCCATTCGCACATAACCACCGATTGGCAAAGCACGAAGAGCATACAAAGTCGGTCCTCGCTGATATCCAAATATTTTTGGACCCATGCCAACACTGAACTCTAAGACACGAACGCCTGACATTTTGGCCACAATAAAATGACCAAATTCATGAAACACAATTAACAACCCGAATACAAAGACCGTAGCAAGGAACGTCATTCTGAGTCCTCCCTAGTAAGCTTCACCATTGAAATGGCAAATTCTCTTGCCCATTGATCGGCTTCTTGAATATGAGCTAACTGCGGCTTCGCGACCCATTCGTGACGATTCATTGTTTCTTTAACGATTTTCGGAATATCCATAAAGCCAATCTTACGTTGTAAAAAAGCATGTACTGCCACTTCATTCGCACCATTCATAACAGCAGGCATTGAACCGTCAGCTCGTCCGGCTTCTAAAGCCAGCTCTAAGGCTGGAAAGCGCTTATAGTCAGGCTGCTGAAACGTAAGCCCTGTTAGGGTTGTTAGGTCGAGTTTGGGCCAGCAGCTCTCCCACCGCTGTGGGTACGATAAGGCGTATTGGATGGGTAATCTCATATCAGGCAAGCCTAGCTGTGCTATTACGGAACGATCTGTAAATTCTACCATAGAGTGGATAATGCTTTGAGGATGAATTAATACATCAATACGATCAAAATCCACATCAAATAACCATCGGGCTTCAATCACTTCTAACCCTTTGTTCATCAACGTTGCAGAATCGATGGTTATTTTAGGGCCCATTCGCCAGTTCGGATGTCTTAGAGCGTCTTCTGCTGTTACTTTTTTCAGTTGTTCTAGCGAATAATCTCGGAAAGGTCCGCCTGAAGCAGTTAAGATGAGTCGTGCTTGCTCACAATCTTGTTGTTGTATACATTGGAAAATGGCTGAATGCTCACTATCGACAGGTAACAAGGAAACGCCTTTTTCTTTTACCATATCCATAATTAAGGCACCTGCAGCAACAAGTGTCTCTTTGTTGGCCAAGGCGATGTTTTTCCCTTGCTCAATGGCAGAGACAGTAGGTCTAAGCCCAATAGCACCACTAACGGCCGTTACTACCGTATCGGCTTGTTCATGAGTCGCTACAGCAATTAGGCCTTCTTCTCCGACCATTACAGGAACATCGATAGCTTGCTCATAGAGGGCTTGTGCTAATTCTTGCGCACCTGTTGAATCCATCATTGCAACCAGAGAGGGTTTGTATTTTTTTGTCTGCTCAAGTAGTTCTTGCCAATTCGAATGAGCTGCTAAGGCGACAACTTGCAAGGCCTGAGGATGTTGATCGACCACTTCTAAAGTTTGCTTGCCGATAGAGCCCGTTGAACCTAAAATTGCAATTGCTTTGGTCAACAACTTCACCTCGTTTGAAAATCACGAAATATTCCAGCTCGATAGAGAGACATCAACAATAGTACAATGGTAGGTCCAATTATAATGCCAATAAATCCAAAAGCTCGTAAGCCTACGTAGATTGCCAATAATGTCACAAGGGGATGAAGACCTATAGAATCTGCCACTACTTTTGGTTCAATCATTTGGCGGCTTACGGCTAAAAAGCCGTATAAAAGAGCTAATTTCAAGGCTAGTCCATAATTTCCGGTGAGCAATTCCCATCCAATCCAAGGGATGAATAAAAGACCGGGACCGATAATCGGTAGAATATCAAGTACACCAGCAAGTATCCCAATTGTAAATGCATATTCCACGCCGATTATGTAAAGCCCTAAAATTGTTAAAATTCCTGTGATGGTGATTAAAATAAATTGAGCTCGAATAAAGCCCATAAAGGCTCTACTCATCTCTAACAATACTTGTCGTGTTTGCTTTGCTCTTTGTCGTGGTAGTACACCGTATAAAAGTCCTAAAATAACTCTTTTATCACGGCTAATAAAAAATGTTGCAATGATGGTAAAAAGCAAGACTGTAAAAAATTCAGGCAAAGCCGCAAGGGCTTCTAATAAAAAGTTAGATAAAGATACCATCATGTTTTTTACAGTAACTAAAGCATCAGAAGTGACTCTTTGTATGGTTGCAACAACTTCTGGTGATGAGTAAAGCAAAGCGTAATAGGGCTCTGCTGCATTAATCCAGTCCGTAAAAAAATCACTAATTTTCTGTGGCGATGGTAAATTCGCTGCTATTTTTAATAATTCAACGACAAGGCGACTGACGATAAAAAAAACTGTAAAGCTAAGTAGACCAATAAAAAGGATAAGCGAGATCAAAGAGGACCAGCCTCGTGAAATCTTAGCTTTCTTTGCTAGAAATTCGACCAGAGGATCCATGAGTACTGCAATGGTCGCACCAACGATAAATGGAAAAAGATAAACTGTTAGCCGACTCATTAGCTCGCCCGAAAGGGGAAGAATAAAATTAATAACTAGTAAAGCTAAGATGAAACCAAGCGTCCAAGTGGCCAACTTCAAGAGGAGAGACAGGGAATCTTGCCAATCTTTCATCGCAGCCACACCTCAATTGTTAGAAAAAAATAATAGGCCGCTGGAGCAGTCCATAAGATACTATCAAAACGATCTAAGACGCCACCATGACCTGGGATGAGGGTGCCAGAGTCTTTTACGTGGGCCATTCTTTTCAGCGCTGACTCAGCTAAATCACCAAATTGACCAAGTATTGATAATAGAATCGATAGTGCAACCAACAAAGATAGATTCACGTTGGGAAACCAGAGAGAACCAAAGGTGACGCCAATAACTGTGGCTAGGAGAATGCCTCCTATAGAACCTTCGATTGTCTTATTGGGGCTAAGCTGCTTTGCTAGCGGTCTTTTTCCAAAGGCTCTTCCTGCAAAGTAAGCGCCTGTGTCGGTAGCCCAGGTGATAAAAAAAGTAAGCAGAAGTATTTCTAATCCGTTAGGCAATTGTCGTAATAAAATAAGGTGACCAAGGAGCCAACCCGTTAGTAAAGCACCGACTACAGCGATGGCACCATCTTGCGGCTGCCCCTCCGGAAAGGTAATGGTAAAATGAGCTAAGACGGCTAGTGTAGCTAACGCTATTAACCAAGTAAGCCCCTGTCCGCCATAGTGAGCAACCAGTACCAAGGCAATTACCAAGGGGTAGGCAATCCACAAGGGGGGGCGATAGTCCATCCGTCTAGCCATAACCTGAAATTCACGATAACCGATTAAAGCCAAGATTGCGACTGCAATCGTCATCCACCAACCACCTTGATAGACGATGGCTATGAGCACAGGGATACCTATAATAGCACTTACAATTCGCTTCCAAAGCACGAGGAAAATTCCCCCTATACTTTTACGCCACCAAACGTCGATCTCGTTTTTGGAAATCAATGATGGCTTGCATAAGTTCAATTCGTCCAAAATCAGGCCATAAAGTCGGTGTTACCCAGATCTCTGTATAAGCTGACTGCCATAATAGAAAGTTAGAAAGTCGTAGTTCACCAGAAGGTCTAATTAACAAATCGGGGTCAGGTATTCCAGCTGTATATAGATACTGTCCAAATAACTTTTCGTTTATTTCAGCTGTTGTCATGCGACCCTGGGAAATTTCTTCAGCGATTCTTTTGACCGCTTCTACGATTTCTAAGCGTCCTCCATAGTTCAATGCTACATTCAATATCATTTTATCATTCTTTGCCGTTTTTTGGATAGCTTTTTCCAGTTCTCGGCGTGGCGCTTCTGGTAATTCTGAGATAAGGCCAATTGTAGAGATACGTACACCTTTCTGGTGAAGATCATTCAGTTCTCGTTGTAAATATTCGACCAAAAGATCCATTAAAGCATTGACTTCATCGGCTGGACGCTTCCAGTTTTCTGTGGAAAAAGCGTAGACCGTTAGAACAGGAATTCGTAAGTCTTCGCAAGCTTCTAAAACTCGTCTTAATGACTCTACACCAGCCCGATGACCTGCTGCACGAGGCAGACCTCGACGATTGGCCCATCGCCCATTGCCATCCATGATAATAGCAATATGCTTGGGCATTCGTTGGGGGTCAATTTGCTTAATGAGCTCTTGTTCTGACGGTGTGTTCTTTTGCTGGCTAAAGGGCCAAAAACGCCTCGTCAAACCCAACTCCCCCTTCTAGTTTTTACCATAAAAGATCGTTTTTATAATTATAACAAAAAAAGATGGAAACCCCCTCGGAGCCCCGAGGGGGTCATGTTTTTTACCTAATGTTTATCTTTGAAAAAAAGCATAGAGGAGTTCGATCTGTTGAGATTCTTTGACCTGTACTTGCAAGACGCGAGGTATGGGTTGGGCTGCTTCTGTTCTTAACACTTTACCAGTTAGACGACTCTCTACAGAAAAACCCAGATCTTCATATTGCTTTTGAATTGCCTTAAGGTTGAGCCCTACAGCCTTTTTAGTTTCTTCTTCTGTCAGAAGGATCAAATCTCCATGATCTCCTCTTCTTTTCTTTCTGCTGTGGCATCTACTTCTTTAATGTATTTGTCTGTTAGCTTTTGAATCTCTTCTTGACCTCTTTTGGACTCATCTTCCGATATGCTGTTCTCTTTAAGAAGAGCTTTAATTTCTTCATTAGCGTCTCGTCGGAAATTACGCATAATGACGCGATATTCTTCCGCTCTTTTCTTCGTCGTTTTAACCAAATCTGCTCTTCGCTCTTGTGTTAGAGCTGGAATGGCCAACCGAATTACCTGACCATCGTTAGAAGGCGTTAAACCGAGATCAGACTTAAGAATTGCTTTTTCGATTGCAGCCAGATCGCTTTTACTCCATGGTTGTATGACTAGCAAGCGAGGCTCTGGTGCAGAGATATTGCCTACTTGATTAACAGGCGTTGGTGTACCATAGTAATCGACAAGAACTTTGTCAAGTAAAGCTGGGTTTGCTCGACCTGTACGTATACTTTGGTATTCTTTACGAAGGGCATCTAAGGACTTTTTCATCTTATCTTCTGTTGCCTTCTTGATGCCAGCGATCATAGGTCGTTCCTCCTTACAATCGTACCAATCTTTTCTCCTTCAATCGCTCGCTTTATATTTCCAGGCCTATCAAGGCCAAAAACGATTAAAGGAATATGATTGTCCATACATAATGATGTGGCCGTAGAATCCATAACACCTAAGCCACGATTGAGTACGTCTATATAAGACAATTCTTCAATTTTCTGCGCATTGGGGTTTCTTCTTGGATCGGAGTCATAGATGCCATCAACGCCACGCTTCGCCATAAGTATAACATCTGCTTCAATCTCTGCCGCTCGTAAGGCTGCTGTTGTATCCGTGGAAAAATAGGGATTGCCTGTGCCAGCTGCAAAAATAACGACTCGACCTTTTTCAAGATGACGAATGGCACGACGCCTTATATAGGGTTCAGCCACTTGTCTCATCTCAATTGCTGTTTGAACACGAGTGTCAACATCTCTTTTCTCTAAGGCATCTTGTATTGCCAGAGAATTCATGATAGTGGCTAACATACCCATATAGTCCGCTGTTGCTCGATCCATGCCTTTTGCCGAACCAGCCACACCTCGCCAAATATTACCACCACCGACAACAACGGCTACTTCTACGCCACAGCTTTTAACTTCACCAATCTGGTCTGCTATAGAATTAACTACATCAGGATTTATTCCATAGCCCTGATCGCCTGCTAAGGCCTCTCCGCTTAGTTTTAAGATGACTCTCTTATATTTGATTTGCAACGGAGTGTTACCTCCTTTGTACTCTATTCCCTTTTCTACAGAAGCTTGGAAAATCCTTTTATTATAAAAAAGGAGAACACGATTTTGTGTCCCCTTTTTTGGTCTAGCCAGGCCTTATAACAGCATTTACTTGTTCATTTCAGCCATTACTTCAGCTGCAAAGTCATCTTGCCGCTTTTCTAAGCCTTCTCCCAATTCAAAGCGAACAAAGCGTCGAATATTGATGTTCTCACCAATACGAGCAATTGCTTCTTTGATCATCTCTTCTACAGTCTGATCGGGATTTTTGATAAAGCTTTGTTCCATTAGGCAGATTTCTTTATAATACTTGTCAATTCGACCATCAACCATTTTGTCGACAATATGTGCAGGCTTGCCTTCGTTGAGAGCTTGTGAACGAAGTACTTCTTTCTCTCTCTCAATATTAGCAGCTGGAACTTCTTCTCGTCTAACATATTCAGGCTTAACAGCTGCTACTTGCATAGCCAAATCACGACATAGGCTGCGATAGTCATCTGTTTTTGCCACAAAGTCAGTCTCACAGTTAACTTCAATCAGTACACCAATACGTCCATCACCATGAATATAAGACTCTACGCGGCCTTCTGCTGCAATACGGCTTGATTTTTTTGCTGCTGCGGCTAAGCCTTTTTCACGAAGTAAATCAACGGCTTTTTCTAAATCGCCTTTTGTCTCTGCCAGTGCTTTTTTACAGTCCATCATACCTGCGCCCGTGCGCTCGCGTAATTCTTTCACCATGGCTGCTGTAACCACAAACGATTCCTCCCTACGATTTCGCTCACTCAGTTAGTATTCCCTTCGTTATAAGAGAATAATCTAGCAAAAAAGGGTGACCCTGGGGTTTACCCCGGTCACCCCTTTCACTTATTGGGCTTCCGATTGTCCTTGGTTGCCTTCAAGAACAGCATCAGCCATTTTTGCTGTTAACAGCTTTACTGCTCTGATAGCATCGTCATTACCAGGAATGACGTAATCAATCTCATCGGGATCGCAGTTTGTATCTACAATGCCAACGAGTGGAATTCCTAAGCGACGAGCCTCGGCTACAGCAATACGCTCTTTACGAGGATCAATGATAAAGATAGCGCCAGGAAGTTCCTTCATATCTTTAATACCGCCAAGGAAGCGCTCAAGCTTCTCTTTTTCGTGTATCAATTGAGAGACTTCTTTTTTGGGCAACAATTGCATGGTGCCGTCTTCTTCCATCTTCTCTAGCTCACGCAAACGTGCAATGCGCTTTTGAATCGTTTGGAAGTTTGTCAACATACCACCAAGCCAGCGCTGGTTGATGAAATACATGCCACAACGTTCTGCTTCTTCTTTTACAGAGTCTTGTGCTTGCTTCTTCGTACCAACAAAAAGAATCTTTTTGCCCTGTGCCGCCACTTCACGAATAAAGTTATAAGCGTCGTCTACTTTGCGTACCGTCTTCTGTAGATCAATAATGTAAATTCCGTTACGCTCAGTGAAGATGTAGGGGGCCATCTTAGGGTTCCAGCGTCGTGTCTGATGTCCAAAATGAACACCAGCTTCTAATAATTGCTTCATGGAGATAACCGCCACAACTCCACCTCCTTCCAGGTTTTTCTTCCTCCGGTTGCTTCATTCACTCTCGCCACCCTTGGCTTTCTCAAGGGAACCAGACGAGATAATCGGTCAACCGTGTGTAATCACACCAAAATGAATTTTATCATAGTTAAGAAGGGTTGGCAAGAAAAATGTCTATTTTTCAGGTCCGGTGAGCAAGAAAGATGCAATTTCTTCGTCTGTCATGCCATAGTAAAACTGATAGGTTCCTGTCTGTATGCGTCGAACATAGTTTTGGGTAATCATATAGTTGTTAAAACGCATTCTATCATCTATGATCCCAGCATTTTCTAGCCTTCTTGCCACTCTTGTAGATGTTTCTCCCCAATAAACGGTAAAATCTTTGTATTCCCTGTTTACTTCCTCTAAAAGATTCTCTTCATTTACCACTATCTTTTCTTCTGCTATCTCTATTGCAACTTTTTCATTGTTGTAGGTCTTATGAAAATCATCTTTTTCTTTCTCATGAATGGCGAGAGGCTCTATACCTTGCTCATTACGATCTTTTTCGTCTCCTCCTAAATAGTACGTCGAGATGCCTACAGAAAATAGGAGCACGCCTACAACAAAGAGAACCTTCCCGTCGATCGCTCCTCTTGAACGATTGGCAGAGAAGGTTCTGTGATCAGATAGATGGTTGCTGCCCAATGATTCATGCCCTCCTACTCAACTGGTTGATCAATTGAAGTTCTCCTAGACCGATATGGAGAAGCTGGGCAATCTCACTGTCTTTGATCCCGATCTTTTGTAAAGGTGGAATCTGTGCATAACGCTCTGCTTTACTCCATGACTGGGGTTTGCCTTTATTTAAAGACTGAATATATACTTCTGCTTGCAGATATAAATTTTTCTCTTTAACCCTGTCTTTAGGGGTATTTTTCCTTTTTCGTTGCACTATCGACTCTTTCTGATAGTAAGAAGCCGTTGCTGCATTCTCCATCAAAGCCGAAGTAATGGTTTCATTAGGAGTAAGACTTTTGATATCTTTTCCTTTTTTATCTTCCTCTATATTTGACAAGGTTTCTTTCGCTTGGGCAACTTCATGTTGAATCTTGTTCACAATATCTTCACTATGCATTGTTGCTACTTTCAGCAATTCTTGTAGATCTCGCTCAACCAACTTTACTTCTACGAGTTTTTTCTCGATCTCTTCTGCTTCTAATAGCGCTGCTTCTTTTTTTTGCTGCTGCTTTGAAATTAAGAGGATTCCAGCGGCCATCAGCAATGTGCCTGTAACAGCAAGTGCTAGACCAATATCCACACTTCAACCTCCCACTGAATTTATACTCGAATATCGAAGTGTCTTCCACTATGAGGATCATTGGATGTCTCTTTCTTACTATCCTTGGATTCTGATTTGTTTTTTTGCTTTTTCTTTTGTTCCTCTTTGGATTGATTACCCTCTCTTTGTGCGTCTATTTTTGCATCTTCTGATTGGGGTGTTTGTAGAACTTTTTTTTGATTGGCTTCTGCATTTTGTTGTGCCTGTTGTCCCATCCAGTCTTGTTGATTTTGAGGTGCTTGTTGTTGTACACTTTGTTGCTTTCCTACGTGAGAAACTTTCGGAAGCATAACCTGCATATCTACAGAACGAACGGTCATAACCTTACACTCCTAACATTGTAGAATAAAAAAGTTAATACCTGTCTAGTAGTTATAAGGTTTGAAATGCAGCTCCCCATCTTCAACAAGAGCAGTTGCAAAGTCAATTTTATCACGAATTCGTGTTGTATATTGACCTATTTTTATAGCCACTCCTGGATAAATACAACTGGCTGCTCGAATTTTTCCTCGATTGCCTTCATCTAAACGAAGTTCTAAGACTTCTCTTTCTGCT
This sequence comes from Heliorestis convoluta, assembly GCF_009649955.1. Taxonomy (NCBI): domain Bacteria; kingdom Bacillati; phylum Bacillota; class Clostridia; order Eubacteriales; family Heliobacteriaceae; genus Heliorestis; species Heliorestis convoluta. The sequence goes on along the minus strand of NZ_CP045875.1, from coordinate 2,009,911 downwards.
TCTAAATCTTTAATTGTCTTTAGTAGTTGAAATTGTGTACGTGTCAGTCTCAATAGTAACATTCGTTTATCTTCTGCCAATGAGCCGAGTCTTGCTTCCCAGTCTTTTAAAACTTTGATTGCTTTTTGTGTTTTGTCCAGATTAGAGCGGTTTTCTTCGAGCTTTTTTATAGCTTCACTGTATTTTTGACGAACCCTTGGGCAAACGCCTACTTCTAATTCAGTAACTGTAGCATGAAGAGAGCCTATAGTTTTTGCAGCAATCTCTCGACCGGTTCTACATTGTCCACCAACAATGAGTCCTTTTTTTCCACCGACCATAAGATTGGTGCCTGCATCAATGTAAGAATGCATGATGGCCTCTCCTACCATTACATCGCCACCTGCTTTAATTGTTGCATTCTGAATAAATTTCGATAAGACATTGCCTTTCACATCAATGATAGAGCGTTGTTGACCTTGTATACCTTGACGTACTGTAAGGTTGCCTCCAACAGTGACAGAACCCCCGTCAATGGAACCTCCTATTTCTAAGTCTCCTTCACATTGAACGGAGAAACCATAAGTGATAGAGCCGCGAACAAGAACGGTACCTAAAAAGTTTAGGTTCCCTGATGCAAAGTCAACGTCACCTCTCAACTCATAAACGGGATCGACACTAATCTTACCTCCGTTCACATGAACATGGCCTGCCAATGTAGCTGTGAGTATCATTTCGTCAGGGCTCAGTTGTGTGTTTTTACCAAAGGCAATTCGAACATCTTTGCCAGGCTTGGCTTTTAGTTCATTGCCTTTCACAGTCATTCCTGATTCTCCCGCTGTAGGTGCTATTTTTACAGCCAATATTTCGCCAACTTGTACATTCTTAATTAAATTTAGGTTATAAAAGTCTACTCGACCATTGTCTAATTCTACAGGCTGAATTCTGTTATCAGTGCTAAATCGATATTCTATGATTCCATCTTTCCCATGAGTGGCTACTTTGCCTTTTGCTACTAAAACACTATCCATAGGATTCATTTCAAGAATAGCTCTATCTATTTCTTCTTCAATAAAACCGTATTGAATACCCATTTCTAATAGTGCTTTTTTTGCTATTTCTCGTGTAACAGGCGCGCCGCCTTTTGGTGGCACTATCGTTAAGTAGGCTTCCATTTCATCTCGTGAAACAGTTACATGAGCCTCTCCGTCTTTTCTCTCTACTTGCTCTTCTTCTTTTTCTTCTCTAGACTTCACCTTTCTTTCTTCCGTCATTTTCACAACTCCCTATACGTTAAATATTTTTTTCTTTTGCCGAGCCAGTTGTCCTCGAAGTCGTAATATAGCTTTTGTGTGGATTTGTGAAATACGAGACTCTGATAATTGAAGTACAACGCCAATTTCTTTTAAAGTTAAGCCTTCGTAATAGTAGAGGGCTATTACTTTCTGTTCTTTATCTGAAAGTCTATCAATAGCTTTCGTCAAAATTTCTTTAATTTCTTGAAATTCTATTGACATACCAGGATCTTCAACGTTTTCATCTACAATTGTCTCAATTAGCGATACTGTTTCACTCTTATCTCTGTCAGATGGCCAGTATTCATCTAAAGATAATAAAGTCGTTGCTTTTAGATCATGTATGATTTTCTGATAATCTTTACTTGTTATGCCCATGGCTTGTGCTACTTCTTCATCAGTTGCTTCTCGACCCAACTGATGCGCTAGAGAAGCCATTGTTTTTTCCACTTCTTTTGCTTTTTGCCGCAAAGAAGCAGGTACCCAATCCATTGCTCGTAATCCGTCTAATATGGAGCCTCGAATTCGAGCAATTGCATAAGTCTCAAATTTGAGGCCTCGAGAAAGATCAAACTTTTCGATTGCATCAATAAGTCCAAAAATTCCATAGCTGGTAAGATCATCTCTATCAACATTCGGAGGCAAGAGCATAGAGAGTCTTCCTGCTACGTATTTGACGAGCGGTGCATACAGTAAAATTAGCTCTTCTCTTGCTGTATCGTCTTTGCTTACTTTGTATTGTTTCCAGAGCCTGGCCTGATCCTCTTTGGTCGGAGACAACGTCATTGTTACGACCACCTATACCGCCCCTTCACAGATGAGTAAACTGGCCTGAGGTACCCCCATGTTTATTCACTCCTCCAGTTGCATCTTCCGGATGATTTCTGCTGCCCGGGCCGGATCTGTTGCTAACAGTTCTTCTAGTTCAGCCTCTATCTGACCTGGAACAAAAGGCTTTTCTGCAGGAATTTGTACATCAAGATTGTTTCCTTTCGATTTTTCTACGTCCTCTGGTATAGTGTGCTCTGCCAAATCATTCTTCTCTAGGATTTTCACAAAGTAAAAAGCTATGGCAAAAGTTAATCCTCCCGTTACAAGTGCTGCCACCATACTTCTAGTTAGAATTGTAGTCCAACCAATGGATGCTCCAAAAGCAACAATTGCTGTAAGTAAACCAACAAAAAGAGCCATACCAGCGGAGAACCATATGGCGACAGTAAACACCACATTTCCCCCTATAGCACTTTTTCTCCACGATCAATAGTACGTATATGCAATTTTCCTGTGCTTGTATCTAGTTCAATAGTACGACCATAATTGCCACCAGTTTCTTTCGCCAGCAAAGGTATATTTTCTCGTCTTAGATGTATAATAACCGCTTCTGCATTTCGCTCCCCAATCCGCATTACATCCGAAGAGCCGGGAAAAGCAAACATTTGTGCACCCCCAGCAATTTTTGCTACCAGGCGGCTTTTTACGGCACCTAGACGTCGCATCTCATCTATCAAAAAAGGTATCGCTGTATCTGCAAACTTTGCTTTATTATCTGAGCTTCGGGCCTGCGTTGATGCAGGGAGCATGATATGGGCTAGACCTCCGACTCGAGCTGTACCATCATAGAGACAAATTCCTATACAAGAACCTAAGCCAGAGGTCATTAGATTTTGAGGTGCTTTTGAAACTTTTAAATCGGCCATGCCCACTTTTATCAGCACGCCATCATCATCCCTTCACTCCGAGCAGTGCCATGTTCAATCGTTTTCGATTAAAGCTTCTATGGCTAAAATTTTTTCAATATTGATCAAAATTAAAAGACGTTCTTCAATCTTACCAACACCATAAATATAGTCTTGATCTAAAGAACTTTGCAATCCTGGTGGTGGTTCGATATTATCATTCGGTAAGCTAATGACTTCTGATACGCCATCGACGATAACACCTACAGTGATGTCTTTTACTTTAACTATAATAATTCGAGTTCTATCGGTTGTTTCTCGGGGAGGTAGAGAAAAGCGTTTGCGCAGGTCGATGACTGGCACAACGTTTCCTCTTAAGTTAATTACCCCTTCAACATAAAAAGGTGCTTTGGGAACCCGTGTTATTGTCAGCAAGCGATTAATCTCTTGGACATAGTGAATATTAACAGCATATTCCTCGCCATCTAACATAAAGGCTACCAGTTGAGATTCATCATAAATGTCTGCCTTTTCCATCATCGTCACCTCTTTACAAGAGAGTTCCTACATCAAGAATTAAGGAAACATGGCCATTGCCTAAAATTGCAGCACCTGCTATGCCACAGATGCCTTGAAGTAATTTACCAGGTGATTTAATAACAATTTCTTGCTGACCAATTAAGGAATCAACAATCAATCCAGCCTTCTTTTCTCCCTTGCGTACCACTACAACATAGAGCTCCTCTGTATGGCTATTTACACGGGGAACTTCTAAGACTTGATCAAGACGTACTAGCGGAAGAACTTGGCCTCGTAATAAGACGACTTCTTGATTTTGTACTTTCTTAATATGCTCTTGTTCAATGCTCGTTGTCTCGTCAATGGCTCCTAATGGAATAGCGTATATCTCATCGCCTACATTTACAAGCAGTGCTTGAATAATAGCCAGGGTTAAAGGCAATCGGATCTTAAACTTGGTTCCTTTGTTAACTTGGGTCTCAATCTCTACAGAACCACTTAATGATTCAATCTTTGTTCTAACTGCATCTAGACCAACACCACGACCGGAAACATCGGATACTTTTTCAGCTGTTGTAAAGCCCGCCATCCAGATGAGGTTAACAGCTCCTTGATCATCCAGTTGCTCTGCTTCTTTCGCTGTAATGAGACCTTTTTGGATTGCTTTATTTCTCAGTTTTTCTGGATTAATACCTTGACCATCATCTTCCACTTCTATAACAACATTGTTGCCTTCATGCTTGGCTACAAGGCGCAAAACCGCTTCAATCGATTTGTTTTTCTGACGGCGAACTTCTGGTAGCTCTATTCCATGGTCAATGGCATTACGAATTAAGTGCACCAAAGGATCACCAATTTCGTCTATAACGGTACGATCAAGCTCTGTATCTTTGCCTTCAATAATTAAGTTGATTTCTTTGCCCAATTCTTTAGCTAGGTCACGGACCATGCGAGGAAATCTATTAAACACTTGCTCAATTGGAACCATACGCACTTTCATCACCACTGTTTGCAAATCTGTGGTGATGCGATCAATATGTTCTATTGTTTCGTTCAATTCTGCCAGATTGCTTGTTGTTGAGATTTGCTCTAGTCTTGTTTTGCTGATGACCAATTCTCCGACTAGATTCATCAAATTATCCAGTCTCTCTATATCTACACGAACTGTTGGGTTTGTTTTGGTTCTTTTTGCATTTTCATTGCCTGTTTGAACTGCTTTTGATGTTTTTTTCGCATCCTTGTCATCTTTCTGAAGCACGAGATCTTCTGAACTGATAATATTTTCTGTCGCTTCATCGTGAGACAATGATATTTCTACTGCTTTTTTCGCTTTTACTTCGTCAATATTAATCTCTGAAACAGAATTGACTTTGACTTCAGCAATACTTTCAAGCAATTTTATGACCTGTTCTCTACTATCAGGTGTTACAACGACAACCTCAAAATCTCTATCAAATTTTTCATCTTCTAGCTCTTGTGCCGTGGGAACTGACTTAATGATTTCTCCTGATTCTTCTAAGTTGCGAAAAACCATAAAAGCCCGAGCCGCTTTCATTACACATCCTGCATCTAGTTCTATTTGAAGATGAAATGCATTCATTTGTTTGCGGTCTGCTTCTTTCAGAATTGTTAAGTCATATTGATTGATGTTAAAGAAGTCTAGTAAAGTCTCCTGCTCTTCTATCTTAGTATTTTTTTTCTTGTCACTGTCTTCTATTTCTTTTCTTTCTCTGATGCTTGGAACTACATTTTTCAATCCGCCTGTGCCAGCTTGGCGCAATAAGGCAACAAGCTCTTCTACATTCCCTTTACTATCATCGCCACTAACAATAGCATCTACCATACTCTCTAAAGAGTCTAAGCACCGAAAAAGCAAGTCTATTACAACAGTGGTTACTGCTTCTGGCGTGCCTCTTAGATAAGATAGTACGTTCTCCATCTCATGAGTAAGTTCTGCAATGCCTTCAAATCCCATTGTTGCTGACATGCCTTTAAGCGTGTGAGCAGAGCGAAATATCTCGTCTAGTACAGAAACGTTGTGGGGATTGTCTTCAAGCTCTAAAATTTTTTGATTCAGAGCTTGAAGATGCTCACGCGATTCTTCCAAAAACATATCAAGGTATTGGGACATATCCATGTTGTCCACACCTCCACAGTTATCAATCTAGCGTTCCCTAATGGCTTTTGTAATCTCATCAGCCATTTCAGTAAGTGGAACCACTTTGTCTATATTCCCTGATTCAATGGCTACTTTTGGCATACCATAGACGATACAGGTGGAAGCATCTTCGGCAATCGTTTTCCCTTGACGTTCTTTAATACCTCTTACACCTTCTGTGCCATCACTGCCCATTCCAGTCATGATTACACCAACTATTTTAGACCAAAAGTTTTCAACGACTGATGACATCATCACGTTTACAGAAGGTCGATGACCGCTTGCAGGAAGTTCTTGCGTTAAACGAACCCATAGTTGTTTACCGAAACCTGGTTTTTCTGTTCGATGAACCTTTAGATGGTAGTCTCCTGGTGCTATGTAGACAACACCAGGTCGTATTTCCTCGTTATGCTCGGCTTCTTTTACTTTTAGAGGTGAGTTGGCGTCAAGACGTTCTGCAAGCGAACGGGTAAAGCCGGGAGGCATATGCTGAACAACAAGTACAGCTGCATCTAAAGTTAAAGGAAGCTTTGGGATCACTTCATAGAGCGCTTTCGGTCCACCTGTAGAAGTGCCGATTAAGACTATTTTATTTAATATACCTTGATGTTGCGTTGTTTTTTCTGTAGAAACTGTTGCTTCCTGTACTTCTGAAGAATAAGCTTTTTCTGGTATTGGAAAAATCTTTGGCTTTGTGGAAGAAGAACCGAAAGGCACAAATGCTTTTTTGTGAGGGAGAGATTTTGGACGCACTTTTGCAACAGCAGCAACTTTGATTTTGCCAAGAAGCTCTTCTTTCACTTTATGAATATCCAGTGAGATAGTCCCTGACGGTTTAGGTACGAAGTCAACTGCACCTTTTTGTAAAGCTTGCATCGTCGCTTCTGCACCTTTTTGAGTTAAACTTGAGATCATTATCACAGGTAATGGTTTGTCACTCATGATTCTTTCTAAAGTGGAGAGTCCATCGAGAATGGGCATTTCTATGTCCAAAGTTACAACATCTGGTGCTAACTGCTCAAGCTTTTGTAATGCGTCCTGACCGTTACGTGCTGTTCCCACAACAGTCATACCGGGCTCAGAGGTTATCATATCAGATATCATTTTACGCATAAAGGCTGAGTCATCAACGACCAATACCTTAATAACTGGCATGTTATCACTCCTGGCCAAATGGGGTTAGATTAAACTATTCACCAGAATATAAAGATCTTCCACGTTACTAAGTTTTTTTCCTGCCCTTTTTCGCTCGACTTATCTAAAAAAGCTTTTCATGCGGTGAAACAGGCGCGTTAAGGTACCATGCGTTTCTGTTTTGCTAGGTGCATTACATAGCGTAGCTGCTAAACGTGAAATGGCCAAGGAAGCGCCTGCATTTTCATTTTGGAGATAAAAAGGCTTTTGATTTTTTACAGATCGAGAAACGATAGGATCATCAGGAATATAACCTATAACAGTAATATCTCTATTTAGAAACTGTCGTACGGCCACAACTAATTTTTGCGAAACTGCATTGCCTTCTTTTTCATTCTCCACTCTATTAATAACAAGTGATATGGGAATCTTTTTTTGTACCATTTCAACAGATTTAATGAGACCATAGGCGTCCGTAATCGCTGTTGGCTCTGGCGTTGTTAAGACAATTAATTCATCGGCAGCGTATATGTAAGAAAGTACATTTCTTGATATACCTGCTCCTGTATCAATTAAAAGTACATCTACTGTTCCATCTAATTCAGCGAGTCCTTCAATGAATCGATCTAGATCAGGCGCTTCCAAATTGGCTAGTTCTACAATACCAGATCCACCTGATATTAAGCTAATTCCTTTAGGTCCTGTTGTTACTACTTCTGAAAGCTTTTTCTCTCCTCTAATTACATGATAGAGATTATAAGGAGGTACTTTTCCCAATATAACATCAATGTTAGCCATACCCATATCAGCATCAAGAATCAATACCCGTTGGCCATAGTCAACGAGAGCCAATCCTAAGTTTAGGGTCAAGTTGCTTTTCCCTACGCCACCTTTACCGCTAGAAATACAGATAATGCGTGTTGGGGTTTCTTTTCCTTCTATCTCATATTCTACTTGTTGGCGCATGTTGTTCATCATGATACGTAGTTTTTCTGCTTGATCTTTCATAGGTCCGTCTCTCCACAAATTAGTTTAGCAAGTTTATTCGTATCAGCGATTTCCATATCATCTGGAACATTTTGTCCTGTTGTAACATATGAAACAGGCTTCTTGGTTTTATGCAAGATATTTAAAATCGATCCGTAGTGATTCGTTTCATCTAATTTGGTGAAGAGATAACGATCAATATTTAAGAATGAAAAACGTTCGATGATTTTTTCTAAGTCTGCATATTTGGTTGCCAAAGATAAAACAAGCATCACTTTAGAGTGGGGGTAGGCATCAGCAAATCCTTTTAGTTCTTCGATTTGCTCATCATTTTTATAACTTCTTCCAGCTGTATCAATTAAAAGTAGATCTTTATCGCGATGACGTAAAATGGCCGCATCTAATGCATCAGGTGTAAAAACAACATCGACAGGTACACCAATTATCTCGCCAAAAGTTTTTAGTTGCTCTACCGCTGCGATTCTGTAAGTATCAACGGTAATAAGGCCTACTTTACGTTTATCAACAATTGAAAATGTAGCAGCAAGCTTTGCGACCGTTGTCGTTTTTCCTACACCAGTTGGTCCTACCAGAATAAAAATTTCTTGGCGATTCCCATCAGCTGTAAAGAATGGCTTTGCAGTACCTAACATTTTCTTAATCTTATCGTGTAATCTTTGTCTTAAAAGGAACTCCTGATCTTTGTAGGTATCACCGACTTCTCGGTATATTTCGGTGATAATATTCTGGGCTAGCTTTGGATCTACTTCATTATCAACAAGCTCTTTTTGAAGCTGCTGAAATTCTGACGGTAACTCATTTTTATCTCTTGTCAGACGCTGAAGAATTTCACCCATCATGGTTTTCATTTGGCTAATTTCTTTTTTTACACCATCATCGTTTGACTTTTGCGGTAGTAATAGTTTGGAATCCTTCCAACTTTCTGATCTCGCAGTTTTGTCATTTTCTAGTGCTGCTAAGGCTTCTTCTACGACCGGTTGTAGTTTTGGAGGGTTTGTCGCTTTTTTCTTTGCGCCAACAGGAATATTCTCTATGGCGCCTGTAACTTCAAACATTTCTTTGGCGAAGAAGCCCATGATGCCACCTTCTTTAATTTTACGAGTGTGTAAAATTACGGCATCTTGACCCATTTCTGATTTCATCTTATTCATGGCTTCTTGCATCGTTTTGGCAACAAAACGTTTTACACGCACAGACTAGCTCACCATCCCAATTGTTTGGATTTCATAGTTCGTTCCAACTTCGTTATAAGATAAAACTGTTAGCTGCGGAACAACTCTTTCTGTTAAACGCTTAAAGTATAGACGTACAATGGGTGCGCAAAGCACGATTGGTTGGTATCCTAATTGAGAGACTCGCTCCACTTCGCTAACCAAAGCGCTTAAGATTCTCTGTGCTTGTGTTGGATCGAGGGCTAAATAGGTACCATGTTCTGTCTGTTCAATCGATTCTCTGATCTGATTCTCTAAGGATGGATCTAAAGCGATCACTGATAATTGATTCGTTCCAGGTACGATATAGGTTTTTACAATTTGACGAGCTAAGGATTGTCGTGCATATTCAATCAATACATCGTTGTCTTTCGTCATTCTAGCATGATCAGCCAGAGATTCCATAATTGTGACCAGATCTCGAATGGGCACTCGCTCTTTTAATAATCCTGAGAGTACTTTTTGAAGTTCACCGATGGTCATAAGATCAGGAATTAGTTCTGCCACGACAGCGGGATGACTTTGTTTTACATGGTCAACGAGTGACTGCACATCTTGACGACCCATTATCTCATGGGCATGTGATTTGATAACTTCTGTTAGATGAGTCGCTACCACACTCGGTGGATCTACAACAGTATATCCAGCTAGCTCTGCTTGATCTTTTATGTCTGTCGTAATCCATTTGGCGGGCAAGCCGAAGGCAGGCTCGATGGTTTCTATACCTGAGATTGTATCATCTTCAAAGCCCGGTGACATGGCCAGATAGTGATCGAGCAATAATTCACCACTAGCTACTTCGACTCCTTTTATTTTGATCGAGTATGTATTCGGCTTTAGTTGCATATTATCACGCAAACGAATTGGCGGTACAACAAGACCTAATTCTAAAGCACATTGCCTTCTAATCATAATGACTCGATCCAGTAAATCGCCGCCTTGTTGAGCATCTACAAGAGGGATAAGAGCATAACCCATTTCTAATTCTAAAGGATCTACGTTTAATAAAGAGATTACATTTTCTGGTTTTTTGATCTCTTCCATTTCTTCCTCTTGTGCTTTCTCTACTTCCGCGACCGCTGTTTTTTCCTCGGATTTCATCATGCGATAGCCTAGGATAGCTAGTAGAATGCTGATGGTGAAGAAAGGAAGAGGGGGCAAGCCAATGGTACCAAGCAAGGCGAGTAAACCTGCGGCAATAAAAAGAACTTTCGGCCTGCGAAAAAGCTGAGAGGTAAGATCTTGACCTAAGTTTCCTTCGGAAGCAGCTCTCGTGACAATGATACCCGTAGCGATTGAGATTAATAAGGCTGGAATTTGCGTAACAAGACCATCACCGACTGTAAGCAATGTATAAACACTGGCTGCTTCACCGATGGACATGCCTCTTTGAAGGACACCAATAATAAATCCTCCAATAATATTGACGATAACGATAACAATCCCTGCAATGGCGTCGCCTTTTACAAACTTAGTTGCACCATCCATAGCACCATAAAAGTCTGCTTCTCTCTGTATATCTTTACGCCGTTGCTTGGCATCACTTTCGTTAATCAAACCTGCGTTCAGATCTGCATCTATAGCCATCTGTTTCCCTGGCATAGCGTCCAAAGTAAAGCGTGCCGCTACTTCGGCTACCCTCTCTGATCCTTTGGTGATAACGATAAATTGAATCACCACAAGGATCAAGAAAATAATAAAGCCAACAATAACAGAACCGGCTAGAACAAAGGAGCCGAATTTGGCAATTACCTGTCCAGCATATCCGTCGAGAAGAACGAGTCGTGTAGAAGAAACGTTCAAGGACAGTCGAAAAAGTGTTGTTATCAATAGTAAAGATGGAAATACAGATATCTCTAAAGTCCCTTTAATAAACATGGTTGATAACAAGATAAGCATGGCTATAGTGATGTTAAAGATCAGGAGCATGTCTAATATAACAGGGCTTAGAGGGATGATCATCATAATGACCGTCGTCAGAACAGCAACAGCAACTACTATATCTGAATATCGAAAAGACTGGTTTGGCGCCTCCATTTGGGCCATCTAAACTCTTCCTTTCCCGGTGCATCACCATAATGGTTGCTACCTATCATGCCTCTTTCTGAAAAAAGACATTTCTATGCTTTTTTCTGCTTCAACCGGAAAACAAAAGCAAAGACTTCCGCCACAGCCTGAAATAGTTCCGCAGGCACTTGCTGCCCAATGTCAACGGTGCGATAAAGAGTCTGCGCCAAAGGCTTATCTTCCACCATTGGTATTCCATGTGCCTGGGCAACTTCCTTTATTTTTTGAGCAAGAAAATCTTGTCCTTTGGCAATGACACGAGGGGCTGTCATAGAAGTACCATCATATTTTAAGGCTATCGCAAAATGCGTAGGGTTGGTAATAACCACATCAGCTTGTGGCAACTCTTGCATCATGCGCCGCATGGCTGCTTCTCTCATTCTTTGTCGAATTTTACTACGGATCTGCGGATCTCCTTCCGCTTGTTTGTGTTCATCTTTAACTTCTTGTTTACTCATTTTTATGGACTCTTCATGAGAGTAACGCTGATACCATAGATCAATGGCAGCTACAAAAATTAGTAAGAGAGCAACACGCCAACCGACATCAAAACCAATCTTAGCCATAATTGAGACGGCCGTCGCTATATCCATTCCTATCATTTTAGGGAATATATATAGATTCTCCATGATTACCATGTAGACTACATAGCCCACGAAGGTTACTTTCAAAAGTGATTTTAATAGCTCAACAAGAGCTCTTTTGGAAAAAATTCTTTTAAATCCTGACAAAGGATTGATTCGATTCCACTTTACTTTGATGGCTTCCGTAGAAAATAAAAAACCTACCTGTAGATAACTTGCCGTTATTCCAGCAACCATGGCTACAAGTAAGAAAGGTGCTACCAACAGAGCGGAAAGGATCGTAACATCGAGCCCGATTGCGAGAACTGTTGTGGGCGTAAGTGTTACGCCTGTCACAACGCCGAGAATATGAGAAGTAAGTCGCTGAATTCCATCCATGGTATATTGACCGAGAAAAAAGAGTGTAATAAAAGTGACAAGCAAAATTAAAGCAGAGTTGATTTCTTGACTTTTCGCAACTTGGCCTTTTTTACGAGCATCTTGTTTCTTTTTTGGCGTTGCTTTTTCTGTTTTCTCTCCCGCAAACCATTGGAGGTCCCATTTTACCACGATGGGTCAATCCTTTATCAATTTCTTTTGATTAGCGAACCAGAATAGATAAAAAGCCTTCTACATGGGATAGGGAGATATAGAAAAGGTGACCTAAGCTTTCAATATAAAAAGGAATCAGTACCCATAGGAAGAAAATTCCAATACCAATCTTTAAGGGTAAACCAATAACAAACAAGTTAAGCTGCGGCACCGTTCGCGCCATAATGCCTAAAGCAATATCGGTCGTGAGGATAACACCTATAATTGGCAAGGCCAACTGCACAGCAATTAAAAATATACTAACAAAAAGATGAACGATGTACGCCGCGAGACTGCTTGCGATGTCACCAGTAAAAGGTCCTAAACCTACGGGAATAAGCCGGAAGCTATCGGCTAACACTTGAATAATAAGAAGATGGCCATCGTAAAGAACAAATAGAAACAGCGCTACCATTTGGAGAAAGAGACCCGTCATAGGAACCTGCGTTCCCCACATCGGATCAGCCACGTTAATAATACCAAAACCCAATTGGTAATCAATGAACTGGCCGGCCGTCATGATAGCTGCAAACATTAATTGAAAGATAAAACCAATGGACAATCCTATAACTACTTCTTGAACGACGGTAACAGTAAAGTGAAAAAGATCAGTCGGTACCTCTGGGTATCTACTTTCCGGCATAGCGAGAAAAAGTGTTAATGCAACAAAAAAAGCTAGTCCTATTTTAGCGATGTTGTTAAAACCAGGCGTGTTGAAAATAGGCGCCATCACCAGAATACCAGCAACCCTGGTCATCATCATCAATAACACATCAAGGTGAACTAGTACATTGGGGATGACTGTTTCCACGCGTTATAATCCCTTTCTCGTTAATAATTTATCGTATAAAGGTATAGAGATGTAACTCTCCAAGCAACTGACCTGTATATTGAAGCATGCTTTGCAACAACCAAGGGCCTAAGATAAAAATAATGAGGAATACGCCAATAATCTTGGGAACAAATGCAAGCGTTGCTTCTTGAATCTGTGTGGTAGCCTGGAATAAGCTAATGGCCAGTCCAATCACAAGACTTCCTGCCAAAATCGGTGTACCAATCGTCAATACTGCCACGAGGGCATCACGAGCCAATTGTATAACAACATCTTGTGGCATGGTCTTCCCTCCCCCTGTTGAAAACGAATTGAGCCTTCCTTGATCTATTGAGTGTCAATAGGAAAAGGTTCATTGAAAACTGAGTACAAGAGAGCGTACGATAAGATACCAGCCGTCAACAAGAACGAAGACGAGTACTTTAAAAGGTAATGAAATCATCATGGGGGGTAACATCATCATCCCCATCGACATGAGCACGGAGCCAACGATCATATCTATCACAATAAAAGGTAGATAAATGATAGCACCAATCTGAAATGCTGTCTTCAATTCACTCAATATAAAAGCAGGGATTAAAACTCTCGTCGGTATATCTCGATACGTTTCTGGTTGTTCAATTTCTGCCATATTTACAAAGAGTGCCAGATCTTTTTCTCTTGTTTGTTTCAGCATAAATTCGCGAAGAGGGTCAAGCGCTTTTTCTAGCGCTTCATCTTGTGTTAACTCACCAGCTATGTAAGGCTGTAATGCCTCTTCATTGATGGCAGACCACGTTGGAGCCATGATAAAAAAGGTTAGAAATAAGGCGAGTCCAATCAAAACTTGATTGGGTGGCATTGTTTGAGTGGCCAGTGCGGTACGAGTAAAGTTCAAAACAACAATGATGCGAGTAAACGATGTCATCATAATCAAGATGGCTGGTGCTAGTGAAAGAATCGTTAGTAGAAAAAGTACTTGTAGACTTTTAGATACTTCTACAGGGTCGTCAGTGCCTTCCACTCCAATTGAAATCGTTGGAATGGGTAAAGGATTGGCCAGCCCTTCTGTAGGCAAGAGGAATAGAAATAATAACAAATATAAGGGCAAAGCGAAGAAGGCACCTCTGCCGAACAGGGACTTCATTACATCTTCTCTCCTTCTTTGGAGCCTTTATGGTTATTCTGCCTTTCATCTCCCATCTGTAGGGAATTCAATCGATTGATTTGTCTTATCATTTCACTATGAAAAGATAATTCCTTTTTGCTTTCTTCTTCTCTTTTTGTTTTAGCAGCAAAGTTGCGAATATCAGAGATAAGATTGGGAATTTTGGGTTCTTGTCGCTCTTCTAGGGAACGACGAATTGATTCAATTTTATTCGGATCGTTAATTTCCATAATGGGCTGAATCGATTGATCTGTTACAGCAAGGACGACGTATTTGCCAGCGATCTCTGTGATATATAAATTCTTATTAGGTCCTAATGAAACTTGATCATGTACGGCAAGCCATTCTCCTTTTGGTAAAAAAGCTTTTCTTGTTCCTTTTACATATCGCAGGACTATCCCGGCGACTATTGCTAATATGGAAAGAGTGATAATCAGCCGAAAAACAACTTCTCCTGTACCTGGCATGCTTTCTGAACGGTCTTCAAAAGTCATTGACGATGGATAAAGCCGTTCTTGCATGGTCCCACTTTCTACCTCAGAACTAGCCAAGGCGCTAAGTGGGTTTATGAGTACAAAGAGAAGTACGAAGAAAAATACCAGGCCGCCGACGATTCGGCGGCCAGAATGCCCATATACATTCATAAATGTCCCGCCTAACCTGGAGAGAAAATTAGAGTACAAATAAAGGTACAAGCTATGATTTGTTGCGATTAGCCAATTGCTTTTTTTACAGCTTCTAAGACTCTATCAGGCTGAAAGGGTTTTACAATAAAATCTTTGGCACCAGCTTGAATGGCATCGATGACCATTGCTTGCTGACCCATGGCACTGCACATGATGATTCTAGCACTAGGATCAACTTTTCGAATGGCACGAACAGCATTAATACCATCCATTTCTGGCATGGTGATATCCATTGTTGTTAGATCTGGTTTTAGTTCTTTCCATTTTTCTACGGCAACTGCCCCATTCTCTGCTTCTCCAACAACTTCATAACCATTTTTCGTTAGAATATCTTTGATCATCATACGCATGAAAGCAGCATCGTCGACAATCAAAATACGATTGGCCATGATCACTTCATCCTCCGTTTACTGTAGATTTCCTATCCGCTCAATGGGATTTACAATGTCTGTGATGCGGACACCAAAATTTTCATCGATGACAACCACTTCGCCTTTGGCCACCAGCTTTCCATTCACCAAGATATCGACAGGTTCACCAGCAATTTTATCTAATTCAATGACGGAACCTGTTCCCAACTCTAAAATGTCTCGAATTGTTTTTTTTGCTTTGCCAAGCTCAACAGTTACTTGTAATGGTACATCCATAATTAGGTTCAGATTGCCCATATCTTTGCTGGTCTGTTGTCCTTGTAGAGGTGAAAATTGAACGGGTTGTACAGGAACTGCAGATGGCGATGGTGGTGGTGATGGTGGTGTAGGATACATCATACCCTGCGGGTGATGATGCTGTCCATAGCCAGGCGGTGGTCCGTAGTAGTAATGGGGCGGCGGCATGGCAGCTCCACTATAAGGATCTTGACCAAAGTTGGGCGGTCCTTGCATAGGATGTTCCGGTGGCTTCGGTGCGGGATTGGGTGCTGCTGCTATAGGAGGCGGTGCTTGCGCACCAGGAAGGTCATAAATGGGTGTTCCTCCGTAAGAGCTTGGCGCTTCTGTAGTCATAGATGCAGCAGACTCTTCTTCATCTCCCATTAACCCTTTGGTCAAGGCTTTGGCAAAAGGTATAGGGTAAATCTGCATCAGTTCACTATCAACTAACCCTTCAATGACCATTCGAAAAGAAACTTTTATGACAGGGTCACTTTGGGGATGTTGCAAATCTTCACTGGAAAAATCAACTTTGTTTAGCTCTGGTGGTGATATATCGATTTTTTTGTTTAACATGGTAGCCATAGAAGTTGAGGCTGAGCCCATCATCTGGTTCATTGCTTCAGAGATAGCACTAAAATGCAATTCCGTTAACTCTGGCGGTGGTGTTACGCCATCACCACCCATCATCAAATCAGCAATGACTGCTACGTCTTCTTCTTTGATGACAAGTACGTTGTTACCTTCCAGCCCTGCCGTATAGTGTACATCTACTACGATGAAAGGAGCAGGATATTCTTTTTGTATCGTCGATTTCCTTGTAATTGATACTCTTGGTGTGGTGATTTCTACTTTTTTGCCAAGCAGTGTCGATAAGGTTGTTGCAGCAGTCCCCATAGAGATGTTGGCAATCTCACCAAGAACATCTTTTTCCATGTCACTTACATTGTTTTCGGGTTCTGTTGCATTAGAAAAACCTTCTGAAGAGGAAGGTTCCTGATCGGCTCCTTTTAGTAGGGCATCTATTTCTTCTTGAGAAAGAACACCACTACTCATCATTTATCTCAACTCCTTCATCGAAGGTAGAGGTGATCTGTACACCTAGTTTTGAACCGACCACACCAGGCCGTCCTAAATACTTTTTGCGTTGACCTACCATTATGACAAGTTCTTCAGAAACTTGATTGTCTAGTTGGATTACATCACCTTTTTGAAGATCGAGCAATTCACTTACGTTCAATGTGGTTTGACCTAGCAATACGGTAAGGGGTACTTCAGCTTTTTGTAATCGCGCTCGTAAAGCGTCTAGTTGTTCTTGCGTCCGCCCTTTGGCTGAGCTGGAAAACCAGAAGTGGGCACTAAGCTTGCTAATAATGGGCTCTAGCAATATATAAGGCAAGCAGATGTTAATCATGCCCTCAGTCTCACCAATACGACAGTCCAAGGTTACTAGGACGACCATCTCTGTAGGTGCCACGATTTGAACAAATTGTGGATTTGTTTCTATTACTTCTAAGCTAGCATGAATTTGAGCAATATTTTCCCATGCTTCTGTGAAGTTATCCAACATTCTTCTCGTCGTTTTCTGAAAAACAGATTGTTCAATTTCTGTTAAGCCTCGAATCTTGTTCGGAGGTTGTCCAGTGCCTCCGAAAAGACGATCAATAATAGAAAAAGCAATACTAGGATTTACTTCCA
This sequence comes from Heliorestis convoluta, assembly GCF_009649955.1. Lineage (NCBI taxonomy): Bacteria > Bacillati > Bacillota > Clostridia > Eubacteriales > Heliobacteriaceae > Heliorestis > Heliorestis convoluta. Next base: position 1,992,697 of record NZ_CP045875.1, on the reverse strand, counting down.
TGATACCATTGCCTTCTAAGGGCGTCATCTTAAAAATATTAACAATCGTTGGGTTGGGTATGGAACGAATAAATTCCTCATAAGTCAATTGGTCGACCGACATGACTGATATTTGAACAAGTGTCCGTAAGTGTGCAGAAAAGTATGTAGTTAAACTGCGACAGTAGTTTTCATAAATAACTTGCAGAGTGTGAATCTGATCTTTTGAAAACTTATTCGGTCTTTTAAAGTCGTAGAGGCGTACTTTGTTGGCCAAGTCTTCTTGCTTTACTTCATCGGCCGTAACTTGACCACTGGCAAGGGCGTTTAATAGAGCGTCAATTTCCGATTGTGACAGAACGTCGCCCATTGATGTACCCTCACCTCCTCTTGCTTAAACCTTGCGTCATTCTGTTGCACCTTATTGATAAACGAGGTCTACAAAGTAGACATTTCGAAATCTATCGGCCCCAAATTGTCTGTTTAACGAGATAAGAATTTCCCTTTTTACCCTTTCTCTTCCTTCGTGGCTTTGAAACTCTTCAACCGACTTGGCACTTAATACTGATAGTATTCGATCGCGAACTATAGGAAGCTGTTCGTCTAATTCAGAAATTACTTTTTCATCTCTTTTTTGCATATTCAACTCTAAGGAGATCTGTGTTATAAGGTATCTTCTTCCACCCGGATCGGCTAAGTTCGTTCTGAACTCTCCGCCTGGATCATAAAGCACACCGGGCGCCCTTACAGGTTCTTGTACCGTTGAGTCGCCGAACAAGCCTCCTGGTGATAGAAAGAAGAGAAATGCACCGATGGCGATGACAGTTGTAACAAGCATTACCGATACAATTATGGCAATAAGCTTTATATTTATAGAGGACTTTTTCTTTTCTTCATTTTTTTCATTATCAGCCATCTCTGCAGAAGCGCTCCTTCCTGAGTTATACTGGCCTTGCGCTTGCTTTCGCTACGAAAAAGCCGACTCTTATTCATTATATATTCATTCTAGGCTTTCTCGCTAGCTCCTTCTTTTTTCTTCGAGGGGATCATTGGAATCAATGCCTCTGTGATAAGCTTTTTTGTAAAATATGACACGTGCAATTACTTCATCTACTGATTCTGTAATGAGAACTTTTTTGCCTGTCGTTAGAGTGAGTAAGGTATCCGGTGTTGATTCGATAAACTCAATGAGGTCCGCATTGACAACCATTTCACGCTGGTTCAATCGAGTTACCTTAATCATGTGCCCTAGCCTCCTCGGCTTTTAATAGGAAAGCGAGCGGATTTGAGGCTCAAACCCGCTCGCTCTCTAGAGCAAGTTATCGTTTGAGATTAACCAGTTCTTCAATCATTGTGTCAGAGACGGTAATAATGCGATTGTTTGCCTGGAAACCACGCTGGGTAACAATCATATCTGTAAATTCTTGGGCTAGATCAACATTAGACATTTCCAAGGCACCAGGGATAATAGAGCCACGGCCACCAGAGTTGGCAGTTCCAATGTTAGCTTCACCGGTTGCGTTTGATACACTATAAAGGTTGTCTCCGAGCTTCGTTAGGCTTGAAGGATTGTTGAAGGCAGCTATGGCCACTTGTGCCAATCGCATGTTTTTACCGTTTGAATAGGAGCCTGTAACGGTGCCTGTTGCATCGACATTGAGCGCCTGCAGCTCACCAGCACGATAACCATTTCGTTCTGTTACAACAGCCGTTGATTCGCCTGCTGTTTGTCTAAGATTGGATAAATCAATATTTACGGTTAGGTCTTCTTCTCCCATCTCTCCATCCTCATCTAGAGCAGGTATTGCAATACCTGCTAATGTTAGTTGAATTGATGCGATATCAGGTCTTCCATTTAAGTCAAATCGAAGCACTACATTACCGGCATCTGGGTCAGCACCCTCTTCATCTTCCATAGTAATACTATGACCATTTGATGCTGCTACTGTCCAAACAGTTTCGGGATCAGCATCTTCTCCTTCCGATGTTGTTTTGTAAAAATCTAGTTTTACAGGGTGAGAATTCCCAAGGCTGTCAAAGACCTGAAACTCAATTGTGTGCACTTCTCCATAAGTTTTCGTGGAGTCCAAGTTCCCTCCAATACTAGCCCTATCCGTAGCGGCTGGTAGCATTAGCTTTTTCTCTGCCAAACTTATGCCTGTGAGTACCGTGTCTCTTTCTTCTGATTCATTAAACATATAGCCTTGCACTAACATGCCATTGGACGTGTTAATGAGATTCCCTACCGCATCAAAATCAAAAGCGCCTGCTCTTGTGTAGACTTCACCACCTAAGCCATTGTCTAAAATAAAGAAGCCATCGCCTTGAATGGCTAGATCTGTATTTTTCCCTGTACCCTGGGGATTAGAGCCTGTATGAACTGTTTCAATGGTGGCTACATTCATTCCTAAACCAACTTGCATTGGATTGGTGCCGCCTCTTCCTTCTTGCGGTGCCGACGCACCTCGAACCGTCTGGTTCAAAACATCTTGAAAGGTAACACGACTTTTCTTAAATCCCAAAGTATTAACGTTGGCGATGTTGTTACCAATTACGTCCATGCGCGTCTGATGGTTCCTCAAAGCAGTAACGCCTGAGTATAAAGAACGCATCATATCTTTATGACCCCCATTTATGTTTTGCGACCTTATCTCCCTATGACTGCTTCTATCGCTCCACAGTCTAGGCTTCCTCCTAGAGGTCCGGCCTCTTATTCTGGGATGATAACGGCGCTATCAATTTTTGTGAATACATTATCTTTCAGTTGATTTCCATGGGCTGCTGTAATCACTGTACGATTTTGAATTGATACGACTAAGGCCAGATCCTTCATCATGACCAGCGCTTCTTTTGCGCCTTTGCTTTCAGCTTTACAAAGCGCTTCTGTAAGTTGTGTCATCTCTTTTTCACCAAACGAAATATTCCTTTGGTTCAATCGTTGCTGCGCATGAGATGAAAACTTAACCTTACTCGCTTCTTGATGTAAGATTTTCTGAAAGCTGTCCTTATCGGTATGGTTCGAGGTCTTTGTCGAACTTTTACCTGTGCTTGTTGCTTTTCCCACACCGGGAATCATGGGTTGAGGATGAAAAAAAGGTTTATCCATGGTCCTTCATCGCCTCTTCTCCCATCTCTTTCGGCAAAGTCGGGACTTCTACTGGCTCTTTCTTGGTCATAACTTTGCTAACTTCTTCCAAGCGCACAGCACGAGTCACCGATTGTTCACCCTTCACAAACTGTACTTGTAAAACCGGTTGACCTTGCTCAAATTTTACGCCTCGTACTTCTCCCTGCACCAATTCTGTGAAAGCCCGACCTTCTTCGTCGTATATCGTTTTTCCCTGTCCGTCTCTTTGCATCGTCAGTGCTTCGACTTCTTTACCAATAAAACTTACAGCCTGTGCTACATAGTTTTCATGTAGCATTTTCATTTGTGCTTCTTTCAGTTCCATAAAACCTTCTGCCATGTTTTGCATCTGTTCTAAAGAACTAAATTGGGCCATCTGCGCAATAAACTCTTTGTCTTCCATAGGCTTCATAGGATCTTGGTATCTCAATTGTGTAACCAACAATTTCAAAAAGTCATCTTTGCCCATCACAGTATTGTTTTTCTCTGTTTTAAGGGTTTGGGACAGGGGGCTTGCGCCGATTGTATGTTGTTGATTGTATAGGACACTCTTTTCACCTCCAATAGATAACATTTTAAGCTAAATACTCAATGGTGCTACTTTCTTGGCCATAATAACGTTCCACTTTGTCACTCGAATCAAGTTCATCACTTTCACCAAGTTCTCGATCCTTCGTGTAGGTGGGAATTCCCTCTTCTTGTCTGCGACCTTGTTGATTTTGTAAAAAATCTTGCTGATTTTTATCACGAAACATATCTTTGTTGCTCTCACCTTGATTTACTTCAATGCGGTCAAATTTAACGCCTTGTTCTTCCAATGACTGCTTTAAATGAGATAAGTTCGATTCTATCATCTGCCTTATATGAGGATTTTCTGCAGCAATACGAATGGAAACAAGACCGTCTTCCATGATAAGTCTCATTTTTAAAGGTCCTAGGAAATCTGGTTTCAACTGTATTTTTAGTTCTTGTGCACCTGCTTTGTTTAATAGTTTGGCTTGTGCAATAATTTGACTAAAAACTTCTTGTCGTTGGGGCATCGGTGCTTGTTTTGCGAGATTTGATATCTTTCCTTTGAAAAAAGGTCGATTTGTCTCTGTTACACCTGCATAGTTTGATAGATTGTTTTTACTTTGTAAGCTTTTTTCATTATGTTCCTGAAAAATTCCGTCTCTTACCATCGCTTGATGCCCTATTGGTTGTTGTATAGAGCCTTCCTGTCTCACCACATGTTGAAAAGGTAAGAGAGGATTCTGTAACCCTACTTTTTCTTGATCCTTTTGTTCAATAAAAGTAGTTTCTGCTACTTTGCCTTCTTGACGACTCTTATGTTTTTCTCGAGCCTTCTGTAATTTTGCTAATAAAGGCAGTTGAGCCGGTTCAGGCTCTAGAAAATGTTTAGAATTCTCTTCTGAGATTTTTATAGAAAGATCTTCACGATTTTGTTTCCCTGATATAAGTAAACTGCCACGCTCTTGTAGTACTTTTTTCTTTCCTTGCGCCTCTATCTCTTCTAGTTCTCCCATTTGCCCTTCACGATCTTTGAACAGCAAAGCTTTTTCATTTTTCTTTTTAGAGGCGCTTTCCTCCATTACTTTTAACTGCGTTGCCTTTTCTTTTGAAAACTGATTTGTTAACAGTTGATTCTCATCATTTGATAAAACAGCAACCTCTTTAAAGTCTGCGACTTTGCTTTCATGATTCCCTTTGATTGTATAACTTTCTTTTGACCTATTTTCTAGCTCAATTCTGTGCCTTTTGATGCTTTCATCGCTTTTATCAACCTTACCAGTACTTTCATTGCTTTGAGCATTTCTAGCCTTACCTGTGCTTTCATGGTCCTTCTTTTGTCTTGAGGCGTGATCGGATGATAAAGCTTTGTGATCACTTCTTCTTTCATTGTTTGCTTGAGAATAAGAAGAGGCTCTGCTATCTCTGCTTTGCTGATAGCGGTTCCCTTCACTCCTTCGAGGATCATTCAATGATAAGTCCCGCAGAAAAAAAGCATCATTATTTCTCTTTTGAACTTGCGGTAAGACAAAGGCATTTAATAAACTTAGAAAGTTGTCCTGTCCTTTTACTTCTTCTTGCTCTATCCTTTTGGACTGGTCTTTTATTTTGTTTGGATCATGAACAGAAGAGGCAAAAATCGCTAATTCTCTCAATCTTTGGCCTCCTTATCTCCTGTAACCGCCTAGGAAATTGAAATCGCAAATTCACATATTCGTAAATTGTATCCCTTTTGTCATCACCCCTTTCGTTATGATTGCCCCATCATTGTCACAAGTTGAGCTGCTCGTACTGGGTTCTGCGTCGATAAAGAAGACAGGACTCTTCCTCTTGATGCATCGTCCATTTCTTTAAGAATAGCAACAGCCATATCATTCGATAAATTTTCAATCAGCATGGAAGCTTCATTGGGTTGCATGGCTGCCATGGTTCTACCTAAGCTTTGCAATGTAGCCGCTCTTTCTTGCGTGGCTTGTTGAGAGCGATTTTGATTTTCTAGCTCTTCTCTAATATCGGGATAGGCCAACCGAGCGGCTCGCACAGGATCGAAAAGCGCCATAAGACGCGCGGCCTCATCTACGTCCATTTCAGCAAGCAAAGCATTAATAGTCTGGTCCGGTAGATTCTCCATAATTTTTACAGCATCGGCCGGTCTCATAAGTCGTAGTCGTTCCACAAGACTTTCTTGATCGACCCGTGCATTTTGTAACTGCTCTAACTGCTCTTGAAGGATTTGCAGTGATTGTTCTAGCTCATTTTTTTCTTGTTCCCACAAATCTTCTTGTGGCTCTACCATAACAAGTTGTTGTTGCAGTTCTCGAAGTTGATTATCTAATTCTGCTTTTTCTTCTTCAAGCTGGGCGATACGATGCTCTTCAAAAGTTTGTTGAAAAAAAGCTTCCTCTTCTTTTTCAGGGATCATCGTTCCAATGACCGGAATTTGTCTCACGTAGTTTGTTACATCGATTACACCAGCTACTTGTGCAGCACTGATGGAGCCTAGAAGAAAGACAGGCATGGCCAGAATAAAAAATAATAGCCACGGAAAGGTTGATTTTTTACTGTTTGTTTCTTCTTTTTTGGCCAAGCCCTATCTCCCTCCTATTCTCCTTTATCTTTTGCCATAAACCGATTAAGAGCAATTTCATCCAATATGATTTGTTCTTCTCGTAATGCTTCTTTCTTATAAGCTGTCAAGTGTTTATCCCGTAATTTTTCTAAGACTTTTCGATCACGCATCGTTTTCATAAGCTGTTCTTGTAGCGCTTGCTCTTTCTCTTGTTCTTGGGCCAGTTGTTGATGAAGCTCTGCCTCTGTTTCTTGCAAACGATGCCAATAGTACGGAAAGAGTAAGCGCTGGCTTACGTCAAAGTAAGGTTCTTGCATTTTTTTACATTCTATCAAAGCTTCTGTCATTGCCTGCTTGTTCTCTTCTATCATACGTTGACAGTCTTCTACTCTATTGCGCTGTCGCTGTAGTTCTGACTTGAGGTGTGCTTCTTCTTTTTCCTTCAAGTCTAATGGCCGCTGTAGTTTAAAAGTAAAAGGCTTCATCATACAAATAACTCTCTTAGCCGTTGTAACGTTTCTTCTAATGGAATCGATTCTTCAATTTGTTGTTTTAAAATATCATTGCATTCATCTATTTTTTGAAGAGCATAATCAATTTTTGGATTGGCACCGGCTTGATAAGCGCCAATATCAAGTAAGTCTTTGGCTTCGTTATAAGTGGCAAGTACTTGTCGCAGTCGTGCTGCCAGTTGTCGATGTTCTGGTTCAACCAGTTCAATCATAACACGACTCACACTGCGTAACACATCAATAGCCGGATAATGATTTTGCGCTGCTAGGTCTCGCGACAAAACAACATGACCATCGAGGATGCCTCGCACCGTATCAGCGATAGGCTCATTCATATCGTCTCCGTCGACGAGCACGGTATAGAGGCCCGTAATGGTTCCATGGGCAGACGTTCCCGAGCGTTCCAATAGTTTTGGCAATAAAGCAAAAACAGAAGGTGTGTACCCTCTTGTTGCTGGCGGTTCACCGACTGCAAGGCCTACTTCCCGCTGAGCCATGGCAAAACGAGTTACCGAATCCATCATTAGCATGACATCTTTGCCTTGATCTCGAAAATATTCTGCAATGGCTGTTGCAACCAGGGCTCCTTTGAGTCGAACAAGAGCCGGTTGATCTGATGTGGCAACAACAACAACAGAGCGCGCTAAACCCTCGGGACCCAAGTCTTTTTCTAAAAACTCTCGAACTTCTCGTCCCCGCTCCCCAATTAATGCTATCACATTAATATCAGCTTTTGCATTTCGCGCAATCATGCCAAGCAAGGTACTTTTTCCTACACCAGAACCAGCAAAAATACCGAGTCGCTGACCTTTACCACAAGTTAGGAATCCATCGATGGCCTTTACACCAAAAGGGAGTATCTGTTGAATCCGTTGTCTGCGCAAAGGATGGGGTGGCGCTGCATCTAAGGGGTAGGCTTCCGTAAAATTCACGAGTCCTTTGCCATCAATGAAATTCCCCAGTCCATCAAGAACACGACCAAGCAAGCCCTTTCCTACAGGGACTTTTAGGAAGTCACCAGAAGCAAGCACTTGAGCACCAGGGCCAATGCCCGTTATATCCCCTAAGGGCATAAGCAATGTTTTTTTGTCACGAAAGCCAACGACTTCTGCACCAATTCTCTCTTTGCCTTGTTGCGTTGAAAGGTAGCAAAGTTCTCCTAGATGTGCACTGGGTCCGTCCGACTGAACGACTAGACCAATCACCTGACTTACCTTTCCATTTAACCGTACAAAATCCGCTTTTTGAATGGCAGCCATGTATTTTTTCATAAACACTCTTCTACCTGTTCATAACTTCACTAATAACACGACGCAATTCGTCGAGCTGCGCATCAATTCGAGCATCAACATAGCCATAGGCCGTATCAATAATACAGCCGCCTCTTCCAATGGTCTCATCTTTTTCTATATTCAAGGTACGCAAGCCTTTGATTAAGCTCATAAGATCACTTTTGTAGTTTTGCAATATGGGATAGTCTTCAGGGTTAACTTTGATGATAACGTGGCTCATATCACGTGCTTTATTTAAAGCATTTTCCGTAATATGAAAAACAACCTGATCATTGCGATCAATCTCATATTGAATAATTTTTTCTGCAATCATGACAGCAAGGTCTACCAAGTCTTTCTCCTGATCTTTTAAATAAGCCAACCGCGCTTGTCGTGCTGCCTCTGCTTCGTTGTAAGCTTCTACGACAATCTTTTCTGCTTCTTTTTTGGCTTTCTTTATCGCGCCTTTGTAGCCCTCATCGTAGCCTTTGGCATAACCTTCTTCAGAACGTAGCCTTTTTAGCTCTTCGGCTTCTTTTTGCGCGATAGAAAGAACTTCTTCAGTTTCTTTTTTGGCTTCTATCAAAATTTTATGAGCCTGATCTTTTGCCTTCTGAAGAAGTTCTTGTACCATTTCATGGGTTTCCTGCAATATCTGTTCCGCTTGTTCTTGCGCAAGAATAACCATATCTTGATTATCTATAGATTTTTTCTCTTCTTGCTGTGTTGAAGTGACATCGCCTAAAGCTTTTGATGTAACTTCGGTTGTAGGCACAGGAATAAAGGTAGAAGATTGTTCTTTATTTTCTTCAAGAAACCCTAGCTTTAACAGCTTTGGTTTGTTAGCAAGCAGTGTAGATGATTTGATAACCTTAGACAATGAGTTCATCACCTCCGCCACGAGCGACGATGATCTCACCTGCTTCTTCTAATTTGCGAATAATATTCACAATTCTCTGTTGTGCTTCTTCTACATCGCGCAAGCGGACAGGTCCCATAAATTCCATGTCTTCTCGCAACATTTCTCCTGCTCTTTTGGATACGTTTTTGAAGATTTTTTGTATAACTTCTTCGCTCGAACCTTTAAGGGCCAATGCCAGATCTTTTGTATCCACTTCTCGAAGCACTTGTTGAATAGAGCGGTCATCGAGCATAACAATATCTTCGAAGACAAACATACGTTTCTTGATCTCTTCAGCCAATTCCGGATCTTGAATTTCTAATGCTTCCATAATAGATTTCTCTGTTCCTCTATCCACCCTATTGAGCATCTCAACAACATTTTCAATACCACCTGCACTGGTATGCTCTTGTGAGACGAGAGATGATAATTTTCTTTCTAATACCATTTCTACTTCTCGAATGACTTCCGGCGACGTTCGATCCATTAAAGCAATTCTGCGAGCTACATCGGACTGTCGGTCTGGTGGAAGAGCTGACAAAATAATAGAAGCTTGCTCAGAACTTAGATAGGCTAGAATCAAGGCTATTGTCTGCGGATGCTCTGATTGAATAAAGTTTAACAATTGTGCTGGATCAGTACGACGAACAAACTCAAAAGGACGAACTTGTAACGATGAAGTGAGCCTATTAATAATATCAAGCGCTTTCTGGGAGCCCAAGGCTTTCTCTAAAATTTCTTTGGCGTAATCAATACCGCCCGAGGTGAGGTACTCTGAAGCCATGAGTATCTGATGAAACTCATTAAAGACAACATCACGGTTTTCCGAGGAAACCTTACGAACATTGGCAATTTCAAGCGTCATTTGCTCAATTTCTTCGTCTTTTAAGTGTTGAAATATTTTCGCTGACTTCTCAGGGCCTAAAGAAATCAAAAAGATAGCTGCTTTCTGTTTTCCTGTTAATATTCCTTTCGTTGCCACTGAATCACCTCGAGTCTTCAGCTAACCATGTTTTTAGTAAGCGCGCGACCGCTTCTGGATCCTTTTCTGTCAATTCTTCTATTTGCTCTCGAATCTTGATTCTTTCTCGTTCTTCAGGCGACAATTGTGCTTCCAACGGTGGTGGTGCTATGTCTTCCAATGGTTCTTCTCTTATTGCTTCAACTGGTTTTTCTTCTTCTTTTTTCTTCGCCAAAGCTTTGCGAATGAAAAAGACAGAAGCAAGAACAAGTAGCAGTCCTGCTACAGCGGCACCTATAAGAATCCAGTTTCTCATCGTTGCTTCTTCTGCTAAAAGACGATTTAGTTCCTCCGTTGCAGAGCGATCAAAAGGCATAGCAACGACACTGATTTGCTCAACCCGTCCACCTGGCACAGGCTCTACAATCGGATATTGAATTCCAACAGCTCTTGCTACAGCCTGCTCAAACTGTTGTTGCTTTATATCGTCAAATTCCCCATCAATTCGGTTGCTATCAATCATCACCGAGACAGTGAGTCGATTGATTACCGATCCAGGTGGTGTAATAATATGAGTTTCTGTTCTTGGAATTTCATTGTTAATAATAATATCGGATCTCTCATAACGACTTGTGCCGGCTTCCATCTCCTGTTGCATCGGAATATTGGCATCTACACCCGGCGCAGCTCCACCCGTACTTCCTTCTCCACTCTCATAAATTTCGCGAGTTGAGAGAGGTCCTACAGGCCTGCCATACTGAGAGTCTCTTGTCTCTTGTTGAGAAAAGTCAAGTTCTGTAGCTACTTTAACAACAGCATTGCCTGGTCCGACAACGCGATTCAGCATTTCCTGAGCTTTTTGTTCTAAATGCCTTTCAAATTGACGCTTCGCATCAATCTGATGCTTCGTAAGGCCATCTAATTGTAGGCTTGCAAAGTCATCATTAAAAAGACCTTCACTTAATACTATACCATTTTGGTCTACAACGGTTACGTTTTCTGGCTTTAAGGACTTTACACTTCGCGATACAATGTGAACAATCCCTCTAATTTGATTGTCTTCTAATTGACTGAACGGTCTCATGATTAGCATAACAGAGGCTGTGGCATCAGTAGAATTCTCTCGGAAGAGAGAATCTGTAGAAGGGACAATCATAACACGTGCATTGTCTACCCCGGGAATATTTTGCAGTGTTCTTGCTAGCTCTGTCTCCGTTGCAACTTTAAGGCGAATCTCTCTTTCTCGTTCTGTTTCACTAAAGCGACTCTCACTAAAAGTCTCAAAACCCCATCCTGTGCCTCGAGGCAATCCGGCGTTGGCCAGCTCCAATCGTAAATTGGCTTGATCTTTAGAGGGCACATAAATGGTTGTGCCATCATCAGATATCTTAAAATCTCTATTCATTTCCATCAATCTTGCTCGAATGGCTCCGGCATCGGTCGGATCAAGACGAGAAAATAGAGGCACATAATCAGGACGTCCTGCAATGAAAACAAAAGCAAGTATCGTAAAAAAAACAGCAAAAATCGATCCAGCAAGAATGATTTTCTGCTGCTTTGTCAATCTGTTAAGAAGCTCATTCAGTTGAGTGCGCAGTCTTTCGTATATTTCATTCATTGATCAGAAATCCTTCACTTTAGGAATTATACCTGCATCCTCATAATTTCTTGATAAGCTTCCATAACTTTATTGCGCACTTGTAAGGTCATTGAAGTAGCAATACTAGCTTTTTCTGCTGCAATCATAACTTCGTGAATATTTTCTGTTTGACCGGAAACAAGCGCTTTTGTTTGACGACTTGACTCGCTATGCAATTGGTTCACACTGTCAATCGAATCTTTTAGAAAAGCCGAAAAGCTTTTTCCCCCTACAGCTTCCCCTTTTGGCTGTCCATTTTGGAGCAGACTTTGATAGGGTAATAACTGATTCTGAGCAATGGGCAGCCCTTTCATCCTATCTGCCTCCTTTGTTTTTTTGTCACTTTACCTTAGATGCTAGCCTCTTCCGATTTCCAGTGCTTTCATAGCCAGGGTTTTTGCCGAGTTAATAGCTGTAATATTGGCTTCATAGGCTCTCGTAGCAGAAATCATATCTACCATTTCCGTTACTGTATTCACATTGGGCATGCGAACATACCCTGCCTCAGGTCCTTCTCGTATTGCGTCTGGATGATCAGGATCGTAGACCATTTTGAATGGTTTCTGATCTTCTACGATACCGACGACGCGGACACCCGCTCCAGGCGCCGTTAATCGTTCTTCTGCTTTGGTTAAAGTAGTAGCAAAAGAAGCTGCTTCATGAGCAGGCCTTGCTGCAAAAAGAGCTGTTTGACGCCGATAGGGCAATACATTGCCTTCTGCATCGACATTACCAGAACGAGTTGTGTTAACGTTGGCTAGGTTGTTAGCAATGATATCCATACGAAGTCTTTGCGCTGTTAACGCAGAGGCACTCGTATCCATAGAACTCAGAAATTTCATTGTTCTAACGAACCTCCTTTATAACCGTTTTTAAACCCGATAGACGTCGTGCAATTTGAGTAAGCATTGCATCGTACCACAAGGTATTCTTAGCAAGCATGGTCATTTCTTTGTCAATATCTACATTATTTTCATCATTACGATACTTTTGCTGACCGGTGTCAATAATATTGCCTTTGAGATTATCTGTAGAGAAATGGCCTAGGGAAATATGTCTCTTGTTGTTCACGGTTCCCTCTAGTCTCATCATAGAGGAATGAGAAAGCTTCTGTGCAAGCTCTTGCTCAAAATGAACTTCTTTTCTTTTATATCCTGGTGTATCTACATTGGCAATGTTATCTGCAATAACCCTATGACGTAAGGCTGCTGCGTCTAACCCTTTCTCTAGCAAGTTTGTTGATGCTGTATCAAAAAATCTCATTCTTTCACCTCTTTACTCAACCCATTCTTTTGGAGAAAAAAGGCATTCCCATTGTTAAGTGCATATCACACATTGTTAATTGCATATCACATATAGAATTCGACAGAAGGCATTCCATTGCGACCTTTGTTTGTCTACCATAAAAAGGGTGATTTTCTCTATACCTCAATCCCACAGCTTTCGTTTCATATTCGCTATTTCTGCTAAAATCCCTCTTTCTAAAAAAAGAAAAGGTTAACCCTATGGTTAACCTCTTCTCCACCCATTCTCTCATTCTATCTCTACTTATGCTGAGAATCAACAGTTTGAATCGCAGCAACTTCTCAATGACGCAATTTTTCTAGTTCATCTAATAGATTGTCATTAAGAATTCGAATATAAGTGCCCTTCATGCCTAGTGATTTTGACTCTATTACACCAGCACTCTCAAATTTACGTAAAGCGTTTACAATGACAGAACGAGTTATACCAACTCGATCCGCGATCTTCGATGCTACCAGTAGACCTTCGTTCCCTTCAAGTTCAGAGAAGATATGCTCAACAGCTTCTAACTCACTGTAAGACAAGGTCCCTATAGCAATTTGTACGGCTGCTTTTTTACGAGCTTCTTCTTCCATTCGTTCCGCTTTGGATCGAAGAACTTCCATACCTACGACTGTGGAAGCATATTCTGCTAAGATCAGATCTTCATCCGTAAATTCTTCATTGTATTTTGCTAATACAAGCGTTCCCAGTCGTTGCCCACCACCTAATATAGGAGTTACAGTCATTAATTTATGACCATAAGAGCAAGTCTCTCCATAATTGAAGACACAAGAATTCGTTACTTGACAAAAATTAGCTTGTGTCTCACTTATACGCATTAAGTCTTGATTGTAACTTTCGGGAAAACGTTCAGAGTGATGTACAATATCAGCCATGATTCGACAGTTAAAATGAGGCATAAAAGAAAAGCCAAGGATCTTTCCGCGTCGACCTATAATGTAGCAGTTCGCATTAATCAGTTCGCTTGTTATCTTAGCCATTTCGTCAAAATTTACGGGATGTCCTGCATTTTTTTGTATTAGTTTATTTACGGTTCGTGTCTTCTCCAATAAGGTCCGCATAGTACCCTAATTGCCTCCTTAAATCGATAGGTAAAAATGTATCATACAAGCCAGAGGGCAAATTTTCAATTCTAGTTTTCTATTATAACAGTTTTCACAAAATATATCTACTTAAATCTTCTTTTTCTACGATATCTTCCAATCGAGACTCTACATAGGATCGATCAATGATAATACTTTTTTCGATCATATTCGGTGCTTGAAAAGATATGTCTTCTAATACTTTCTCTAAAATTGTATGCAATCTACGTGCACCGATGTTTTCAGTCTGAGCATTAACGCGATAGGCAATGGAAGCAATCGCATCAATGCCTTCTTCTGCAAATTGTAGCTCAACATCTTCCGTAGACAGCAAAGCTATATACTGCTTTAATAGGGAGTTTTCTGGTTCTGTTAAGATTCTTTGAAAGTCTTTTTGACTCAATGCTTCTAATTCCACTCGCAAAGGAAAGCGACCTTGTAATTCGGGAATAAGATCAGAAGGCTTAGAGACATGAAAAGCACCCGCTGCGATAAAAAGGATGTGGTCCGTTTTTACAGGTCCATACTTGGTCATCACCGTAGAGCCTTCAACAATAGGTAGAATATCTCGTTGTACACCACCACGAGAGACATCGGCGCCCTGGCCACCTTCTTTTGATGCGATTTTATCGATTTCATCTAAAAAAATAATTCCTGATTGTTCTGCTTTTTCAATAGCTTCTCTATTGACGGCTTCTATATCAATCAGTTTTTGTGCTTCTTGTAGGGCTAAGATTCTGCGAGCATCACGAACAGCTACACGTCTACGCTTTCTGTTTTTGGGGAAGACCTGACCAAGCATATTTTGAATATTATTAAGACCCATATCGTCTAAGCCATTTGAGCCCATGATATCACCAAAAGGATTTATGTTTTCTTCAACTTCCACTTCTACCATCTGATCTTCTAATTCCATGCGTTTCAGTTTTTGTCGAACGATGGAACGTTTTTCTTGAAGATCAGGCTCTACAGGCGTTGTCTTATTGCTTTGTTGTTGCTGTGAACCAAAAAGCATCTCAAAAGGGTTGGTCATTGTTCTATTTGTTCGAGGTTGCGGAACAAGTAGTTCTACCAGTCTCTCTTCCGCTTCTTTTTCCGCAGCCCCTTGCACTTCTTCTAATTTTTCTGCTTTTACCATACGAATCGATGTCTCAACAAGATCGCGAACCATTGATTCTACGTCTCTACCAACATAACCGACTTCTGTAAATTTGGTTGCTTCCACTTTGATAAAAGGCGCCTGTACAAGCCTTGCCAGTCGTCGTGCAATTTCTGTCTTACCTACACCAGTGGGCCCAATCATAAGTATATTTTTCGGTGTTATATCTTCTTGAAGATGAGAGGGCAATCGTTTACGACGATAACGATTCCGTAGTGCAATGGCTACCGCTTTTTTGGCCAATCGCTGCCCTACAATATAACGATCAAGCTCTTCTACAATTTGAATTGGGGTAAGGTTTTCGCCATCCATTTACAACTCCGCCCTTTCTATTACTTCTAAGGTAATATGATTGTTCGTATAAACACATATCTCAGCAGCAATTTCCAATGCATTTTTCGCTGCTTCTCCTGCTGACAAGTCTGTATGTCTAACCAAAGCTCGTGCGGCTGATAAGGCATAGGCTCCCCCTGAGCCAATGGCAGCTACACCATCATCAGGTTCTATCACTTCTCCATTGCCCGATAATATCAATAATTGATCTTGATCGGCTGCAATAATCATCGCTTCTAAATGGCGAAGATAACGGTCAGTGCGCCATTCTTTCGCCAATTCAACAGATGCGCGTAGTAAGTTGCCACGATATTCTTGTATTTTTGATTCTAGTTTGTCTAGCAATGTAAGGGCATCGGCCACAGAACCAGCGATGCCTGCAATCACTTTCCCTTGATAAAGTCGTCGAACTTTTCTGGCCGAACCTTTCATCACTGTTTTATCACCAAATGTAATCTGGCCGTCACCAGCCACGGCAACTTGTTTCCCTTTTTTGACGGCTACAATGGTAGTGCCTTTCATTTTCATTGGTTCAAAAGACTCCTTTATCAGAACTCGTTCTTACTTTTCAGTAGTACTCATTCTTTGTATTTTTATCATTATGCATTAACTATGTAAATAACAATCATTTTTCGAAGCAAATAGAGAAAAAAGCCGCGCCAGGCGGCTATCTTTTTTGCTTCTTATCTTTCTATAGACTCTTCTGTGACATAAACGATTGGATTGAGTCTAAAGCTCGCTCACTGTGCTTTTTTTGACGCATACTTTTGCCTTTTACTTTACCCGGCAAAGGTGGGAAAAGCCCGTAGTTTACATTCATAGGTTGAAAGTTCTTTGCGTCAGCTGTGGTTATATAATGGGCTAAAGCCCCCAAGGCTGTTTCTTGTGGAAATGTCAACAACTCCATACCCTGGGCTAAACGAGCAGCATTTAAGCCCGCCACAAAGCCTGATGCTGTCGACTCAATATATCCTTCCACACCCGTTATTTGACCTGCGAAAAATATGGTCTCTTTTTTAGCAAGTTGATAAGTAGGCTTTAGTAGCAAGGGACTATTGATGAAAGTGTTGCGGTGCATAACACCGTAACGAATATATTCAGCCTTTTCTAAGCCTGGAATAAGCGAGAAAACTCTTTTTTGCTCTGGCCATTTTAAGTGAGTTTGAAATCCTACTAGATTAAGCATCGTACCTTCTCGGTTTTCTTTGCGCAGTTGTACGACAGCATAGGGTCTCTTACCTGTACGTTTATCGTAAAGGCCTACAGGCTTTAAGGGACCAAAGGTCAAAGTCTCACGACCTCTTTGTGCCATCACTTCTACGGGCATACAACCTTCAAAAAATATCTCTTTTTCAAATTCTTTGAGTGGAACGACTTCCGCTGTAATCAAAGCCTGATAAAAACGCTCATATTCCTCTTCTGTCATTGGGCAGTTTAAGTAATCAGCATCGCCTTTGTCATAGCGAGAAGCCCAAAAAGCAATTTCTTGGTTCACCGTTTCAGCATCTACAATAGGCGCAGCTGCATCGTAAAAATAGAGATACTCTGTACCTGTTAGTCTTCCAATCTCTTCTGACAAAGCTGTAGATGTAAGAGGTCCTGAAGCTATAATGGTAATACCTTCTGAAGGTATGGTTGCGCTTTCTTCTCGAATCACCTCGATTAAAGGGTGCTCTGTCACTTTATGGGTGATAGTAGCAGAAAACTTATGACGATCTACAGCAAGAGCACCTCCTGCTGGCACGGCTTCTGCATCTGCAGCTTCCATAATAAGTGAACCTAATTGACGCAATTCTTCTTTCAATAGTCCAACAGCATTTTCAATAGAGGCGCTTCGTAAAGAATTTGAACAAACTAATTCTGCAAAATCTCCTGATTTGTGCGCTGCTGTCATTTGTTGTGGACGCATTTCTATGAGTTGTACAGCAATCCCTCGTTGTGCCACTTGCCAGGCCGCTTCTGCACCAGCCAATCCAGCTCCAATTATGGTTACTTTCACTATTTCGTAGCCTCTTTCTGTTCCATTTCTTCTCCATCTTCTGCAACTACAATTTCTTCATAGCCGCACCCTTCAGAAAGGCAGACTCTACGAGTGCCTAATTTTTTAGACTCTTTTTGCACTAGAAGCGTTTTACACTGTGGGCACGGTATATCGGTCGGGCGTTCCCATGATACATAGTCACAATCGGGATAGTTAGCACAACCATAAAATTTGCGACCTTTTTTGGTTCGTCGCAAAACAATAGCACCATCACACTTTGGGCAAGGTACACCAATTTCTTCAAGCAATGGCTTGGTGTAGCGACATTCTGGAAAACGAGGACAAGCCAAAAACTTACCAAAACGCCCTTGCTTAACAATCATTTGTGCACCACAATTTTCACATTCCTGATCGCTTACCTCTACTGTGAGTTCAATAGAACCTATTTTTTCTTCAGCTTCCTCCAAACGCTCTTGGAAGGGGCTGTAGAATTGTCGAAGTACTTCTCGCCATTCAGCGGCACCTTCTTCTATTTGGTCAAGCTTACTTTCCATGGTAGCTGTGAACTCTACGTCAAGAATTTCTGGAAAATGTTCTTTCAGTAGCTCTACAACAACTTCTCCAAGCTCTGTTGGGAAAAACTGCTTTTCTTCTCGAAGGACATAACCTCGTGCTACTACTGTTTCGATAATCGGTGCATAGGTGGAAGGTCGACCGACCCCTTTTTCTTCCAATACCTTTACTAGTGTTGCTTCCGTATACCGTGGCGGTGGTTGTGTAAAGTGTTGCTTCGGTTCTAGATCTTTTAGTTCTAGCTTTTCTTTAACTTCTACTTCTGGAAGAAGGCCCGTTTCTTCTTTGGTATCGTCGTCTTTCCCTTCAATATAAACTTTCATAAAGCCTGGAAACTTCATAACGGAGCCTGAAGCTCGAAAGAGGTAACTCTCTACAGCAATATCGACAGTCGTTGTATCCATAACAGCAGAGCTCATCTGGCTAGCTGTAAATCGTTCAAAAATAAGTTTATACAATTTATATTGATCTGTCGTAACTGCAGATTTAATTTTTTCTGGTTCATGTTCTATAGAAGTTGGTCTAATTGCTTCGTGGGCATTTTGCGCTTTTCCTTTTGTTTCAAATCGTCTTGCTTCAGTCGGTACGTATTCCTTGCCAAATCGACTTTCAATATAAGAACGCGATTCTTCTATGGCATCTTCAGAGATTCGTACAGAGTCGGTTCGAATATAGGTAATCAAACCGACAGTGCCCTCTTGCCCCAGATCAATGCCTTCATATAATTGTTGCGCCACCATCATGGTACGACGAGCTGTGAAACCAAGCTTGCGATAGGCTTCCTGCTGTAGAGAGCTCGTTGTGAAAGGAGGTGCTGGGTTTCTTTTTTTCTCACGCTTTTTTACTTCGGAAACATAGAAAGGTTTTTCCTCAATTTCGGCTAAGATTAGATTCATCTGCTCTTGACTGGTTATTTCAATTTTTTTGTCACCTTGTCGTTGCAGCTTCGCCAAAATTGTACCTTTCGCTGCTTCAAAGGTAGCCGTTAAAGACCAGTATTCTTCTGGTTTAAAGTCTTGAATTTCTTCTTCTCGATCACATATGAGTCGTACGGCTACAGACTGTACTCTTCCCGCAGAAAGTCCCTTGCGAATTTTTCTCCATAGTAAGGGGCTGAGGTTATAGCCAACAAGTCGATCCAGAATTCGACGAGCCTGTTGCGCTTCTACGCGGTCAAAATCAATGGTTCTTGGATTTTTTACTGCACTTTGAATTGCCTTTTTGGTAATTTCATTAAATTCAATGCGACATAAGGCTTGCTCTTCTACACCAAGAATGTGCGCCAAGTGCCATGCAATCGCTTCTCCTTCCCGATCCGGGTCAGGCCCTAGGAGAATTTTGGTAGATTTTTTGGCCGCGCTACGTAATTCTTTCAACAAATCTCCCTTGCCACGAATGGTGATATATTTTGGAGCAAAGTCACTTTCAACATCCACTCCAAACTGACTTTTCGGTAGATCGCGCACATGCCCCATAGACGCTTTCACCTGATACCGTCTACCTAAAAATTTCCCAATCGTCTTGGCCTTTGCAGGAGATTCAACGATGACAAGTACTTTATCAGACAACAGGTTCACCTCGTTCACCTGAGAATATTTTTCATATAAAAACTAGCTGCTTATCGGCTATTATTGCCAACGCAATTTTTTTAAAGCAAAGAGACAAAGTGCCCCCCTCCCGGCAGTGATTTGATCATTCCTTTCATTTCTAAATGGGTCAATAAAACAGCTATTTCTGGTCCTTTTAGACCTGTACAATGGATCAATTGATCGATAGTCTTACCTTCCCAATCAAGATGAGATAAAAGCTTCTTCTCATTCGGTTCAAGATCAATTTCTTGCTTCGGCTTCGCTAGAAAGTTAAACTGTATTTGTACTTCTGAAAGAATATCTTCAATAGAAGTAACGAGTTTGGCGCCTTGCTGAATTAAGCGATGTGTCCCTTTGCTTTGTGATGAAGTAATCGGTCCAGGCACGGCAAATACTTCTCTGCCTTGTTCTAAGGCTTGATCGGCCGTGATTAAGGCTCCGGACTTTTCCCCTGCTTCAATAACCAGAACGCCTTGAGAAAGACCTGATATAATTCGATTGCGAGCTGGAAACTTACCTGGTTCTGCAGGCGATCCAGGAGGATACTCACTGATTAATGCACCTCTCTCCGTTATAGCTGCTGCCAATGCTTCGTGCGCTTTTGGATATATTTTATCAAGGCCGCAAGCCAAAACGGCAATGGTACGCCCTCCTTTTTCCAATGCTGTACGATGGGCAATCGCATCAATTCCTCTGGCTAGTCCACTAACAATCGTCCGCTCTTGTTGAACCAGTTCTTCTGTCAATTGAGAACAAACTTTTTCACCATAAGGTGTTGCTTTTCGGGTACCTACAATCGCTATATTAACTTTATCTCTCTCCTGAATTTGACCTTTCATATATAAGACCGGTGGCGGATCAGGGATAGAACGTAACAATTCAGGATAGCGCTCATCTTGTAAAGTCAGTGCCTCAATGCCTCCATAATATATACGTTCCAAGAAGGAAGATAAATAATCCTTTCTACGATATTGTAATGTTTTTTGCCAACGTGACAAAGACATTCCTGCTACGCCGTCCCAATCTTTTTCCGGAGCCAACCAGGCAGCCTGGGGCGAACCAAAATGTTCTATAATACTATGAAAACGTCTAGCACCAATGGCAGGTAAAGAAGCCAGTGCCAACCAGTACGTCCGCTCGCTTTCCGAAAGTATATGCATTACCTGTCCCTCCAAGGCACAATCAAGGCTACCAGATTGACTGGATAATCGTGCCATAGATTGTATTTAACATTAATCACTTCATGAAAACTTGTCAAGGTAAGAGTCCAATTTTTCATAAACGATACTGTAATGCTTCTGCAAGATCAACAGTAGAAATAATATCACTGTCTCTTAGATCAGCAATCGTTCTAGCCACTTTGATCAAGCGGTGTAGAGCTCGCCCACTGAGGTGAAACTGTTTATAAGCCCGTTCTAGCATTTGCTCTGCCTCTTTTTCTAAAGTACAAGTCTTTTGAAGGAGCTCTCCATCAAGATGGGCGTTACAAAAAATTTTTCTTTTCTTTTGGTATGTCGTGATTCGAGAAAGTTGCCTCTCTCTTGCTTTAATGACTCTTGCCCGAACTTGAGCAGAACTTTCTTCATACTCTTCTTGAGCCCGTAAAGACTCGTACTTAGGTCGAGTCACTCTAACTTGAATATCCATACGATCCCAAAGAGGCCCCGATACACGATTTTTATACCTTTCTATTGCATAGGGTGTGCAATTACACGGCTTTACGTCTTCATCACTCAGATATCCACAGGGACAGGGATTCATAGAAGCAACAAGCAAGAACTTAGACGGAAAGGTATAGGTCCCACCTTGTCTTGAAATCGTTACTTCCCCGTCTTCTAAAGGCTGTCTGAGTGACTCTAAAGCTTCTCTTGGAAATTCAGGCCACTCATCCATAAACAAAACACCATGATGGGCCAAAGTAATTTCACCAGGCCTTGGTGTTCGTCCTCCTCCAATAAGTGCAGACATCGTACTGTGGTGATGAGGCGTTCGAAAAGGTCTTTGGTAAAGCCAGTCTACATCTTCTCCTAGCTCTCCTGTAATAGAATAAATCATTGTTGCCTCTAAGGACTCTTCATAAGTCATGGGCGGCAATATAGAAGGCAAAGATCGCGCTAACATCGTTTTTCCTGTACCGGGAGGGCCTGTCATGAGCAAATTGTGTCCACCTGCTGCTGTAATCTCTAAAGCCCTTTTCGCTATGTTTTGACCTTTTATTCTGCCAATATCATTGCTATCATCGCTTTCCTGATAATAACTACTCTTTCTTTGGCTGTCCATACCACGATTTTTCTTACGAAGGGAAGGCTGCGATAACAAATCAACCAAATCTCGTAAAGAAGTTATACCCTGACTATAGATTTCTGAAATCGAATAAGCTTCTCCTATGTTCGTTGCAGGCACCCAAAATTGAAGTTCTTTATCATGAGCTATATGACTTTTTGATAACCCATAGGCCATTGCAAGTACGCCTTCTACGGGTCGAACAGTACCATCGAGTGCCAATTCACCAACAAAAAATTGTGCCTCATTTTTGGCTAATGAAACTTGTTCCGTTGCTGCTAAAATCGCCAAAGCAATTGGGATATCTAGTGAAGTTCCTTCTTTACGTACATTGGCTGGTGCTAGATTTACTGTAATTCTATGTAGAGGAAAATTAAAACCACTATTGCGAATGGCTGTCCTAACTCTCTCTCTTGCCTCTCGAACTGCGATTGCTGGTAAGCCTACCAGATCAAAAGCAGGTAAGCCATTTGACACATCAACCTCTACGAGTACAGGTCTAGCTACAATTCCTTCTAAAACAACACTTTGAACTCTTGACAACATATAGGAGCGCTCCCTCTTTTCGTAAGCCACACTGTAACGTTCTATTTACTGTGGCTCTTCGACAAAGAGACAACTTATTCCTTTATTTCCTTTTTTATTCTCGCTTTTTTCTCTTCTTAAAATTAGGGTGTTATAATAGCTATCCGATGATCAATCTCGTATGAAGATTTCTCGAAACTTCCATGCTCTTTATTTTGCCAACCAAGCTTATGTATCGTAACTAAGTCAAACCTCGGGTGTCCAAAAGAAGGTCTTTTTTCTTGTAGAAAAAAAGAAGCGACTCTCAATAAACGCCTTTGCTTTCTATAATCGATGGTCTCTTCACCTCTTCCCCAACGAGTTGTAGAGCGTGTTCTGACTTCCACGAATATAATCCATTTTTCATAGCGAAAGATTAGATCGATCTCACCATAAGAACAACGATAGTTTTTTTCTATAAGTTTCCAACCTTTTGATAATAAAAAGTTATTCTATAAGTTTCCAACCTTTTGATAATAAAAAGTTACATGCCTGTTCTTCTCCCCAGCGTCCTAAAGCTATTCTTTGACTCATCCTATCACCTACTATTTTTATACTCTAAATTTTATTAGGCATTTCTTTTAAATGTAGAGAATTCCTGCCACTCTTGCAAATTTAACAATAATTAAGGGACAGTTCTGCTAAACTGTCCCTTAATTATTGTTAATCTAGACAGATTCACTTAAAAAATCAATCGAAACTGAGACCTTCGATTACCATCCATTCTTTAATAGCCTCTTCTATAAAGTTAGCTATTCTATAAGGAACAATGCCTTTGGCTAGTAATTTTTCAGATGCACCAGGCCCAATTTGACTTACAAAAACAGCTCTACAGTCGGCAAGCATTTCAATCGTTTGACTCATCTGACCTTCACGATGGTCTTGCCCTGTACAGGCAGGTGATGTATACCGGATTTCAAGAAATTGAAAGTGATCCTCTACAATTTCGAAGATTAAAAACTGCTTAGCTCGTCCAAAGTGTTGATTAACAACTTTTCCATCACTACTAGCAACAGCGACTCTAATCATCTTATTTCCCCCCTAAGAAAATGAATTAACTATCTTTTCGAGTAAGGATACGAAAGAAGCAATAAGAAAACTACAGAAAAAGAAAAAGAAAAAAGCAAGCCTAACAAGGCTTGCTTCTTCATTGAAACATATTAGAACAAAACTCTCGCTGCCACATTGGCCATTTCAGCCAGTGGTTGTGGATAGACACCCAAGACCAACGTTACAACCATGGAAATCACAACAGTGAACTTAATGGCACCACTCACATGAATCGGTCGCTCATCGGTTGGATCGTCTCTCCACATATAGAGACATACATTCAAGTAATAATAGACTGAGATCATAGACATTACAAATCCAACAAAAGCAGGCCAGAGAATGCCTTGATCCATGATAGCGGCAAATAAGTATAATTTGCCTACAAAGCCTGCTAAGGGTGGGATACCTGCCAATGAAAGCAAGCTAATCGTCATCACAGTAGCCAATAAAGGTTGACGCTGCGCTAAGCCTGCATAATCAGAAATTTTATAGGAACCAAGCTCTTTACCAACAACGGTGACAACTGCAAATGCTCCAATGTTGGCAAAGACATAAATCATCGTATAGAACAGGATACTCTTAATACCTGCTACATCCGCTGCCATAAGACCTACCAGGAGGTAACCAGCCTGGGCAATCGAAGAGTAGGCTAGCATGCGCTTGATATTTGTTTGTGGAATAGCAATGATATTACCAAAGATCATGGTCACCAATGCCAAACCTGCAATAATAACAATCCAATCAACACCTGTGGTTGGAACACCCTGAATGAAGAGGCGAATCATAACGGCAAATCCAGCTGCTTTAGAAGCTACGGCTAGAAAAGCTGTAATCGGCGTAGGCGCCCCTTCATAAATATCAGGTGACCACATGTGAAAAGGAATCGTTGCAATCTTAAAGCCAAAGCCTGCAATAATCATGATAACTGCAACAGCGAGTGCAGGGCTCCAAGTTAGTCGCTCCATAAGTTCAGGAATGATCGTTGTTCCTGTTAAGCCATAAAGCAAGCTCATACCATAGAGCATAATCGCTGTTGACATGGCACCAAGAATCAAGTATTTCATACCTGCTTCAGAAGAGCGTCCATTGCCTAAAATAAATGAAACTAAGACAAAGAAGGTAACCGTCATCAGTTCCATTCCCACGAAAAGGGTAATTAAGTCGTTGGCAGAGGCCATCACCATCATACCCAATGTGGCAAAGACAATCATGACAAAGAATTCACCATGATAACGAGGCAAAGTACTAATATACTGCATCGAAGTTAAGGTGACCAGAATTGCTGAAATTAAAAACACTTGTTTCATAAAAACAGCAAAGTCATCTACGATCCAGATCTCACGGAACGTTGTCTCGTTGATCCCATATTGAAAGGTTAATGCTACTAAGATTCCAAACATACCAAGGACAGCTGCATAACCGATACCTTGATGTCCCTTTTCTCTTGGGGAAAGAATGGTCAATACTAAGAGTCCTATGCCCAGGGCGGCCATAAGCATTTCGGTGGATAGCAAGCTGTAGTTCATCTTAGAATCCACCTCCTATGGTCGGAGTATCACTAAGCATTTCTAAAAGCGGACCAAGCAAAGGTTCTACGCCTGCATTGACCATGTCCATTAAGAGAGCTGGGAAGAAGCCCATGATGATAATGACAGCACCTAAGAGAACCAAAGGCACCATTTCAACACCTTGCAAATCCCGATATTTATCAAGCTCAGGACGACGAGGGCCAAAGAGAACGTTGGCCAATAGTCGGAGCGTGTAAAGAGCCGTAATGATAATACCTGTAATTGCAATTACAGCCATGATGGGATACTCTTTGAAAGCACCAATGAAAATGGTGAATTCTGGAACAAAGGATATCAAACCAGGTAACCCAAGGGCTGCCATACCTGCGATCATAAAGCCTACGGCCGTACGAGGCATTTGGTGAGAAAGACCGCCAAGATCAGGGATGTGTCGAGTATGGGTCTTCTCGTAAACATGTCCAATCAAAGCAAAGAAGAGTGCTGACATGACGCCGTGAGCAAACATATAGGCAATGGCGCCGTTGATACCGATGACATTCATAGCGGCCAGTCCAATTAAGACAAAGCCCATATGGCTAACAGAAGAGTAACCGACAACATACTTCAAGTCTTTCTGTGAAAGAGCAATCATGGCTGCATAAGCTACGTTCGCGACAGCCAAAATTGCTATCAAAGGAGCCCAGAATTTTGCACCCACAGGAAGGGCAAGAATACCGATACGAATTAATCCGTATCCACCAATTTTCTTTAATACACCCGCGTGAATCATAGAAACTGCCGTCGGAGCACCGGCGTAGCCATCGGGTGACCAAGAGTGGAAGGGAAACATAGATAAGAGTGAGCCAAATCCAATTAAGAGCAGCAAGAAGGCAAATATCTGGAACTCATCACTAAATTGCGCTTGTTGCAAGCTTTCAATTAAGAAGGTTCTCTCACCAGCGGGATAGGCATTGAGGTACATAGCCAACAAGCCAACGAGCAGCAAAGCGGAACCTACGAGTAGGTAAATCGTTAACTTCATACCCGCATACTCTTTGGTAACTCGTTTGCTGGAACCCCAAATAATAACCATGATATATAAGGGGATAACAACAACTTCATAGAATAGGAAGAAGAAGAAGAGGTCTTGTGCAATAAAGGTCCCCATAACACCAGCAATCAGAATAAGCAAAAGGATAAAGAAGGTTTTCGGCCGCTTTTCGATATTCCAAGAAGCAAAAACTGCACTAAAACCAATTAAATTGGTTAAAAGTAGCATGGGTAAAGAAATACCGTCAACAGCCATAATATAAGTGATACCTAAGTCTTGAACCCACTGCACTTCTTCTACAAACTGCATACCACCTTGAGCAAAATCATAGGTGAAGTAAGCAAAGATCGTAATCAGTAAGGGGATTCCTGTAAAGAAAGCCGATAAAGTCTTAATCACTTTATGCTCATCTTTGGGAACGAAAGCTAAGGCAAGTGCCCCAAGGAGCGGTGTTAGTAGCGCGATGGTAAGCAAAGGAAAGTCCACTTACTTTCCACCTCCGATCAGGGCCATAGCAGTTTCTGCTCCCATCATTCCCATGATCGCTACTAGCAGTACAACAGCAGCAAAGAATATCATGGCGTAATGTTGTAATTGACCCGTTTGAGAAAGACGCAATTTGTCACCAAGCCAGCCTGTTAACTTAGCTGAACCATCAACGGCACCATCAACTACGCGAAGGTCTACCCAGTAAAGCGCTCGGCTTGTAGTTGCGACAATTGTCTTGTTCATCCATTGATAAATCTCGTCAATATAGAACTTGTTGTAGGAAAGTTTGTGTAGAAAAGATGCTTTTTCAGCCAATTTATTTGCATCGATCAATTTAGCGCCATAAATTACCCAAGCCAATCCGATACCAGCTGCTGCAACTAAAACAGAGCTTGCCATCGTCATTAAATCGGCATGGTGAGGCACATATTCGCCATAGCGAATCCAATAAGAGAAGCCTTTTTCTAGCCAAGGCGCTCCTACAAGACCACCAAAGATGGATAAGATAGCTAGAACACCCATTGGGAAGAGCATGCTTGGAGGCGATTCGTGGGGATGGTTCTCGGGGTTTTCTTTGCCAAAGAAAGCTACGAAAACCATACGAGACATATAAAATGCCGTCATAAAAGCAGTGATTTTGGCCAAATAGTAGAGTCCTGTATAGCCACCTAGTTGAGCAGCCAGAACAATTTCGTCTTTCGACCAGAAACCAGCAAAAGGCGGAATTCCTGCAATCGCCAGCAAACCAATAACCATAAAGGCAGCCGTCCAAGGCATTTTCTTCCGTAAGCCACCCATTTGGAAGATATCGGTTCGTCCATGAATCGCATGAAGAGCAGAACCTGCAGCCAAGAACATCAATGCTTTAAAGAAAGCGTGCGTCATTAGGTGGAACATGGAAGCACTTAAGCTGCCAACACCTAACGCTAGCATCATGTAACCAAGCTGAGAGACTGTTGAGTAAGCTAATATTCTCTTCATCTCTCTCTGTGTAATAGCAATCGAAGCAGCAAAGAAAGCTGTAAAACCACCGATATATGCTATCACCATCATTGCTTCGGGTGAGAATTGGAAGAGTGTAAAAGCTCTAGCAACAAGGTAAACACCGGCAACAACCATGGTTGCAGCGTGAATTAGAGCCGATACAGGCGAAGGACCTTCCATCGCATCAGGCAACCATACGTGTAAGGGGAATTGACCAGACTTACCAATAGGTCCGATAAAGACTAGAATCCCCATTAAAGTTACTAAAAAGGGATGGGCTAGCGCAAAAGCGGGCATCATTTCAGCAAGTTCTACAAACTCCAAAGTGCCGAAGTTGACCTGAATCAGTAAAATACCAATCAGTAAGCCAAAGTCACCAATACGAGTCGTAATAAAGGCTTTTTTGGCTGCTTCTTTCGCCGAATCTTTAAAGTAATAGAACCCAATTAACAAGTAGGAGCAAAGACCGACGAGCTCCCAAAATACAAACATTTGCAGCAAGTTGGTGGAGATAACTAGACCTAACATAGATGCTGCAAACAGACAGAGATAAGCAAAGAAGCGACTATAACCAGGGTCGCCTTGCATATAACCCGTTGAGTAGATCATAACCATGGTAGCAACTAACGTAACGACAAAAAGCATCATGGCCGTAACGCTGTCTATAAGTACACCCATGGAGATCTCTAAGCCAGGCATGGAGAACCAACGCATAGAATAAACAAGAGGTTCTTCAATGAGCTCTGGTCTTTGTAAAACCGATGTTACAACGCCCAAGGCCAATGCAAATGAAATGGCACTAAATACAATAGCCGTTGTTGAAGCTGTCTTCTCCATATTCCGGAAGAAAGAGACAATCAACAAAAAGGCTATGAAGGGCAATAATGGGATAAGCCAAGCATTTTCTAAACTAAATTGGGCAAAAGCCATTGCCCCATCACACCTACCTTTACTACGAAAATCGCATCTAATAATCGCTTACAACTTAAGCCAGTTCAGTTCTTCCGCACTGGAAGTAGTGCGATCCCGGTAGATGCTAATGACGAGTGCTAAGCCAACCGCAACCTCAGCAGCAGCCACTGCAATGATAAAGATGGAAAAAACTTGTCCCTCAAAACTTCCTGGAGCTACAAACTTATTAAAAGCAATTAAATTAACATTAACAGCATTG
Source organism: Heliorestis convoluta (assembly GCF_009649955.1). NCBI lineage: Bacteria > Bacillati > Bacillota > Clostridia > Eubacteriales > Heliobacteriaceae > Heliorestis > Heliorestis convoluta. Next base: position 1,964,103 of record NZ_CP045875.1, on the reverse strand, counting down.
AGCATCAACTCAATACCCATCAAAATGGCAATTAAATTACGTTTTGAGAGGGCACAAAAAAGACCTAAGCAAAAGAGGGCCGCTCCAAGGACTAAAAAGTGGGTCAATCCAATGGTCACGCTTTTTTCGCCCCCTTGGCAATGATAATAGCGCCAGCCATGGCCACTGTTAAGAGCAAGGCTGCTGCTTCAAAAGATACTGTGTAGTCTTCCAGTAGCAATTTTGCCACACCACGAACAGATATCTCATCACTCGGTGCAGTTAACCCTAGAGGGAAGGTCGTAGATAAAATTGCCCAAGCCATAGAGCCAAAAACACCTGCAGCAACAACAAAACCGACGACGGCACTTTTATTAAATGGGTTAGACTCTTTCATATTCGGTCTACGCGTTAACATAACACCGAAAGCAATTAAGATAGCCACAGCACCAGCATAGACCATAACTTGAACAGCTGCTAAATAGTCTGCATTGAGTAAAACATACAAACCAGCTACACCGACAAAAGTCAAAGCCAACAAAAGAGCGCTGTGAACGATGTTTTTGAGAACTACAACACCGATTGCTGACAAAAGAACAATAGCCGCCAAAATGTAAAAAGCAACTACGTAGATCGTCTCATTCACAGTACGTTCACCCCTTTTCCTCTGTTGTTTGACTCTTATCCTCTGCGCTTTGTTGTTTATCAAGAGCCATGCAATCAAAAATTAAAGCATCTCTCGAATAGCCGGAATACGCAAACTCTTTGGACCATTCAATGCATTTAGGCGGACAAGCTTCTATGCATAAGTTGCAGAAAAGACAAAGTCCTGTATTGTGAACATAGGTATTCAATTGACGTTTGTTATTCTCGTCTTTAACAGTTGTAAGCTTGATAGAGCCGTTGGGGCAGTTGGTCATACAAAGTCCGCAGGCAATACATTTGCTTACATTGAGTTCAAGACGACCTCCACGGAATCGTTCTCCTAGGTCTGGTTGCACTTCTGGATATTCTTCTGTCACATTTTTGCGAAACATCTCTCTCAGGGTGACAGCCATCCCTGTCAATAAACCTTTACCCAGCATCAATTACCCTCCAATCGCCATGCGGTAGGCATAGATACCGACACCGGTGACCAGGATGTTCGCCAAAGCAAGAGGCAGTAGTACTTTCCAACCGAATGCCATCAGTTGGTCAACACGAAAGCGTGGGAAAGTCCACCGGAACCACATGAAAAGGAAGATCATGAAGTAGGTTTTTGCAGCAAACCAGATCCATCCTGGAATGGCTGCTAACATCTCACCAAGAGCGCCTGGCATAGGTAGCGGTTGCCAGCCTCCCAAAAAGACTGTCGTAGCAATCGCTGATACAGCAAATAGATTTGCATATTCAGCCAAGAAAAAGAGAGACCACTTCATACCTGAGTACTCTGTCATTGGTCCCGCTACGATCTCTGACTCACCTTCTACCAAGTCAAAAGGTGTACGGTTCGTTTCTGCAGTAGCTGCAATCACATAAATCAAAAAGGCTACAGGCTGTAAGAAAACAAACCAGATTCCAGACTGTGCTTCAACAATCGATGACATTTTTAAGGAGCCAACAAGCATAACAACACCGACTAATGAAAAGACCAGTGGAATCTCATAACTAACCATCTGAGCTACAGAGCGCATTCCACCTAACAAGGAGTACTTGTTATTAGAAGCCCAACCAGCCATTAAGAATGGAATGGTTACGGTAGACGCAATGGCTAAAAAGTAAAACAAACCAATGTTCAAATCAACAGCGATGAGTCCATCGCTAAAAGGAAATACAGCATACGCTGCAAGTGTTGGTACAAAAAGAACAACAGGGGCTAAAAACCATACCCAACGATCGACACCTTTAGGTCGAATATCTTCCTTGGTTATTAACTTAATTGTATCAGCAACGGTCTGTAAAAGTCCGATGGGACCTACTCGGTTCGGTCCTGGACGCGATTGCATGTAACCAGCCACTTTACGTTCCGCCCAAACCAAAATTACGGCATTGCCAAAAATAATCCCTAGAATCACTGCAAGACCAACACCGTACATGGCTACATCGACTGCATCAGGCTGACCCAACAAAGGATCTAAAAAAGAACGTAAGGTGGCAGCGATGGTTAACAAAATATCTTGATTGTCCTTCATTTCCTCGTCTCCCCACCTTGTGGCATTTAGCAGTCCACCTCTCCCAATACAGGATCAAGAGTACCCAGAGTCGCAACTACGTCTGCTATGAAAGTACCTCTTGATAACTCATCAAGCAGTTGTAAATTGATCATGGCCGGACGCCGAGCATGCCATCTGTAAGGTTTTGGTGAACCATCACTAACGAGGTAAAAACCAAGATCTCCACGAGGGTTTTCAACATGATGATATACCTCGCCAACAGGTGGCCTTAGCATTTTTGGTACCTTTGCCATAACAGGCCCTTCAGGAATGCCTTCGAGGGCTTGTTCAATGATTCGAGCCGATTGAATAATTTCTAGATAGCGCAGATAAAAACGATCCCAGTTATCACCATCAGTACCTAAAGGCACTTCAAAATCAAAGCGATCGTAGATACCATACGGGTTCGCTTTCCGAACATCGTAGTCGACTCCAGAAGCTCGTAAAACAGCGCCGCTCGCCGACATGGCGATGGCTCTTTCAGCACTTAAAGGCGCGACGCCTTTTAAACGTAACTGAATAATCTCGTTGCCCATGATTAGTTCATCATAGGTCTTTAGCATCTCTGGCAACTCTTTTAAGAACTGACGACACTCGTCAATCCAACCATCGGGTAAATCCCAGGCCACGCCACCTACGCGAATATAATTGAAAGTCATCCGAGCACCACATAGTTTGTTAAAGAGCTCCAGAATCTTCTCACGATCGCGGAAGCCATATACCATGCCTGTCCAACCGCCCAGGTCGAGAGCGAGAACACCGATGGTGATCATATGAGATGCAATTCGGTTCAATTCTGCTGTAATAACACGAATATACTCTGCTCTTTCTGGCACTTCCAAAGCCATTAACTTCTCAATGGCCTGACAAATTGCCAAGTTGTTATTCATACCAGAAAGATAGTCCATTCGATCGGTAAAAGGAATTGACTGTACGTAGCTCCTGTTCTCACAAATCTTCTCAATACCGCGATGAAGATAGCCAATTACAGGTGTCGCTTTAACGACAATCTCTCCATCTAATTCTAATATAACCCTCAAAACACCGTGTGTAGCAGGATGCTGAGGACCCATATTCAATTCAAAGGTTTGTGTTTGCATTTGCAAAAATATTCACCTAACCTATCCTACGCTCTTGGTTGAAGCTTAAAGGTTTTTCTTAAGGGGTGGCCTTCGAACTCCTCAGGTAACAGCAACCGCGTCATATCAGGATGACCGGCAAAAGCCACTCCCATTAAATCGTAAACCTCCCGTTCCATCCAGTTTGCTCCTGGCCATACAGAAGTGACCGTAGGAACTTCAGCTTCACTTTGCGTAGTTATCGTTTTTACACGCAACTCGTATTTATTAGAGATGGAAAAAAGATGATAAACGACTTCGAATCCACTTTCGCCTCGATCAACAGCTGTAACATCGCCAAGATAGTCAAAAGAATAATTCTTCAACAATTCTTCCATAACTGCGATAAGTCTCTCCTTAGGAACAACCACTGAGAGGTTGGCACCTTCCCCAAGGAGCTGTACATCTTGTCCAAGCGATGCAAGCAGATCATCCGTTGTAATCTTTTCTAGAAGTGACATTGACATATTACTTTAACCCCACTTTCGTCGGGTTCTGTACCTTCTCTTTAAGTGCCAAGAAGCCATCAATCAAAGCTTCCGGCCGCGGTGGACAACCGGGCACATAGACATCGACAGGCAGTATTTTATCTACGCCAGGCACAACAGAATAAGAGTCAATGAAGGGACCACCGGTACATGCACAAGATCCCATGGCAATAACCCACTTAGGCTCCGCCATTTGATCGTATAAACGCACCAGCGGATCGGCCATTTTATCAGTGACCGTACCAGCTACAACAAGAACATCGGCTTGCCTTGGTGAAGGACGGAATACTTCGTAACCAAAACGCGCGATGTCAAAACGACTGGTACCACAAGCCATCATCTCAATGGCGCAGCAGGCAAGACCTGACGTAAGAGGCCAAAAAGAATTGCCTCTTGCCCAGTTAAAAACAGCATCAAGGCTCGTTAAAATAATGTTATTTTTGACGAGATCCTGGACCTGACGTTCTGAAAGAACGTCTTTGTCCTTTCCTATTTCCATTCCAAAGCTCCTTCCTTCCAGGCGTGCCAGAAACCAACAACTAGAATCGTGATAAAGATAAACATCTTAATAAATGCAGGGGTACCTAGTTCCTGGAATGTTACAGCCCAGGGAAACAAGAATATGGCTTCCACATCAAAGACAACGAAGATCAAAGCATACAAAAAGTAGCTTGTCTTAAACTGTACCCAGGTATCGCCTTTGGTTTCAACGCCACACTCGTACACATCATACTTCGCCGGCCCTTCCACTTTGGGATATCGAATCGATAGTTTCTGTAATAAAGCCGACACAGCAAGAATGACCAGTGGCATAATTAGACCAACCGCCAAAAACATACCTATGCCCAGATAGTCTTTTAACACCGCCTCCCCTCCTTTCTCTATGAACTAGCAATAGTTCCTACAGACGTATGCCCAAGGAAGCAGCTATATCCCAAAAAATATTTATTCTCTACTTTTTTATAAAACCCTTCCGAAAAGCTTATTTTTTTACTCTAAAGCCGTTATTCTTGTTTGTTCTAATTATTTCTTTTCTTTGCTCCTTATAGCTTCTTTCTAGCCCATAAATAAAAGCAAAAAGTTCTGCCATTACACCATAAAGTTCTGGTGGTATTTCATCTCCTAGCTCAAGCTTTGATAACAACTCCGTCATAGAACTATCTTCATGAATAGGAATATTCTCTTCTTGGGCCACTTGTAAAATTCTTTGAGCTACATAGTTTCTTCCTGATGCAATCACACGAGGTGCTTTTTCCTTCTCTTGTTGATACCGTAGAGCGACAGCCAAGAGTTCTTTAGGATCTTTTTTTTTCTTCCACCATCTTATGTCCTCCTAGATAAAGAGGTCAAGATCTCTTCTCTCTTTTCTCGCAGAAGGTTCTTCTAGCGGCTCTATTTCAGCAGGATTTCCAACTACCCAATCAAAAGTATGCAAAGTATAGTTCATTGCAGCGAAAGTTGCTTGCAATTGAGGCCACAGTGCTTCAGCCAATATAGCAATTTCTTTTTGTTGCACTGTTGCACGGCCATAAACAGACTGTTCTTTGATTTCTAACTCCATACATAGAGTACCGATATGCTTCATCTCTAATAAAAAAAGAAGGCGCATATTTTTGGGATTTACCAATCTTTTTCCAGCCTCTTTGTACACTTTTAATTGCGCCATGCCCTCTTGCCCTTCTGCTTGTTGAAAAGGTATAAAAAAAAGGTAGGAATCATTGTTCTGACCAGTAGATTTGTCATATAATTGTAGAATTTGTCTCCCTGCCCATAACTCTTCAAGAGCTACACCTCGCGAGAATACTTGCATCCAAGGAGAGTTTTTTCCTTTTGCTAATTCACCACCTTTTCTTTCTAATGACTCCAATTCATTCAATGTATCATTAATGAGAGAAAGCAAACGCTCTCTTCTAGAGAACAGAGCTCTCCCTTCTATAGGCTTAAGACTTTCTGGTCGAATAAATTGTGCTTCCATAATAGTAGCAATTTTTTCTTTGACTGCATTATCTTTATCATAGCTTTGCAAACACAACTGGAGCAGTCTTTTTTCCAATTTTTCCACTGAATCTTGAATAGTAAGCAACATGCTTATATTGTTTAAGCGACTCTGATCTTTATTATATACCTGATCTCCTCTGTTCTGTCTAGAAGTAATATTTACCCGTTCTTCTTGCTCTAAGAGGTAACTTTTATTCTGTTTTATTAAATCTTTTGTTTGAGCAATCCAAGTTTGAAGACTCTTAAACAATTCTTCTGAACTAAATGCTTGCTGTAATAAAAGCAAAAGATCTTTTTGAACAGGCAAACCAACTTTAATGGCAAATGCTACAATTTGCGCTGAAGCACTATTATTATAGCCTAAAAGATTCATTCCCTGCCTTACTTGACGAAAATTCTCATCTGTAAGCTCTAGTTGATACTTTGTTAATGTGTTGAAAATAAGTCTATTTTCTACCGAATTGCGCAATCCAATTTTATCTATTGAAGAAGATAGTTCTTTTCGTACGGCACTGTATAAATTGGGAGGAGCCTGTTGAGGTATTATTCTAGCGATTGCTTGATCTTTTTGATTTTTCTCGATCTCTACTGTTATAGACTGACCAGGCCATAGCTTCTGATTGGATTGAAGGGTAATTTTTTTACCTTTCAAAATCACTGAATAGATATCTGCAGATAGTTTTGCTAAGACTTCTCCATTGATTCTTGTCCCTGAAGGCCAAGGCAACTTCGATTGCGAAAAGTTCTGGTTGGGATCTTTTCTGGGATCAATAAGGCTTCGTAACAGAACTTGTAAAGAAGAATCCATACTATCCCACCTCCCATAAAACCTAAGACCGATTCAGCTTATGTAAAAAACTATGCCGGTGAATAGGTGATGGTCCTTCTTGCGCTAAAAATTTACGATGTTCAGCCGTTCCATAGCCTTTGTGCTTTTCAAAGCCATAGCCACAAAAGATTTGACCAAAACGACCCATGAGCTGATCGCGCTTTACTTTGGCTATAATGGATGCTGCTGCAATCGGCGCTGCCAATCCATCGCCCCCGATTAGAGAGCTTTGCTCTCCTTCATAGTTAGGAAGGGTCTTGTTGCCATCGACAAGCACATAGTCAGGCTTGACAGTAAGGTGAGCAATCGCTCGATTCATTGCTTTAAAAGTAGAAGGAACAATACCTTGCCCATCAATGTGTCGAGCCGATACAACGGCTAGAGACCAAGCAATCGCTTTATCCCGAATCACTTGGGCAAGCTTCTCTCTTTTTTGAGCGCTTAGCCTTTTAGAATCAGCAAGACCATCTATATGACAGTGAGGCGGTAAAATAACAGCCGCAGCAACAACAGGCCCTGCCAAAGGACCACGACCTACTTCATCAACACCAACAATGTGATGAAACCCTTGCTGCCGCAGATTATCCTCCATGACAGCCCAATTTTCTTGTAAAATTTTACTGTATTTGGTCAATTGTCATTGACCCCTTCCTTTTGTTAACATAATCATTTTCTGAAATTACCATCCCAAAAAGACCTCTATCTTCCTGCCATAGTTTTTGTTAAAGGAAGTAGACTATCAATATATTCAAAAAGCTCTTGAAGTCTACGGGTCGACAGGAAGAAGGGGAGGTATTTGTGCCTAATAATAAAGTTGGCAAAGCCATTGCCTTTATTGCATTATCACTGCTTGTTCTGTACAGTGGCTATCAGCTACTTTTAGAAAAAGCACCACTCCAAGAAATGGAGTCCCTTGATTCTTTGGAGTCTCTGGAATCCATTGATTCAATAGATTCGGAAATTCATATAATAGATTCTTCCATGGACGCTGCATCAGGGCACGCAGCTTCAGAGTCCATAGAGTCTCAACAAAATCTAAATCCCATCGAATCACTCGAAGAGCTAATGGCCTCTCCAGGAGGCTATAACAAAAAGTACGGCTGGGGTATCGTACGTTCCAAAAACGAAAAAGGTCCCCAAGTTCCTCAGTGGGAAATCGATTTATTAAAAGACTATGACGCTTTCTATATCGGAAAAAAGGATGAAAAAGCTGTAACTTTGACTTTTGACATGGGCTATGAAAAAGAAGGCGGTACACCCAAAATCCTTGACACTCTAGCGAAGCATAATATCAAAGCTACATTCTTTTTCACAGGTCATTGGGTTAAGACGCAACCAGATCTTCTAAAAAGAATTATTGAAGAAGGCCATATTGTGGGCAATCACACTTGGAAGCACCCCAGCCTCCCCGATCTAAGTGGCGATAAGATAAAAAATGAAATCATGGTACTACACAATCATATCAAAGACCATACTGGTTATGAAACAAAGTATTTGCGTCCACCAAGAGGTGAATTCAGTAGAAGAAGCTTAGAGATCTCCAAGAACCTAGGCTATCAATCTGTTTTTTGGAGCATTGCTGTCGTAGACTGGAAGCCTTCTAGTAATGAAAAGAGCATCTATCAAGGCGTGATTGATCAACTTCATCCTGGAGCCATTATTCTCTTGCATGGCAACTCAGAAGGCGTTATTAACCAACTAGAGAATATCATAGATACGATAGAAAAAAAAGGATATAAGATTGTAAGTCTTGAAGATATCAAGCCTTATGAAATGGAAATAGCACCCCAATGAGGGTGCTATACTTCGTTATTCAGAGAAAGGCTAGAGTCAAGGGTGAATTTACCGAGTTTACCAGCGCGAAAATCTTGTAATATCTGCTTAGACCCTTTTACTAAGTCAGCTTTGCCGCCAGATACTAAGAAGCCAAAGCGACGACTTATCTTGTCGAGCCACTCTTCTGTTGGAACAGTATGACTATCAAGATGATAGCGTTCTTGCAAAATGGCAGCATTTCTTTTATCAACTTCTTGCAAAGCAAAAAAGGCAATCTCTTCTATATTGGTTACTAGATCGCTAACAGCACCGGTAGAGGCTAACTTTAAGCCGACCAGTGGATCGTCGAACTTAGGCCATAAAATACCGGGCGTATCGAGCAACTCTAATTTGTCACTCACTTTAACCCATTGCTGTCCACGAGTTACACCGGGTCGATTGGCTGTTACAGTTTTTCTGGCTCCAGCAAGGCGATTGATGACCGATGATTTGCCTACATTGGGAATGCCCACTACCATGGCTCGAAAAGGTCGTGGTCTCATACCTTTTTGCTTCCACCGCTCTAAGAGCGCTTTGCAGGCACTTTCCACAGCAGGGACTATTAATTTAAAGCCCTTACCAGTAGAAGCTTCAACAGCAATGGCTTTAATATTATGCTGCGCAAAATAGTCAACAAATTCTTTCGTAGCACTACTGTTAGCCAAGTCAGCTTTGTTTAACAAAACAATTCGAGCTTTCGTACCAATGAGCTTGTCAATATCAGGATTGCGACTACTAAGAGGAATGCGTGCATCAAGCAATTCCATGACAACATCAACTTTCGCCAGATCGGCTGTAACTTGCCGACGAGCTTTGGTCATATGTCCGGGATACCATTGAATAGAACTCAACGTTCTCCCCCCAAAAGCTGAATTCGTTCAGGCGGCCAATAAATAATCACCGATTTGCCTACTAGATAGTCTGATGGGACAAAGCCCCAAAATCGACTGTCATCCGAATGATTGCGATTGTCACCGAGTACAAAAAGATGACCTTCAGACACCTTGGTAGGTCCATAATCTCTCATAATCATGGGCGGCAAGTAAGGTTCGTCCACCACTTCATCGTTAATAAGAAGTTGATTATTTCGAATCTCGATTGTCTCTCCCTCAAGAGCAACCACTCTTTTCACAAAATCGCGACTGGGATCAAGAGGATAGCGAAAGACAATAATGTCTCCTCGTTCCGGCTCGCTGAACCAAAAACTCATCTTGCTTACAATAATCCGATCATAGGGTTTAAGCGTGGGTTCCATAGAACCAGAAGGAATATAAAAAGGCTGAAAGAAAAAGTAGCGAATCAAAAAGGCTAACAAAATAGCAATCAGAATTGATTCAACAATTTCTCGAAAAGCCGATTTTTCTTTTTTCTGTTCAGTGCCATTGACAACATCTTGAGATTGTTGTTGGAGATCTTCCACGAGGCACCTCCTGAGGTGAATCCATTATTTTACACAGCCACAATAGACAAAAAGGGACTGGGTTTCCAGTCCCTTTTCACAGTTAGCGTCGATCTTTAATACGAGCTGCTTTACCAGAAAGGCCACGTAAGTAGTACAATTTCGCTCTGCGAACACGTCCGCGACGAATCACTTCAATCTTATCAAGACGAGGTGAATGGATAGGGAAGATACGCTCAACAGCCACACCGTAAGATACACGACGCACTGTAAAAGTCTCTCTCAGGCCGCCACCTTTAATCTTGATGACAACACCTTCAAAAATCTGAATCCGTTCACGGTTACCTTCGACAACTTTTACGTGTACTCGAACTGTGTCTCCAGGGCCAAATTGAGGAATGTCCTTGCGGATCTGAGCCGCTTCAATTTGACGAATAATTTCTTGCATAAATAAAGTCCCTCCTTCCAGCCCAGGTGTTCTTAACTCCCTCTATGAAGCCAGCGGACCACCCTTGTTAAGGGAGTATAGACTCCCAAAAAGACAACACTCAAATTATAGCACAATGTAAAGTCTATGGGCAAGTTTAAATTTCATACCAGCTCTCACCAAGAAGTCTATCTATAATAATGGCTGCTGCACTGCGAACAGAAAGATGATTGTAATCACCGCGCCCCCAAATAGGGTGAAGGACATAGTCCGCCGATTGCATCAATTCTTTTTCCATTCCGAAGCCTGTCCCGAAAAGCAGCAACCAGGGGCCTTCTTCGTCACAAAGCTTTCTTCTCATTTCGCCATAGCTAACGGAATTATTGTAAATCCGTGCATCTGTTGTAATTGTTTTCGGTCGGCGTCCTTCTTTTTCTTCAATATAAGCAAGTGCTTCATCCAGGTCGGCTAGGATTTGAATTCTTTCTAGCGCTTCTTTGCGATCAGGATTGTATTCGGCACCATATCCATCGACCCAATAACGCAGAATTTCAGAGACCAGACGCTGCTGTGCTAGATGAGGATGAAGAATCAGATAGCCTTCAACATCATAAGTTCTTGCTGTTCTTGAAATATCATGAAGATCAAGATTGGTCACTGACGTAGCAATGATGTCCATATTTTTATTATATACAGGATGATGTACGAGGGCGATGTATAAAGGGGCTTTCTTGATTTTCTGATCAGTCTCTCGTAACATGCTTTGTTCTGCCTCTTTTCTTTTTTCGCAAGGGAATTTCTACGGGAATCCCTACCTCTTGTAAAGCTTCTGCGAACAGTACTTGATCTTCTATATCTAAGGAACGTCCTTTTAATAAGTCTCGGCGAAATTGATAGGTTCTTTTGAAAGCTTCTTTACGGCGCCACCGTCGGATTTGTTCATGGTGACCACTTAATAAGGGTGCTGGAACTGCCATACCTTGATATACTTCCGGTCTAGTATACTGAGGATATTCTAGGAGACCATCGCTGAACGATTCTTCCTCCGCCGAAGCCTCATCGCCTAGTGCCCCCGGTAGAAAGCGGACCAGTGCATCAATCATCACCATCGTTGGTAATTCACCGCCCGTTAAGACGTAATCACCGATGGACACTTCTTCATCTACCCAAGTTTCTCGAACTCTCTCATCAATGCCTTCATAGCGACCACATAGAAAAATCAGCTCTGAGTAAGAAGCCAGTTCTCTCGCTTTTGCTTGAGAAAAAGTAGCACCCTGTGGTGTTACCATAATAATTTTTCGGCCTTCTTTTTTTTCTTTCGGCGCACCCACCAAGGTTGTTAGCGCTTCAAAAAAAGGCTCCGCTTTCATCACCATGCCGGCACCACCACCAAATGGACGATCATCAATTTGTCGATGCTTGTCTTTGGTGTAATCTCGCAGATTGTGAGGCTCAATAGAAAGCAAACCTTTCTGGCAAGCCCTCCCTACGATACTTGTACTCATGGGCCCAGCAAACATTTCAGGAAAAATAGTAAGAATATGAATTTTCATAGTCTTTTTACTCCAACAGTCCTTCTGGAAGTCTTACCACCATCGTACCTTGATCAAGATCAACTTGTAACACCACTGATTTAAGCGCGGGAAGGAGTACTTCCTTTTGACCTTCTTCCGGACGAATTACATAAACATCATTGCTACCTGTTTCGATAATTTCTGATAGAATACCGAGCACTTGGCCTTCTTCCGTAACTACAGACAATCCTTCTAATTGAAAATGATAATAGGTGTCTTCTTCTTGCGCTGGTACTTCTTCGACAGGAATGGTCAGGTAGGCACCTTTCAGCTTTTCTGCATCATTCATATCCATAATTTCTTGAAAGTTAAGCACAACCATTTTTTTGTGCTCTGATGAAGCTGTAATCGTTAAAACTTCTGGTAGATGAGCAATTTTATTTTCTAGATAAACTTTTTTAATTTTTTTAAAACGTTCTATAGAGTCTGTCAAAGGCCAAACTCGCACTTGTCCTTTGATACCTTGTGTGTTTACGATTTGTCCCACACGAACATTTTTTCTCACCTTATTGCCTCCTAACGAAGAAAGAGGGAGCACAACGCCCCCTCTTTCCCCAGGATCATCTATGTCAGATTAACCTAAATGATCTCGACGGTAACTCGCCGCCCATCTTTGGCAGCTGCTGCCTTGACCATCGTACGAATGGCTTTGGCAATCTTGCCTTGCTTACCAATTACTTTGCCCATATCTTCAGGGGCCACTCGTAATTCTAGCAAAACTTCTTTTTCCGTCTCTTTTTGTGTAACTTGCACCGCTTCTGGTTGATCAACCAGTGCTTTTGCTAATAGTTCCACCAATTCTTTCATTGCCGTTACCTCCTAGGGGGTAACTTACGCAGAGCCACTTAGCCTTGCGCTTTGCTTTCGGTCCACTTTTGAATCACACCAGCTTTGGTGAGCAGAGCCCGCACTGTATCAGATGGTTGTGCACCATTTTGCAGCCATTTGATTGCTTTTTCTTCATCGATAGAAATTTCTGCAGGTTCTTTGATTGGGTTATAGTAACCAATCTCTTCAATAAAACGCCCATCACGAGGAGATCTCGAATCGGCGACAACAACACGGTAAAAAGGCTTTTTCTTCATACCCATGCGCTTTAGACGAATCCGTGTAGCCAAGAATATCACCTCCTTCAACGACTTTTTTAGATTTTTACTTGAAAAAGGGCATCTTAAACATGCCTTTGGCTTTGTTTTTCCCTTTTTTGCCACCGCCACGCATATCTGTAAATTGCTTCATTAGTTTGCGACTTTGCTCAAACGTTTTCAGCAAATTGTTGACTTGTTGAACGGATGTGCCGGAACCACGAGCAATGCGACGTTTGCGACTGTCTTTGATCAACTGAGGATTTTGCCGTTCCTCCGGTGTCATCGATAGAATAATAGCTTCTACGTGCTTCATCTCTTTATCATCAACTTGCACGTCTTTCAAAGCTTTCATGTTCCCCATGCCCGGTAACATCCCTAGCAATTGATCAATAGGCCCCATTTTTTTCATTTGTTGCATCTGCACAAGAAAGTCTTCAAAGTTAAACTCTGCTTTGCGCAGTTTTTGCTCCATATCGCGGGCCATCTGACTATCGATTGACGACTGTGCTTTCTCAATCAGCGTTAAGACGTCACCCATCCCTAAGATCCGCGAAGCCATACGATCAGGATGGAATGGTTCAAGAGCCTCTGCTTTTTCACCTAGACCGACAAATTTAATGGGGCAACCTGTTACGGCTTTAACGGAAAGGGCGGCACCACCGCGAGCATCACCATCGAGCTTCGTTAGTACGACGCCATCAAGCCCCAGTTGTCCATGAAAAGCTTCTGCTACGTTGACAGCATCTTGACCGGTCATAGCATCAACGACAAGTAAAATCTCATGGGGTTTAACAACTTTCTTGATCTCTTTCAGCTCATCCATCAATTCTTCATTAATATGAAGACGACCGGCTGTATCAAGCAAGAGCGTATCTCGACCGGTAGCCACCGCATTTTCCATGGCACCACGAGCAATATCTACAGGACTAACGCCTGTCCCCATAGAGAAAACAGGAATATCAAGCTGATTTCCCAGTACTTGCAATTGCTTAACCGCAGCAGGGCGGTAGACGTCACAGGCAGCCATCAGAGGACGACGACCTTGCTTGCGTAAGTAAAGGGCCAATTTCGATACAGAAGTGGTCTTACCAGCACCTTGCAAACCAACAAGCATAATTACGGTTGGTGGTTTTTGAGATTGACTGATCTTCGATGAAGTACCGCCCATCAAAGCAACCAGTTCTTCATGAACGACTTTGACAACTTGCTGTCCAGGCGTCAAGCTATCCAGTACTTCTTGGCCAATGGCTCGTTCTTTTACTTTGGCTACAAAGTCTTTGACAACTTTTAAGTTTACGTCCGCCGCCAGCAGAGCCATCCGGACTTCTCGCATCGCTTCTGCTACATCGGCTTCTGAAACTTTTCCTTTGCCTCGTAACTTCTTAAAAGTGCTTTGTAACTTCTCAGCAAGACTTTCAAACATTGCCATTGCTTACTCCCTCCCCTCTTCGATTGCTTTGGAAAAGGACTGAACAAGATCTTCCATCTTGCTCCAATCTCTTTGTCTCAATGTATCTTCCATATCTTTTACCATATCTATTAACTTGGCTCGCTCCTGTTGCCAGCGATTGACAAGTCCAAGCTTTTCTTCATAACCTTCTAGTAATTTTTCAGCTCTTTTCAGCAAATCAAAAATAGCTTGTCGAGACACAGAAAAGTCCGCAGCAATCTCTCCGAGTGAAAGATTGTCTTCATAATATAAAGAAAGCACTTGCCTTTGCCGCTCTGTTAAAAGCTGACCATAAAAATCAATCAGCAAGTTCATTCGATTAAATTTATCTAAAGAAGACTCTTCTACCATCCTACTCCCTCGACTGTCAAGCTTTATACCTTGACACCTTTTTGCAACGTTATGATTTTACTATGTTCCAACAGTACTGTCAAGGCTTTTTCCTTCACAAGTAAGCAAGCTTATAAGAAAAGCCAGAGACCTTTTCATACTCTGGCTTGTAAATGTTGATAACTCTTTAATGATAGAAAAAAAATTCTTCCATCTACTCTTTTGCTGTTAAAAGAAGAGCTGCCTTTTGGGCTTCCGCCATAACCTCTTCTTCGTCTATGGTAGTGAGCTTTCCTGCTCGAAGAAGTACTTTGCCATCCACAATGACTGTATGAACATCGGAGCCTTTTGCTGAATAAACCACATGAGCCACAGGATCGTGAACAGGATAGAGATGAGGTTGTTTCATATTGATTAGAATCAGATCGGCTTTTTTTCCAACTTCTAACGTTCCAATCTCATCATCCCAACCTAAGGCTTTCGCACCACCAATGGTAGCCATTTCTAAAGCGCTATAGGCAGGCAAGGCCGTCGGATCGAGCCTGTGCACTTTCTGAAGAAAAGCAGCTTGGCGCATCTCTTCAATTAAATCAAGGTTGTTATTGCTCGCTGCACCATCTGTACCAAGAGAGACAATGGCCTTTTTTTGGCGTAGACTTTCTATCGGTGCAATGCCAGAGGCAAGCTTCATATTGCTTTCCGGATTATGAGCAATGCCGACTTTTTTCTCAACCAGTATGTTTTCTTCCTCTTCCGTCAGATGAACACAATGAGCCGCTAGTACAGGTCTTTCGAAAAGCCCCAGTGTATGCATCAACTCAATGGGCCTCTGTCCATGGGCTTTTTCGATATCTTGTACTTCCGTCATTGTTTCAGCGAGATGGATATGCAAGCCTGTACCAAGACGATCAGAAAGAGACATTACTTTTTTTAGATAGTCTGGTGGACAAGTATAAGGAGCATGGGGACCGAGCCAGACTCGAATTCGTCCTTCAGCGCCTTTGTTCCAGCTTTTGTAGAAGTCTTCTGACTCTGCTAGAGCAACCTCAGCATTGGGGCCAAAACCAATCATACCGCGACTTAAATGCCCTCTCATACCACTATTCGAGACTGCTTTGGCCACTTGGTCCATAAAAAAGTACATATCCGCAAAAACTGTAACGCCAGCTTTGATCATCTCAGCAATGGCTAGCATGGTACCCCAGTAGACATGCTCTGCCGTTAATTTTCTTTCTGCTGGCCAGATGGCTTCATTGAGCCACTGCATCAAAGGGAGATCGTCAGCGTAACTGCGAAAAAGTGTCATCGCAGCATGGGTATGCGCGTTGACCAGACCTGGCAAGAGAACTTTATCTTGACCATCTATCACTTCAAGGTCTTCTTGTTCTAGCGCGAAGGAGGGCTCTTCATCCAAGCGATAAAGAGCAGAAATTCTTCCATTTTCTATATAAAGATGACCTTGAAAAATATCTTCTTTCGCTGTCATCGGGATGATGGTGCTATTCTTAATGAAGATTTTGCTCAATATTTTCACCTCCAAAAGAAGCCTACTACTTCATATGCTTTTGCAAATTCTCAAGATAAGGTGCTTGGATAATACCTCGATCGGTAATAAAGGCGGTCACGTACTGATGAGGTGTAACGTCAAAAGAGGGGTTGTAGACAGGCACTTCAAGAGGTGCCGTTGTCGTACCACCTAAAGTACGTACCTCTTCTGAATCTCTTTCTTCGATGGGAATTTCATCACCGCTTTGTAAAGACAAGTCAAAAGTAGATACAGGTGCAGCGACGTAAAAAGGGATACCATGTGCTTTGGCCAACAAAGCCAGACCATAGGTACCAATTTTATTGGCCACATCCCCATTGGCTGTAATTCGGTCAGCACCTACAATGACCAGATCGACAAGTTTTTGCTTCATTACATAAGCAGCCATAGAGTCCGTAATCAAAGTAACAGGAATGCCATCTTTCATCAACTCCCAGGCTGTTAAGCGAGCACCTTGCAAAAGCGGCCTTGTCTCGTCAGCAAAAACAGAGATTTCTTTGCCTGCTTGATGGGCTGCTCGAATTACACCGAGGGCAGTGCCGAAGCCACCTGTTGCCAAAGCACCAGCGTTACAGTGGGTAAGTACACCAGCACTTTCTGGGATCAGCGTCTGGCCATAAGCACCCATTTGTTCATTCATCGCTTTGTCTTCAGCTAAAAGAGCTTGTGCTTCTGCAAGAATGGCTTGCTGTCGATCTTCAATGGAACTTCCTCTTGTACTTTCTAGAAAAGCCTTCATACGAGTAAGAGCCCAGAACAGATTCACAGCGGTAGGACGCGTTTTTGCCAAGTCATCAATGGCTTGATTGACTTCTCTTTCGAATTCTTCTGCTGAATCGCCTTGATAATTCAAGGCAGCGAGAGCAACACCAAAAGCAGCTGCAGCACCGATAGCTGGGGCTCCTCGAACTTGCAAAATCTTAATGGCTCTAGCAACGACATAGTGATCCCAGCACTCAATATATTCTTCAACAAGGGGAAGTTTGGTCTGATCTAAAAGTAAGAGATGATCTTCTTGCCAGCGAATCGCATCCAAAAGCTAAAACTTCCTTTCTATCAATTACAGCGTAAAACCACCAAAGTCAGCGAGAGCATGTTGACAATCACAGTCTTCATCGACTTCCAATAGTTCGATGGTTTTCATGGCCAGCTTTTTAATGTTTTCTTTGTTGGCATCCATCGCTTCTAGCACTTCCATGTGCGTCAGTGGTTGTGGGGAAATACCAGCGCCATAGTTTGTTACCATCGCTACGGTGGCATAACAAATTTCAGCTTCTCGTGCTAAAAGCACTTCAGGTACACTGGTCATACCAACAAGATGACCACCAAAGCTTTGGTACATTTTAATTTCTGTAGGCGTCTCAAAACGAGGGCCTTCTGTGCAAACATAAACAGCCTTATCATGAATCGTTAGATTTTCTTTTTCCCCTGCCTGCACAAGGATCTGACGCAGTCGCGGACAGTAAGGATAGGTAAAATCTGTGTGAACAACACCAGCTTCTCCACCATCAAAGAAAGTGGTCGCTCTTGCTTTGGTAAAGTCTAAAAAGTCTTCTACTACAACAAGATGACCTGCTTCCATTTTTAGATCTAGAGAACCGACGGCAGCTGTTGCAATAATATGACGAACGCCAAGCCTTTTTAACGCCATAATGTTGGCACGATAATTGATAAGATGGGGAGGCACGGTGTGGCCTTCGCCATGACGAGCGAGAAAGGCCACTTCCTTATCTCCATAGCTCCCTACTTTAATAGCTACTTTGCCATACTTTGTATCTACTTCTACTGTGCGCAGGTCCTTTAAGATGGCCGGATCATACACGCCAGTGCCACCAATAATCGCAATTTTTACAGTCAAGCAGGATTCCTCCTTAGATCAGAAATCAACGTACCGCCTAAAGCAATATTTTCTGTTGGTACATCATGAATTGATAAAGTAACAGACTCGGCTTTGGCGCCACAAGTGTCAACAAAAGCTTGTGTAATGGCTTTGGCCAGTTCACGCTTTTGCTCTTCTGTGCGTCCTTCTAGCATGGTGACTTGTACAATGGGCATAAATCGATCTCTCCTTTTTATTTCTGAATTAAATATGATAGGGAGTAAGAGTTTATTCTGCTTCTTCCTGTCCAAAGAGGGCCTTGGCAAATTGTTGTGGTTCGAAGATTCTCAAGTCATCCATGGCCTCACCAATGCCAATGAATTTTACAGGAACATTCAATTCACCCTGAATGGCTAAGATGACACCACCTTTGGCAGTGCCGTCTAATTTGGTTAATACCAAACCTGTGACGCCAACAGCTTCGCCAAAGAGTCGAGCTTGCGTTACGGCGTTTTGACCGGTTGTGGCATCTAAGACAAGCAGGATTTCATGAGGAGCGCCTGGTAGAGCACGATCGAGAACGCGGCCTACTTTAGAAAGTTCATTCATAAGGTGGTTTTTATTGTGTAGTCTTCCTGCTGTATCAACAAGTAAGATGTCAGCGCCACGACTGATAGCAGCCTGGGCCGCGTCGTAGGCAACAGCACCAGGATCAGAACCTTCTTGGTGGCGGATGACATCGACACCTACCCTTTGTCCCCAGATTTCTAGCTGATCGATGGCGGCAGCACGGAAGGTGTCGCCAGCAGCAAGGAGGACTTTGCGGCCTTCTGATTTCCAGCGATGGGCCAGCTTGGCGATAGTTGTAGTCTTGCCCACGCCATTAACGCCTACTACAAGGACGACCGTTGGTTTTTTAGAAATATCAACAACAGCTGTTTCTTGCCCTAATAGTTCTACAATTTCTTCTTGCAAAAGCCTTTTTAGTTCTCCTGGATCACCAATCTTTTGCTCTTTTACTTTTTTGCGCAATCCTTCTACCATTTGTAAGGCCATTTCAGCCCCAACATCGGCGCTGATTAAGACTTCTTCTAGTTCCTCATAAAGTTCTTCATCAATATGTTGTCGTCCTGTTACTAGCTGTTCTACTTTTTGAACCAGGTTCTGTCTTGTGCGGCTCAGGCCTTCTTTTAGTTTGTTAAAAAATCCCATATAAATTCCTCCTAACTAGCTGCATCTATTGTTGAATTATCTCGCTCGGTCATTTTGACAGAAACCAGTCGGGATACCCCGCCTTCTTCCATCGTAACACCATAGAGATAGTCTGCTGCTTCCATCGTGCCTTTACGATGAGAGATAACGATAAATTGGCTTTTTCTTGATAGTTTTTTGAGGTAATTGGCGAACCGTGCTACGTTGGCTTCATCTAAAGCTGCTTCAATTTCATCTAAGACACAAAAAGGGCTGGGCTTTGTTTTAA
The DNA here is from genome assembly GCF_009649955.1 of Heliorestis convoluta. Lineage (NCBI taxonomy): Bacteria > Bacillati > Bacillota > Clostridia > Eubacteriales > Heliobacteriaceae > Heliorestis > Heliorestis convoluta. Next base: position 1,944,571 of record NZ_CP045875.1, on the reverse strand, counting down.
GCAACGAAAAAAGCAAAGCTATGGCCGTTAAGGCTCTTTCTCCACCCGATAGTAAAGACAAAGGCACCCTCTTTTTACCAGGTGGTTGTGCTACCATGTCGACGCCTGTTTCGAGAAGGTTATCGGGTTGCGTAAGAACCAGTTCAGCTTGACCGCCTTGAAAAAGATCCGCAAAAGTTGCTGCAAAATGTTCATTGATTTCTTGAAAAGCTTGTCCAAAACGTTGGATCATAATCTCTTCTATTTCCCGAATCACTTGTTCTAGGCTGTCTTTTGCTGTTTTTAAGTCTTCTTGTTGTTGCCGAAGAAAGTTCATTCTCTCTTGTAAGTTCTTTTCTTCTTCAATGGCCAACATATTTACGGTACCTAGTTCTTTGAGAGCACCTTTTGTCACGGCAATCTCTTTCTGGTAGCTTTTCCGATCGAGCCATGGTTTTTCCATTTCCGTGATTCTCTCTTGAGATAAAGACCATTTCTCTTGTAACTTCAAAAGGATGGTTTTTTCTTCTGATACCGCTTTCGTTAAAGCAATTTCTATCTGATGGAGCTCTTTACTTTTAGCCGCTATCTTTTCCATAAGCGGCTTTTTCTGCTCCATGATTTGATCGAGCTCTATTCGGAGCTCTTGATAGGATTGCTGACGGTCTTTCACTTTCTCTAAAAGTGATTGTTCTTCTAGAAGATCTTGAAGAACTTTTTTCTCTATTTCTTGATAAGACTCATCACAAGATAGAATCATTTCTTCCCACTGTAGAGCTGTTTCACTTTTCTGTTGTTTTTCTTGAAGTAGTTTTTCGATTCGCTCTTTGTTGAATCGAAGTGATGCTGTAACACTTTTTAACTCTTCCTCAAGGCGTGCTCGCTGCAATTGTTTATCCGTTAGTGTTCGATTTTCTTCTTCACCGGAAAGACGAAGCTGATCTAAGGCTTCTCTTTGTTGTTGATAAAACCTTTCCAGTTCTTTTTTTAAGACCTGTAAGTGGTTCATCAATGTTTCTAGCTTTGCTTTTTCTTCATGAAGTTGAAGCCTATCTTGTTCACATTGCCTTTGATCTTTAAGCGCTTGATCTACAAAGAGCTGCTCTTGTTCTATCGACTCTTGCAGTCGCTCTAAAGCAGATTCTTTCGAAGAAAGATGAAGTTGTAAAGCAGCTCCTTCTTTTTCAAGCTCTACAGACTGTTGCGCAATTCTATGGCGTTGCTCATGAATCTCTTCTCGCAATTGCTTCAGACTCGCAATGACCATAGCTAGCTTTCTTTCTTCTTCATTTAATAGAGTTAGCTCTCGTCGTCGGAGAAAGGTCTGTCCTCCCTGGGGATTGACCGTTCCACCGGTCACACTCCCTCCTGGTTGTAGAACTTCCCCTTGTAATGTCACCAGTTTGTAAGGGCATTTCTTCTGACGAGCAAGGACAAGAGCACTTGTTAGATTCTCTAGAATTAAGGTTCTTCCTAACAGAAATTGTATTGCTTTACTATAGGATGGATCAACTTGCACTAGATCGGCGGCACAGCCGAGAACACCCGGTTGTGCTAAAAAGTCTTGTTGCAAACTTCCGTAGACTTGTAAGCTTTTTAAGGGTAGAAAAGTAGCTCGTCCTTTATTGTATTTCTTCAAAAACTCAATGGCTTCTTGTGCTGCCCCATCATTTTCTACCACAATGTTCTGCATGGCCGAGCCTAGAGCGACTTGATAGGCCCTTTCATAGCCGACGGGCACTTCGATAAGCTCACTGACAAGGCCAAAGATTCCTTGCAGTGTCGAAGGATTTTTCTTGGCTTCTAGCATAACCTCTTTGACACCTTTGTTAAATCCTTCATAAGACCGTTCCATATTCTCTAATGCTTTGATGCGCCCAATCATTTCTTGCCATCTTCGCATTGTCTCTGTTAACGTATGCTCTATTTCTTCTCCTTCTTTTTGAAGGGCTGCAAGTTCTTCCTTCACACGGACACTTTCTTTCTGCAGCTCCTTATCCTTCTTGAACAACTTTTCTTGTTCTACTTGCAAGTCGCTTTTTTCTTTGTCCCATTCCTTCACCCGTGTCAAAGCACGCTGCAATGATTCGGCAAAAGTTTTCTCTTGTTCTTCCTGCCTTGTTGCAGTTAACTCTATCTCATGAATCTGTTGCCGTACTCGATCGGCTTCTTCATCTTTCTGTTGCGCTTCCATCAGCAAATCCTGTAGTTTTTGCTCTCCAAGAACAACGGCTTCTTTCCACTGGGACCCTTGTTCTTGACGTTGTTGAACTTCTTGCTCTAAGAAAAGTAACTTTCCAATAATATTTTTTTCATTATCTTCTTCTATCTCTGCTCTTTTTGTTAACTCTGCAAAACTTTTTTGATTCTCTTCTAGCTCTTGCTGAAGCATTTCTTTTTGCGCTTTCAAGCCTTTCATTCGCTCTTGTAATACTTCTAATTTATTCTTTAATGTCAAAAGGCTTTCTGAGTGGTCATGGCGATTTTGCCTGGCTTCTGCTAGCGCTTCTTCTGCTTTCTTTAACAGTAGAGCCGTGGTACTTTCTTCTTGTTCTACTTTTGCCAAGGTGCTTTCTGTTTGCAGCAAGCCGTCTTGTAGGGTTTGAAAAGAATGTTCTAGCTGTTCTTTTTTTGTCTTTACTTCTTCGTAATCGATAGCGAGTAAAGCTTGCTCCAGACGGTTCACTTTCTCGTCCATTTCTTGAAACAGTCGCGCCTTGCGAGCTTGTTCTGTCAGCGACTGGTGTTGCTGCTCTAGTTCATCAATAATATCTTCTACTCTTACAATATGATTTTGCGTATCTTCCATTTTCTTGAGGGCATCGTTTTTGCGGTTGCGATATTTTACAATCCCTGCAGCTTCTTCAATAAAAGCACGCCTCTCCTCAGGTCGGGAAGAAAGAACTTCATCAACACGACCTTGCCCAATAATGGAAATCCCTTCTCGTCCCAACCCAGTGTCGGCAAATAACTCATGAATGTCTCGCAATCGACAAGTACTTCGGTTCAAAAGATAGTCACTTTCACCGGAGCGATAGACTCTACGGGTAACGAGGACTTCCCTATATTCAACAGGTAGTTTGCCTTGATCATTATCTAAGTGAATTGAAACTTCTGCCATCCCCACAGGTTTCCGACGTTCCGATCCTGCAAAGATTACATCTTCCATCTTCGAGCCACGCAAAGACCGTGCGCTCTGTTCACCTAAAACCCAGCGAATGGCATCGGAGACATTGGATTTACCGGATCCATTGGGTCCCACGATTACAGTCACACCAGGAGAAAGGAGGATTTCTGTTTTATCGGCAAAAGATTTGAATCCATTTAACTCAATTCTTTTTAAAACCATTGCCATTTCCTCCCGAAAAATTCCTCTCTCATTGTAGCACAGCCTTGCTAATAGGAAAAGAAGAGGCAAAAAAAGAACTGCCCACAATAGAGTGAGCAGTTACGAATTGAAGTTGACCTATCTAGGTTCAATGATGAACTTGATGGCTGTTCTTTCTTCCCCATCAATGGATATCTCCACAAAAGCCGGAATGGTCACAAGATTGATACCATTGGGTGCTACAAAACCTCGTGCAATTGCTATTGCTTTAATTGCTTGGTTTACAGCACCAGCCCCTACTGCTTGAATCTCGGCATGACCTTTTTCGCGTAAAATGGCTGCTAGAGCGCCCGCGACTGATTTGGGATTGGACTGTGCAGATACTTTTAAGCCTTCCACCGATTATTCCCTCCTTACTACCCCATTCATTTATGTGGCTAGAGCAACAACTTCGACAACATTATATTCGGCAATTGGCTATAAATTCCTCTAATGTAAGAAAGAATATTTTTTCACCATTATCATCAAAATACCAGTCACCGTGAAAGGGTAGATAGGTAGGGAGGTTTTTTTGTAGATCTGCTTGACATATAGAGTGTAAGGAAAAATGACTTATGGTGCTGCCATGCCGGAGCAGCCATTTTCTTTGCCCTCTTACTAAGGAAAGATCTTTGGAAGGAACAGCGAGTGTTACAGTTTTCTGCTTCTTTAATTGTGGAGACTCTAGCGCACAAGTGAGAAGAGAAGATAGGTAGAGGAAAGCCAAAGAGCGTTTTACCCATTCGCCAAGAGAAGGAGAGTAAGGTCCTGCAAGGTAACTACTCTGGCATAGCTCTCCTGGCATAAGTCCCCAACGATGGACAGGTTTTTGATAGCGGGCACAAAGCAAAGCCATTTTGGTCAACAATCGTAAGTTGCGACCCCAACTCCAAGGCTGATAACGACCTTCTCGCCATTCTTTCTCTAATAAACTGTTTTTCAAGACGAGCGTAGGATGAATTCGCAAAAAATCTGGTTGTAAATGCAGACATTCTTCTAAAGACAGCAAAGCACTGGCCTCATCATCGCCAGGCAAAGCTGTCATAATGTGCAAAGAAGTCTGCAGGCCTTCTTGTTTTAGAAGTTTCATAGCCCTTACTGTATCTTTTGGTTCATGGCCTCGATGAATCTTTTTTAATACAGTTGGGTTCATCGTCTGGGCGCCTACTTCTACTGTCTTAACGCCGTATGCTTGAAGTCGACAAATCGTAGTTCGATCAAGATGATCGGGCCTCGTAGAAAGGCGTATCTGATGAACCTCTTTTTTTGCAATCCACCCTGCTGCTATAGAAAGTAGCTGTTCTTGTATCGTCACAGGCAGCGCTGTAAAGGTACCACCATAAAAAGCGATTTCTACCCTGTCAGCCTTTTTCTCTTTATCTTTTTGACTTGACAAGTACGCTTCAATGGTTTGATTGATGCTTTCTTTTTCTGGCAAACCACAGCTTCCTGTTAAATCTTCTTGGTTACAATAGATACAGCGACTGGGGCAACCAATCTGAGGTAAAAAAATGGGTATGATCATGATAAAGCTTCATGATTCCTTTGAATCTTCGGCAATGCCTGACCAGCTGCTTTTTGCTCTGCTTCTTTTTTTGTTCTTCCTTGGCCTGAAGCAACAAGAGATCCGTTCAAGTAGACGCCTGCCATAAACAGTTTATCATGATCAGGGCCAGACTCTTCCAATATACGATAGGAAATGTCAGTCTGTCCATTTTTTTGAACCAATTCTTGAAGTGTCGTCTTGTGATCAATCCCCGTTTTTTCTGGCATTTTCTCTAACTTTTCTCCAAAAAGGTTCAGCACGAGTGCGCGAGCTGCTTCAATTCCGCCAGCCAGATAAGAAGCGCCAATAAGAGCCTCTAAAGCATCGGCTAGGCTGGAAGTTCGATCACGGCCACCACTGCCTTCTTCTCCTTTACCAAGCTTCAACCAGTTCCCCAGACCAACTCGCCTTGCTCCTTCGGCCAAGTTGGCTTCACAAACAATGGCGGCGCGATGACGAGATAGTTCTCCTTCTGACCATTTCGGGTATTGATTGTAAAGCTGTTCTGCCACGACCAGGCCTAGCACAGCATCGCCGAGAAACTCCAGGCGCTGGTTGTGTTCCTGCGGTAGACGATTGTTTTCATATACATAAGAAGGATGTGTTAAAGCCATATCGAGCAGCTTTCGCTGTTTTATTTCAATGCCTGCCATGGTTGCTAACTCAGTAGGCCAGCTGCCAGAACACTTTTTGCCTCGATTCTTCATAGGAATCACCTCGAAAAAAAAGCCCCTAACCCGTAGGGGTTCGGGGTTGCTTATCCCAGATTTATTCTTTGTATTTTCGCATTACTATAGTAGCATTGTGACCACCAAAACCAAAGGTATTAGAAATAGCCACATCTACAGGTAGTTTGCGCGCTTCATTGGCCGTATAATCTAAATCGCAACCTTCTCCTGGCTCTTCCAAGTTGATGGTTGGCGGCACTGTATCCGTATTAATGGCAAGAGCACTGGCCATAACTTCAATGGCACCAGCCGCTCCAAGCAAGTGGCCTGTCATAGACTTGGTAGAACTGATAGCGATTTCTTTGGCTTTTTCACCAAAAATCGTCTTAATTGCCATGGTTTCATAGTAATCGTTCTTTTCTGTACCGGTACCATGGGCATTGATGTAGCTGACTTCTTCTGGCTTTACACCGCCATCTCCAAGGGCCTTCGCCATGGCTCTGGCAGCACCCTCACCATTGGGTGCAGGGTCAGTTATGTGATGAGCATCGCTCGTGCAACCATATCCAATCACTTCAGCATAAATATGAGCGCCCCGCGCTAAAGCGTGTTCAAGTTCTTCAAAAAGCAAAATACCGGCACCTTCGCCCATGACAAAGCCTGTTCTGCTTTTATCAAAGGGACGACTGGCTCGCTTCGGATCATCATTGTGCGTCGACATTGCTTTCATCGCACAAAAACCAGCAAAGGCAAGAGGCTCAATAGACGCTTCTGTGCCACCAGTTAAAATCATGTCGCATTCGCCTCTTTGTACCAAGCGAAAAGCACTTCCACAAGCGTTGGTGGCAGAAGCACAAGCTGTTACAACAGTTTCACTGGGACCTTTTAAGCCCAATTGCATTGAAACGTGGCCTGCCGCCATATTAGAAATCATCATGGGAACGAAAAAAGGACTGACGCGTCCCGGTCCTTTTTCAAAAAGAACTCTAGCCTGGTCTTCGAAGGTTTCCATACCACCAATACCACAGCCTAGAACAACACCAATTCGTTCCTTGTTGACTTGCTCTTGATCAACCTTACCATCTTCTAAGGCCATTTTGGCAGAAGCAACAGCAAACTGAGCAAAGCGGTCCATACGACGAGCTTCTTTGCGATCAAGGTATTGAGTCGGTTGAAAATCTTTTACTTCTCCGGCCACTCGAGTTGGTAAGGCGCTGGTGTCAAAACGGGTTACCGGGCCAATTCCAGATTCTCCTGAAATCAAAGCATTCCAAAAAGACTCTTTTCCAATCCCAACAGGCGAGACGACACCGAGACCCGTTATGACCACGCGTTTATTCATTGTATGTCTACACTCTCCTTAGGATAGTCTTCCGCTTCCTGTAGGAGTCTGCGGAAGATTTCTTTTACTGGTAGCACTTCTTTAATCTTTTCTACATCCTCGCCTGAGAAAACCAAACCGAATTCTAAATCGCCTTGCTGGGCTCGATTCAAAGCATCTAAGATGCAAAAGCGCCTTGAACAATGTTTTAAACACCCGATACAGTTTTCTGGGGCGAGATCGTTACCCTGTTCAAGCTTTTGCCAAAAAGGATTTTTAAGACCACGACCTGGCAACCCAACAGGGCTATCAATCAAGATTATGTCGTCGTGGGTAGACTGTATATAAAGCTTTTTGAAGGCTTCTGAGGCACTCGACTCATCACTCGCTACAAAACGAGTTCCCATCTGAACGCCTTGGACACCCATCTGAAAAGCTTCTACAATATCAGTACCATCAACAATGCCACCAGCCGCAATTACAGGTATCTTCACGGCTTCTACCACTTCAGGAACAATCTTCTTCATAGACTCATCCGTACCGAGGTGACCGCCGGCCTCTTTGCCTTCTACAATGACAGCAGCGGCTCCCATCTTTTCGGCCAGTTTGGCCAATCTCGCTGAAGATACAATGGGAACGATAGGCGTGTTTGATTCTTTACCCCATTGAAATATATCTCTAGAAAAGCCTGCACCCGCTACAATTAGATCTATCTTTTCTTCAATCGCTACTTTGACAAGATTAGCAAATACCTTTGCTGCAAACATACAGTTAATGCCAATAATGCCGTCGCTTAATGCTTTTGCTTGGCGAATCTCCTGGCGTAATTCATCTTCCGATAAGCCAGTTGCTGCAATAAGACCAATGCCGCCTTCATTCGCCACAGCTGCAGCCAGAGGAGCCATTGAAATTTTAACAGCCATTCCTCCTTGTATAATGGGAACTCTCGCTGTTAAATGACCAATTTTTAGTTCTGGCAGAATCACCCGTTACTCCCCCAAAGGTTGTCCAAGAAAAAAGTCTGCTCTTTGTATGATGGATCTCATCTATAGGAAGGAAGCCCCGTAGGTTCTACGGGACTTCCGAATCAGCATCATCAACTTTTTCTTGGAACAACTTATTGATTTTCTTTAATGTATTCTACAGCCTGACCAATGGACTTGATCTTTTCAGCGTCTTCATCGGGGATCTCGATATCGAACTCCTCTTCTAGCGCCATGACCAATTCTACAATATCCAAAGAGTCGGCGTTAAGATCTTCGAAAGAGGTCTCCATGTTGACTTCTTCCTCGTCTACTCCTAGTTGTTCCACTACAATGGCTTTAACTTTTTCGAAAATGTTTGCTGACACCTGTCTTCACCTCCTTCAATTACTTATATAAATCACTAGGCCATAACCATACCACCATCAACGTTGATAGTCTGGCCTGTAATGTAAGCAGCCTGTTCTGATGCAAGAAAAGCAACAACGTTCGCTACATCTTCAGGCTGTCCAAAGCGAGCGAGGGGAATCGATTTGATCATGGAGTCGCGCAATTCAGTAGACAATTTATCTGTCATATCCGTTACGATAAACCCAGGTGCCACAGCATTTACCGTTATGTTTCGAGAAGCCAACTCTTTAGCTAAAGATTTGGTAAAGCCAATCACGCCTGCTTTTGCAGCAGCATAATTAGACTGTCCTGCATTGCCAACTTGCCCAATGACAGAAGTTAAATTGATAATCCGGCCTTGGCGCTGTTTCATCATGATCTTAGCGACTACTTTAGAGCAGAGAAAAACGCCTTTTAAGTTGGTATCTATTACAGCATCCCAATCATTTTCTTTAAGACGCATTAAGAGATTATCCCTCGTAATACCGGCATTATTCACTAGAACATCAATTCTACCAAAGCGATTCATTACTTCTTGGGCCATCGTCTCCACATCTTCTAAAAGGGAGACATTGCCTTGTATCGCCATGGCCTGGCCACCTTTGGCTGTGATAGAAGCCACAACCTCATTGGCTTTTTCTTCATTGCCCATAAAGTTCACGACGACAGTATAACCTTCTTCAGCCAGTTGAAAAGCCACGGCTCGTCCTATACCTCTAGAAGCACCTGTTACCAGGGCAACCCTCTGGTCTACACCCATTTTATCCACTCTCCCCAGAAGATGCAACAATCTTTTGTAGTGAACCCCTATCTCCTAAAGAATTCACGGTCGAACCTTTTACAATTTTTTTCGCCAAACCAGATAAGACTTTTCCAGGTCCGATCTCATAGAATTCGGTTACACCTTGTTGTGCTAGAAACTGCATCGTTTGTTCCCACTTGACAGGATGATCAACCTGTCGAATGAGACTTTCTCGAATATCCTCTGCTTTTTGAATAGGTTTTGCTGATACATTGGCAATAAGAGGAAGAATTGCATCTTGAATCTCTGCTTTTGCTAGAACTTTTGCCATAGACGTAGCCGCCTGGCCCATCATGGAACAATGAAAAGGTGCACTTACGTTGAGCATCACAACCTTTTTTGCTCCTTTGGCTTTAGCGACTTGGGCCGCTTTTTCAACAGCTTTCACTTCGCCTGCAATAACAACTTGACCGGCGCCATTGTAATTGGCTGGTTCTACAATGCCAAAAGCTTTTGCTTCTTCGCAAGCTTCTTCAACCAAAGCGTTTTCTAAGCCTAAGATCGCAGCCATGGTCCCTTGACCGGATGGCACAGCTTCTTGCATAAAAGCACCACGCTGACGAACCAGCTTCAAAGCCTCTGCCAGTGTTAAGGAGCGGGCCGCAACAAGTGCTGAATATTCGCCTAAGCTGTGTCCAGCCACCCACTTCGGTTGCCAGCCTCTTTGTTCTAGAATCCGATAGATGGCAATAGATGTAACAAGTAAAGCCGGTTGTGTATTAACAGTAAGTCTCAATTCTTCTTCCGGTCCTTCAAAACAGAGACGACGCAAAGGAAAACCAAGTACTTCGTCGGCTTCATCGTAGACATCTCGTACTTCTGCATAGGTGTCGTAAAGATCAGCACCCATGCCTACATATTGAGATCCTTGACCGGGAAAGAGAAATGCTTGATTTTCCATAATGCCTCCTATGCTTTTGCACTAACAATGGTTGTCATATTGGACATAACAGTTTTGGCTTCCTGCATAATTTCTTGAATGATTTCAGAAGAGCTTTGCTCTTTACATATCATACCAGCAACTTGGCCAGCCATCACAGATCCATGATCGACTTCACCATCTACCATGGCAAGACGAAGTTTGCCTACACCTAAAGCCTCAAATTGTTCTGCTGGAGCAGCTTGCCGTTCTAACTCATCAAACTGCCTAGTCAGCTTATTTTTGATAACTCGGACAGGGTGTCCTGTAGGACGTCCCGTCACAACGGTATCACGATCTTTGGCTTTTAAGATCGTTTCTTTTACATTATTGTGAATGGCACATTCCTGGGCACACATAAATCGTGTCCCGATCTGTACACCTACAGCACCTAAAGCGATAGCTGCAGCCATTTGACGACCATCGGCAATGCCACCTGCTGCAATAACAGGAATGTTAACAGCATCTACAATTTGTGGCACGAGTGCCATCGTTGTCATTTCTCCAACGTGTCCACCTGACTCCATGCCTTCTGCAATGACCGCATCAACGCCAGACTTTTCCAGTCTTTGGGCTAGCGCTACAGCTGATACAACAGGAATGACTTTGGTACCAATCTCTTTAAGGCGTGGAATGTACTTGCCAGGATTGCCAGCACCTGTGGTAATAACTTTTACTTTATGCTCAATAATTACATTCATTACATCGTCCACATGAGGGGAACGAAGCATTACATTGACACCAAAAGGTTTTGATGTTTGTTCTTTAATTTTCCGAATCTCGTGATCAATCCAGTCAGCTGGCGCTTGACCGGCACCTAAAATACCAAGGCCACCAGCCTCCGAAACGGCTGCTGCGAGTTCCGCCGTGGCCACCCAGGCCATCCCACCCTGCAGGATCGGATATTCTATTCCTAAGAGGTCACATAAAACAGTTCTCACCCAGTATCCTCCTCTAGCTTCTCTCTATTTAAGCAAATAACTATCTTTTCGGTGGTACCCAATGGACTGCTAGGCTCCCCCAAGTTAGTCCAGCACCAAAACCGACTAAGATCAAGCGATCGCCTTCTGCAATCCGTCCTTCTCTTACCGCTTCATCAAGGGCTACAGGAATGGAGGCTGCAGACATGTTACCATAACGATCAAGATTGATTTCTACTTTTTCCATGGGGATTTTCAGCTTTTTCGCCGACGAATCGATAATGCGTAAGTTGGCTTGATGGGGAATGAAAAAGTCAATATCTTCTTGCGTCCATCCTGCTTTGTCTAAAGCTTGAAACGCTGCTTCACCCATCACTTTTACAGCAAATTTATAGACTTCAGAACCATTCATACGCACAAAGTGCTCTCTTTTTTCCAACGTGGAAGCAGAGAAAGGTAAGCGTGTCCCTCCAGCGGGTACGTATAGAGAAGGTCCTCCTGAGCCATCGGCTCCCAAATGAATCGAGCGAATGCCTGTACCTGTTTCAACAGGACCGAGTACAGCAGCACCGGCACCATCACCAAAAAGAACGCAGGTGTTACGATCTTGAAAGTCAATAATTCGAGACATCACTTCTGCGCCAATGACTAGAACTTTTTCATAGAGACCTGTTGCGATGAATTGAGCCCCTACAGCACAGCCATAGACGAAGCTGGTACAAGCTGTTTCCAAATCAAAGGCAGCTGCTTTTTTCGCACCCAGTCGCTCTGCCACTAGACAAGCGGAGGCTGGCAAATACATATCAAAAGCGCAACTACCTACAATGACCAGATCGATCTCTTCTGCTGCTACACCAGCATGTTCCAAGGCTTTCTGTCCTGCGTGAAAAGCGAGATCACTCGTTGCTTCATGATCGGCTGCAATTCTACGCTCCCGAATGCCCGTTCTAGTCCGTATCCATTCATCATTTGTGTCGACTATAGACTCAAAATCTTTATTGGTCATAATTTTCTCAGGTAGATAGGATCCGGTACCCCAAAAACCTACAGAACGCATATCAGTCATCATTCCGGACACTACCCTTTCCTGGAATATTTTGCTGGATAGCACTGATGATCTTTTGATCCACACTTTGACGTGCTACCTGTAATGCATTCTTAATGGCCTTGGCCTTCGATGATCCATGGCAAATAATTGAAACGCCATTGACACCAAGCAAAGGTGCTCCACCGTATTCGGCATAATCCAATCGTTTGGCCATGCCTCGAAGGGCCGGTGTAGCCATAAAAGCGCCCACTTGGGCCAATCGGCTGTTTTTCAATTCTTCTTTGACCATGCTGTAGAGAGCACTGACCAAGCCTTCTCCAAACTTTAAGACGATGTTCCCAACAAATCCATCACAGACGATAACATCGACAGAGGATCCAAAAATATCGCGACCTTCCACATTGCCAATGAAATTGATTGGATTTTCTTGAAGCAATGCATAGGCACCAAGAGCAACTTCGTTTCCTTTCGTCGCTTCTTCACCGATATTTAATAAGCCGACGCGAGGCTTCTTGATCCCCATGACACGCTCCATGTAAATACTACCCATCAATGCAAACTGAAGCAAATTCTTTGGCTTTGCTTCTGAATTGGCTCCTACATCAAGCAACAATTTACCACCATGCGGTGTTGGTATAATTGTTGCAATGGCCGGTCTATCAATACCTGTAATACGACCCAATCCAAGAAGAGAAGAGGCCATTTGGGCTCCTGTGGAACCGGCTGAAACAACTGCATCAGCTTCTCCTTCTTTGACCAGTCGGGTGGCTACCACAATAGAGGCATCTTTTTTTCTTCGTAAAGCTGTAGCAGGAGATTCGTCCATGGCAATGACTTCTGAGGCAGCAACGATGACTACACGTTCTCGAACCTTTGAAGAAGCAGCTTGATTCACCAAAGGTTCAAGTAGATCTCTTTTTCCTACCAACAGAACGGTCATATCCACTTCTGCGACCGCCTGAATAGCACCTTTGACGATCTCATCGGGTGCATGATCGCCACCCATGGCGTCCAAGGCAATGCGCAAGTAGGTCTCCTCCTTATGAGCGGGATGTCTCTTCACGGGCAACGACATAAAATCGGCCGGAGAGAACAACTTCTTCTTCCACTTTGCTAACAACTCGAATCATGTGTCGTGCACCAACGACCTTTAGGATAAAAGCCTCTGCACGAACGACTTCACCAAGCCTAACAGGACGTCGATAGCGAACTCGAGCAATGCCTGTTAGTGCAACGGGCGCATCTACAATAGCAACAGCCAACGAATTGACCTGGGCAAAAAGATGATGCCCCCTGGCTATCGATGTTTTACGTAATACGAGATTGCTCGTAATTTCTAAGCGAGAAGTACCGTGATGGCCGAGCACAAGCTCCGTTATTTCCCCAATGATTTCTGTATCACTGAGCGAGCGAGCTTCTTGCAATCTTTCAGCGGCCACTCTTCGTGTACGTTCACGCAAATCTGGAATACCAATTTCTAATCGGTCTAGACGTATGGTTTGGATGCTTACGCCAAGTTTCCGAGCTAACTCTCCATCTGTTTGTAGTGGATTCTCTTCTAAAATTTTCTCGAGTCTACCATGACGTACTTCTTTACTTTTACGCACCCTATCTTCACACCTCCACTCTATTGAGCGCATGAAGATATTTCATTAGTAGCTGCTAACAATTCTAAGTATATCGTCGACGTTGCTAAAAGGCAAGAAAAAAAGAGATTCTATAGCAATCTTTTCCTATACATTCCTTTTTTCCCAAAAAGAAAAAGGCCTATACAGGCCTTTCTCTGATTTTCCGATAAAATGACTAAAAAAACTCTTATTCTGCCTTTTTCTCTGCTCTTTCGCGGTAAAAACCACAACTTGGGCAGACATGGTGAGGCATTTTAGGTTCCGAACATTGAGGACAAGCGCCAAACTTAACAAGCTTTAGCTTCTCAATAACGGCACGACGATTCCGATTCCGTGACTTCGATCTCTTATGCTGAGGTACACCCATCTCCTACACCTCCTTTTTGCTGTTACGATGGTTCTTTCTGTTTGAGTAAAGCCAGGAGGGGAGCCAGGCGAGGATCACCTTGTTCAACCTGACAAGCACAAGACTGTTCATTTTGATAAGATCCACAAAGTGGACATAATCCCTGACAATCTTCCTGACAGAGAACCTTCATAGGTAGAGCTAACAAAAGAGCGTCGGCGACCAAGTCATGAAGGTCCAACTCACCTTCACTATTTACAAGGTAGGTCGGTATCTCTGACTCATCCTCAACGTCATCTTCCATATTTCTTTGCTCTAAAAGTTGGGAAGAAAAAATTCCGTCCAATGGTACTTCTAAAGGCAGATCAACTTTTTGCAAGCAACGATGACAAGCTGCCTGTATAAGAGCCTTCAGCTGGCCTTGAAAACGATATCCTTCTTCCACACGCTGGACTGTTCCTTCTACTTCGAGAGGCCCTAGTACGCGAAAGTCTTTTCCTAAATCAAGGGCTTCTAAACCTTGACCAGACCATTGCTGAGGCTGCCAAGTCTCTCGAGCTTTAAGCAGTGTTACACGTCCGACTTTCACATGCTCACCTCTTTAATAAAGGACCAGCAATTATTATACAAAGGGATTTTGTCTTTTGTCAATGATTCCATATGATTGTAGCCTAGGAACTTTTCACAATGCGGTAAGTATCCCGCCCGATCATCAGCTCTTCATTGGTCGGAATAACAAATAATTTGCATCTGCTATTTTCTTTGGATATTTCTACTTGCCCTCGTTGATTGTTTTTATCATCTTCGATTTCTGCACCTAAATAGCTAAGATTTTTTGAGACAGCTTGGCGCATCGTAGGAGAATTTTCTCCCAGGCCCGCTGTAAATACAATGGCATCAACACCATTCATAGCAGCCGCATAAGCGCCAATATATTTAGTAACACGATAGGCAAATATGTCTAAAGCCAATTGACAACGGTGGTTTCCATTGTTGGCTTCCGTTTCCAGATCGCGAAAATCGCTGGAATAACCTGATATACCAAGGACGCCGCATTTTTTATTGAGGAATTGATTCATTTCTTCTGTATTCATTCCTTCTTTTTCCATGAGAAAAAGCAAGCTTGCTGGGTCCATATCACCAATGCGCGTGCCCATCACCAACCCTTCTAAAGGCGTGAAGCCCATGGAAGTGTCCACTGATTTTCCTTGCGCTACAGCAGCGATAGACGCTCCGTTGCCAAGATGGCAAGTAATAATTTTCAGATCAACGATATCTTTTTGCAACAATTGAGCTGCTTTTTCCGCTACATATTTGTGAGACGTGCCGTGGAAGCCATATCTTCGCAAGGCGTATTTCTTTGATATTTCATAAGGCAAGGCATAGTAATAAGCCTTCTCCGGTATAGATTGATGGAAGGCTGTATCAAAGACAGCAACTTGAGGCGTTTTCGGGAGCATTCTGGCACAAGCCTCTATCCCCATCAAGGCCGGTGAATTGTGCAATGGTGCCAGTTCAATTAGCTTTCTTATCCCTTCAGTCACTTCATCATTAATTAATATGGAGTCGGCAAATTGTTCACCGCCATGAGCGACTCGATGCCCTATGGCTTCAATCGCTTCCATTGACTTGACAACGCCCGATTGAGGGTCTGTTAGAGCAGCAACAGTCATTTGAATTGCTTTGTTATGATCAGGAATATCTTCTTTGGTGACAATGGGTTCTTGTCCAAGCGGTTGATGCGTAAGCGAAGAACCTCCAATACCAATTCGTTCTACCAGTCCTTTGGCCAGTAGTTTTTCTTCTTTCATATTGAAGACCTGATACTTTAGTGACGAGCTACCGGAGTTAATGACTAAAACGATCATGATAATTGGACCTCCTGTGTGAAGTAAAGGTGCTCTCCCAGTAATATACCCTAAATTTTGTGATTGATCGCACTTGCAGATTATTTTGTATATTTAGGATCAAGAAAGGGAGGTCTGCCGATGAAAAAAGCGCTTCCTTTGCTTTTTCTACTTTTTCTTTTTTTCCTAGCACCACTTATGGTCTACTATCCCCAGGAATCTCTGATTGCGGCCAGAGATGGTTTGCATTTATGGTTTACTGTTGCCTTGCCGGCACTATTTCCATTCCTAGTTGTAGCTGAGTTAATCATGAATCTTCGTCTGGCTTCCTTAGTAGGTCTCTTCCTTGAGCCTCTTATGAGACCTCTTTTTCGATTGCCTGGTCCTGCCGGTGTTGTGGTTGCCGTCGGATTTACCACGGGTTTTCCCATTGGTGCCATTATGACGACACGACTAATCGAGCAAGGACTTCTCACCCGTTCAGAAGGCGAAAGGTTGGCTCTTTTTACAAATAATGCCAGTCCACTTTTTCTTCTCGGTGTCGTCGGCACAGCTCTTTTGGGCCAACCTGAAATTGGATTGTTAATCGCCTGTTCTCATTACGGTGCGAATTTTTTACTCGGCATCTTTTATGGCTTCTCGGCTCGTAATTCGGAAATATCAAAGCCCATCATACAAGGAAGTCTCCTTTCACGGATCGGCCTTGAATGGAATCGCTTTTTATCCGATACCAAACCACCGGGAGAAGTCATTGGACAGTCTGTCATTAAAGCCATGAACAACGTTATTGCCATTGGCGGTTACTTAATCTTTTTCACTGTCGTTTTTCGACTTTTTTACGCCAGTGGCATTCTAGATTCTTTGATTAGACTATTCGAAACTATCCTGCAATGGTTCCACTTTACACCAGAACTGGCCAAGGGGCTTCTGGCAGGTCTTATGGAAATGACCATAGGGTGCCAACAAGTGGTAGCCACCGATGCCCCTCTTCTTGAAAAAGTACTTCTCTTATCTTTTATCTTGGCCTGGAGTGGCTTATCGATTCAAGCACAAGTCGCCGCCTTTTTGGTCCAAAGTGCTGTCCCTATTCACAGATATGTAAAAGCGCGGCTCTATCAAGGTTTTTTATCAGTCTTTCTTTCTTATCTTCTTTTTCAATTTTGGCCCCTTTCCCAAGCTACGCAAGAAACAGCACCTCTTCTGTCTAACAACCTCTGGCCTTACTGGCCCGGCTTGATTGGTTTGTTTTACATAGCTTTGGCCATCGTTCTATTACTTCTTGCTTACGGCAGGCGTATAGTAACCCGCTCGTAACACACAAAAAAAGGAACCTGCACACAGGTTCCTTTATCCTTCTCCTCGATCTAAATCGCGTTCACTTTCCATTTTCAATTCATCGCGACCTTTACGAACTGTTGTCGCAGCTCGAGTTAATAAGTGCTCCATTTGCTGAAGTACATCATCAGCATAATTACAAGCGCCTTGTTTTAGTTCATCGGCTTCTTGCTTTGCTTTGGCAAGGATTTCCTCAGACTGTGATTGAGCGAGCCGATAGACTTCTGTTTCACTAGATAGCTTGTTGACATAAGATTTGGTCTCTTCAATCATGCGCTGACACTCATCTTCTGCATCTTGAATCACTCTTTGTCGTTCCTTGGTTAACCATTTGGCTTGTTGAATTTCTTCTGGTAAAGCAGTCCGAATTCGATCTAAATAGTTAAGAATAAGCTGATCATCGACCAGCACTTTGCCTGTCATAGGTATACGAGATGAGGTTGCAATCATATTTTCTAATTCATCGATGATGCGGGAAACTTGTAATTTGTTCTCCCCACCTCGCCTTCTACTTCCATCCAAAGGCAGCCCCCGTTCCATGATGTTCCCCTTTCTATCGCAAAGATAGGTCTCCTCCTGAAAGTGCTTACCCCTACTTCAGTACTTCAGCCTTAACTGCTCCCACACAGCAGCAGGTACGTAAGCTTGTACGTCTCCTCCGAAAGATGCCACTTCTTTGACCATAGAACTACTCAAAAAAGCGTAATCCGTATGAGAAGCAAGAAAAAATGTATCAGCATCGCCATAAAGATTTTTGTTCATCAATGCCATCTGAAACTCATTCTCAAAATCAGAAATGGCGCGCAATCCACGCACAATGACTTGTGCTTTCTCGCGCTTAACAAAGTCAACGAGTAGTCCAGAAAAACATTGAACTTGAACATTGTCCAAATGAATAGAGGCCTTTTCAATCATTTTTACCCGCTCTTCCATGGTGAAAAGAGGGTTTTTACCGGGATTGACCACAACGGCTACGATGACTTGTTCAAAAATTGCAGCTGCTCTTGTAATAATATCCATGTGTCCATTCGTAACAGGATCAAAGCTACCCGGATAGACAGCTATTGCCAATGATATAGCCTCCTATTCCCTTATGTGCTACCACCTGAATCTTTTCACATTTCTTCCTGTTGATAATAATGAAGAACCGTATCACCGTAACGATCTTCCCTTTTTTTCTCTAATAGACCAACCTGATATGGCACCTTTTCATCACGGTGGCTTTCAAGAACGATCGTGCCATTTTCTCGAAGCAGGCCTTTAGGAAGTTGCTCTAATAAAGCCGGAAGAAGGGCTTTATGGTAGGGTGGATCTGCAAAAATGAGATCAAAAGATTCTCCTGCATCCTTTAATCTATTACAAGCGCGAAAAACATCTTCCTGTATGATTTTTCCTCGTTCTTGCAGTTTCAGCATCTGTAAATTTTTCTGAATGATCTCGTAGGCTCGCCGATCTTTTTCAATCCATAGAACTTCTTTGGCACCTCGACTTAAGGCCTCAATCCCAAGAGAGCCTGTTCCAGCAAAAAGATCGAGACACCGAGCATCGATGACGCGATGCGCCAATACATTAAATAAAGCTTCTTTTACTCTATCGGCAGTCGGTCGTGTCTCCATGCCTTTCACTGAAAAAAGTCGACGCCCGCCCATTTGACCAGCTATTACGCGCATGTCCATCCCTCCCAGGGCGACAGTAACCAAATTATAGCATATTCGCTTTGATTCAACAATTATTGAGTTCTATGAATGGGTCTACCGCAGGAGTGGAACATTGACAAGAGAGAAGTAGAGTGAACAGGGAGGTTTTTTTTGGATCGATCGCATTTATACAAGAATTTGGGTATTAACCTCGATATGGCCGTTGAAGCCCATGACATTTTACAACAAGAACGCCAAAGCAACGTCTCTGGTGTAGAAGTTTACGAGAATAAAGTCGGTCATACCGTTATAACGACTGTTAAAGTTACTTCACCAGAAGGTGAAAAAGCCATGGGAAAGCCAATGGGCCATTATGTTACCCTCGACGCACCTCACATGAAAATCAACAATCGTGACATTCACCAAGAACTTTCAGGTTTACTAGCACAAGAAATCAGCAAATTAATCCACCTTGCGCCCAATGACCCTGTCCTTATTGTCGGCTTGGGGAACTGGCACGCCACACCGGATGCATTAGGCCCGAAGGTCGTCAGTCATACAATGGTAACAAGGCATCTTCATCAGTATGCACCAGAAGAACTACAAGGTGGTCTTCGACCTGTCAGCGCCATTGCACCAGGTGTCTTGGGACTGACGGGTATAGAAACAGCGGAGATTATAAAAGGTGTCGTTGAGAAAACGAATCCTCGCTTAGTTATCGCCATTGATGCACTAGCCACAAGATCGGTCGAAAGAATGGCAACGAGTTTACAGCTTGCTGATACAGGCATCCATCCTGGTTCCGGCGTAGGCAACCGTCGTACCGGTATCACCGAAGAGACCATGGGCGTACCAGTTCTAGCCATTGGTGTTCCCACTGTTGTTCACGCCGGTGTAATTGCTCATGAAGCCATTGAGTTGCTGCTGCAGCAATTCCATACCAGCCCTTCCCTCTATCGGCTTTATAAAGGCCTAAATCCAGAATCAATGCAACAAATAATTGAAGATGTACTAGAACCTTTTGGACAAGATTTAATTATGACGCCGAAAGAAATCGATACACTGATTGAAAGCACCTCGCGAATTATTGCATCGGCTCTCTCGCAAGCTTTACATCCTTCGATTTCAGGAACGACCGAAGGCATGCAGTATTTGCAGTAGCTAAAATAAATCAAGCCCCTGGTAGGTATCTGTAATTTTTTTTCGCAAAGCACTGCTTTCTGCTCTTGATAAGTGCGGATCTTTTTCAAGATATTCTCGAGCGACTTCTCGAGCGATTTCGATTAGATCTCCATCTTTTGTCAGATCAGCCACTTTAAATGCGGGAATTCCACTTTGCCTTGTCCCAAGCATTTCACCCGGTCCGCGTAGCTTAAGATCTTCTTCCGCTAAGAAAAAGCCATCGTTGCTTTTTTCCATTGCTTTCATTCGCTGGCGGCCTTCTTCTGTCAACCGATCGGCCACAAGAATGCAGTAGGATTCATGAGAATTCCTACCTACGCGTCCTCGAATTTGATGAAGCTGTGCCAGGCCAAATCGCTCTGCATCTTCGACAATCATCACCGTAGCCTTAGGCACATCAATGCCCACTTCAATCACCGTCGTTGTAACCAGAATATGGACTTTTCCTTGGCTAAAAGCTTCCATTACGGAAGCTTTTTCCTCTTTTTTAAGTCGTCCATGTAAAATAGCAACTTTCAGATCGGGAAAGATATCTCGCGACAAAAGAGCATAGCGCTCTTCTACCGCAGCAAGATCGGTATCTTCCGATTCTTCAATGGCGGGACAGACAACATAGGCCTGATACCCGGCCTTTACTTCTCTGCGAATCAAATTGTAAATGCGGGGCCAAGTTTTGCTCGCAACATGGTAGGTCTTGATCGCTTGGCGACCCGGTGGTTTCTCATTGAGCAGTGATATATCTAAATCCCCATAAAGAGTCATGGCCAAAGTTCGTGGAATGGGGGTGGCCGTCATTACGAGGAGATCGGCACCTTTTCCTTTTTCCCACAAAGCAGCCCTTTGTCTCACGCCGAAGCGATGTTGCTCATCAATCACTGCAAGGCCTAATTTTTTGAAGCGCACATCTTTTTGGATTAAAGCGTGGGTACCAATTACAACAGGTATCGATCCATCGGCCAAGCCCCGTAAAACTTCTTCTCGTTTTCTCCGACCTGAAGAGCCTGACAGATGGGCCACTGGTATGGCCATGGGCGCAAAAAGCTTTTGCCAGGCAATCGCCTGTTGCTCTGCTAGTACTTCCGTCGGAGCCATAAAAGCAGCCTGATAGCCTGATGCCACAGCTTTGACAACAGCAGAAGCAGCCACCACCGTTTTGCCTGATCCAACATCGCCTTGCAAGAGGCGATTCATTGCTTTGGTCGATTCCATGTCAGCTGTTATTTCAGCAATGACTCTTTGCTGTGCCCCTGTAAGCGTAAAAGGCAAGAGACTCCAAAAGCGTTGAAGTTCTGCTTTTCCTTCTCCATGAGTAATGCCTTGTGCGCTTTCTTTTTTTTGTTGCTTTACATACTGCCAAGCACATTGCAAGAAAAAGACTTCATCAAAGGCAAGCCCTTTGCGACCTGCTTCTGCTTCTTCTACATTTCTTGGAAAATGGACAGCAGGCAAAGCACGTTCTAAAGGTAAAAAGGGGACTTTCTGTCTCACTTGTGTTGGTATCAAGTCTGTGCAAAGATGTCTGTAATTTTGAAATACTTGCTCATAAAGTTTCCGTAAGTAACGCTGGTGAATGCCTTCTGTCGAAGGGTAGACCGGTATGAGTCGCCCTGTATGCAGACCTGCCTCTTCTTGAAGTTCAATTTCTTGAACGTTCATTTCTGCTTTGCCATAGGCGTATTCTACTTTTCCCGATACCATAACAGCTGAGCTTGGGGGGAATTGCTTCATCATTTGTTTGCGATTAAACCAAAGCAAAGACAGAATCCCAGAGCCGTCATCTAGGCGACCTTTGATCACCGTAAGACCGCGCCGTGGCTGCCACTCTTGATAAGCTCGAATAATACCAGCTACCGTCACTTCACCAGGACCATAGATTTCAGAAATTCTGATTATATGGCTGCGATCGATATATCGAAAAGGCAGATGAAAAAGCAGATCTTGTACCGTCTCAATGCCTAGCTTTTTCAGTTGATTGGCACGCTGTGGTCCTACACCGCGCAGAAATTGAATGGCCGTACCAGGACCTTTCTGAGTCAAGCGGTCTCTTCCTTTTTTCTTTTGCTCTTTTTCTTCTTCTTGAACTTTTTGAAAGAGCTTTGCTTCTTCAATTTCCAATTGTTTTAGTAGTTCTGCCAGTTCCTCTACCATTTCTTTACGTTCAGCAATGGGCAAAGCACGATAGTTTTGCATTTTTCGTTCCCACAGAGCCAGGCGTGCCTTATAAGGCCCTGCTGATTCTGCTATGATTTGTAACATGGAGAAAAGCACTGACTGCGCATAGAAAGCAAAGCCACCAATGGCGCCACCATCGTTATAGCCGAGATAGCGCTCTGCATCGATGGCTCGTCGGAGATCGAGCCACAACCTTTGCCAACCCATGAAAACTACTCCAGTCCTATCAGATAGGGATAGAGAGGTTGTCCCGTCTCGAATTGTTCAATCTCCGCATCAGGAAAATGCTCCTCTAGCACAGCGATAACGTTCTCTATCTCTTGCTTTTCTAGGCCCTCTCCCGTATAGAGGGAGATCAATTCCCAATCATCACGTTCTTGTTGAATTGTTTGCACGATAACTTCTTCCATAACGGTGCCACTGGCAACGACTTTGTGATCGTATAAGCCTAAAAGCTGCCCTTCTTTGACCTCGATACCATGAATGGTCACATCTCGTACAGCCCTTGTTATTTCTGCATAACGAAGGGCCTCGTATCCTTGTGACATTGCTTTCATATTGTCTTCTATACTTTTTTCAGGCTCAAACTGGAAAGCAGCAGCAAGACCACTGGCAAGGTTTTTCGTCGGTACTACAAGGGCCCTATCTGCTCCAATCATCTGAACAGCTTGTCTTGCCGCTAAAATCAAGTTGGAATGATTGGGAAGCAAAATGGCAAAAGTAGTGCCTGCCTCCTCAATCGCCCTAACCCAATCTTGCGCACTCGGATTGCAAGTAGAACCGCCTGATACAATCGCACGAACGCCTTGTTTGCGTAACAATTGGGCCCATCCTTCTGAGGGCGCTGAAGCAATCATGGCCAAAGACACTTTATCTACAAGTAGAGACTCTTTTTCTCGTCTCTGATCTTTCATATTGGAAATCGAAATCTCGTGAAGCGTACCATAAAGACCGCCTTTTTCTAGGGCCAACCAGGGGCGATCTGTATGTACATGGCACTTGGCAACGGTGGCATCACCGACAACAAGTACAGAGTCCCCATACTTTTCCAGGCTATGACGTAGCACTTGAATGGGTAGCGCTTGACCACGAACGATAAACTCCGTGCAATAGGTAAAGTGGGTGGCTTCTTCGATTTTTTGATGGAATCGTTCTCTTTTCTGCCAGTCTTCTTCTACAAATTCTACGGCGCCTGCGTCTTCCCAAGTCTCGCCCTGTAAGGCTTTGTAAGAACCTTGTAAGAAAAAGAGATAGCCTTGACCACCTGCATCTACTACATTGGCTTCTTTGAGAATCGGCAACAATTCAGGCGTCCGAGCGAGCGCTTCTTGCCCTGCTTCAATAGCCTTCATGAAAACTTCGTCAAAAGAATGCCCTCTTTTTGCCGCTTTTTGGGCGGCCAGAGCAGCTGCTTTGGAAACAGTTAAGATAGTTCCTTCAACAGGCTTCATAACGGCACTATAGGCCAGCTCCACGCCTTTTACCATGCCTCCGGCCCAATCTTGTGCTGTGACAACCTTTTTCTTCTCTAGCTCCTTTGCCCAACCCCAGATCAGTTGTGAAAAGATAACGCCTGAATTGCCACGAGCACCCAGCAAAGCACCTTTTGCAGTCAGGGCAGCTACCTTGCCTACATGATCTTCATCTACGGGTAAAGAGGCTACAGCCGATTGTAAGGTCAAGGACAAGTTCGTTCCCGTATCTCCATCGGGAACGGGAAAGACATTGAGGCGATCAATGATATCTTTTTTCTGAGCAACGTAAAAAGCGCCACCTTGAAGGAGTCTGATTACATCGTTCCCACGAAGCGCTACTCTTCTATCCTTTGGGGACTTTGATGCCGTGGACATGCACGTTCACCTCACGGACCGTAACTCCAAGCTGTGTCTCTAAAGCCAATTTTGCTCTTTCCATGACCGTTCGAGCCACTTCGGGAATGCGAACACCATAGGCCATAATGACATGCAATTCAACGGTAACGGAGTAATCATCGTGACCATAAATGGCAATCCCTTTTTTGCGCCCCTTTTCACTCATTTTTAAGTTAAGACCTTCTAGCAAATCTTTTGGAGCCATCGCCACCAGGCCGTAACACTCTGAAATAGCCTGTGATAAAATGGCCATAATCACATCATCAGAAATCGATACATTTCCAGCATTGGAAGATTCAATAATTGACATAGAAGCCTCTTCCCTCCTCAGATTTAAAAAAACTATGGAAAAGGAGCCACATTAAGGCCCCTTCTCCTCTAATTGGTTTAGTTCGTTCATTAACAATGTAATATCAATGCCATGCATATGGGCACCTTTTTCAATAGATTCTAAAGCAGAACCCATACAACCTTGACAAGCCATACCATGTCGTGCCAAAATCTCTTTTGAACGAGGATAGGTTTGAAGCAACTCCAACAGGGACATTTCCTTGGTTATCTTTCCCATCTTCCCACCTCCTCTATTCCACTATCTTCTTATGGTTGATATCAATATTCGCCATTTGCCACAGAAAATCCTTTCCCACCCTATAATAGATCTTGTCAAAAAATCGCAAACCTGATAAACTGTAATAGTGAGTTTTTTGACCCGTAAGGAGGTGTAGTCATGGCACGGAAATGCGCCATTTGCGGCAAAGGGGTTCAGACTGGTATGCAAGTCAGCCACTCCCACATCAGAACAAAACGCACCTGGTCACCCAATCTTCAGCGTGTTCGCGCTGTTGTGAAGGGTACTCCAGTTCGTCTGAACGTTTGTACCCGTTGCCTCCGTTCGGGCAAGGTTCAAAGATCTGTATAAGATTTCGGTAGATACTGAACGGAAAATAAAACGAGTCCTTTGACAATTTGTTGATTGTCGAAGGGCTTTTTTATTTTTTTATTTTGGCTCGTCCATTATTATTCTTAGGTTTCGTTGCTTTATTGGTGCTACTGGATCTGTAGTGGGCTTAAGAAGATTATAGCTTAAATGTAGATGAGAATCTACGTTGATAGGATATGTTGTTTGCGATTCATAAGTGACGCAGAATGTGCCTGCCCTGTACTCGATCTTCAGCGGATAGAATCAAGCACCCATTATTGTAGGTTGTCATACTATGAGATGTAAAAAATCACGTAAAAAAATTTATTTTTCGGGAAAGGAAGGAAGCAAATGTATGATAATGGGAATGGGCCATATCCACCGATGGCACCTCAAATGGCAACAAAGAGACCTACGCAAGTTGAATTCGTAGAGCCTTATGTTTATGGAGCTTTGCGTAGCCTAACTTCAAAAAGGGTGATTGTTGAAACTCCCCGAGGGACTGTGAGCGGGAATCTTGTTGAAGTAAAGCCTGACCATGTTGTTGTTCAAGATCGTGATTCTACCTTCTTTGTTCGTATGCGTGAAATTATTTGGGTTATGCCGGTAGATAATTGAGCTTTTTAAATTTACCCAAATAGAGTGAACTATTACGTTGAAGAAGCCGTCTTCTGTCTAGTTTTTCTAACAGGAGACGGCTTCTCTGTATTTTTATACAATTTTCTTTTTTTGATCTGACCTTTTTTAGTCTAAATGTTAACAACCTTATTTAGCAATTCTGATGCTTTTTGATGAGTGATACCTTTTACTAACTGAACTTCACTCGTTAAAATTTCACGTGCCTTATCTAGCATATTTTTATCTGAAAAACCAAGTTTTTTATTATTATTTAATCGAACTAAGTCACGGATGACTTCTGCTCCTTCATAGATGTTACCACTTTTCATTTTGTTTAAATAATGTCGGTTTCTGTGAGTTCCCTTGATGGTTACATCTGTTTCTCCATCGTGAAGTGTATTGAGTACGTTATCCAAAACGGTTTGATCAACAACGGGCCGTATCCCCAACTTCTTAGCGTTATTACAAGGGAACATCACTTGCATGTTATTATGCTGGATATTTACGATATAATAAGATTGACTTTTCCCAAGAACTTCTTTTTCTTCAATAGCATGGACAACACATGCACCATACATGGGATACAAGATTTTTTCGCCGATTTGAAACATGAAGCCACCTCCTCATATTCTTATGTATATTATACCACAGAATTTTATTAAAAAAATAATTTTATCAAAACAAAGTTTAAGTGTCAATATTTCATGAGGCTTATTTATTGAAACAGTTACTTCACAGTCATAACATTGTCGGCATTCATAGAAAACCTGTGGATAAATAGCAAAAAAGCCCACCGATTAAGGTGAGCTTCCTATTGATTGAGATATTACCAGCGATTACTGCGAGGCTAATCATGCTTTTCATTTATCTGTTATCGTCGACATCTTCCTCATCACGATCGTTTTTGGCAATTTGTGCAGCTAAATCATACCAACCTTTCTGCTTATCCCACGAAATGGCTGTTTGAGCGTCTAGCGTAGCTTCTAAGGCATCGCCATCGGGCCCGGCAACGATTTGAGGCCTTTTTTGATCGGTCATTATAATCACCTCTGCGATTAAGATGCCCAAAACTGTCACAAAACCTTACCATGTAAAAAATAATCCCAGATCGGCTGGGATTATTTTCTTTTCCATTGGCTAAACTATTTACGATGATTCTATAACTCAGATCACGCAAATCATAGAGGTGATACCCTAACAAGGGGCAACAAGAGCACCCAAAAGGATTCTACAATAAATAAGGAGAGCTGCATATGAAGTTAAAAGAAAGTAAGACATATGAAAATTTAATGAAGGCCTTCGCGGGAGAGAGTCAGGCCAGGGGTCGTTATAACATTGCTTCATCGGCTGCTAAAAAAGAAGGATTTCATGTAGTCGCGGCTATATTTGATTATACAGCAGACCAAGAGAGGGCTCATGGCAAAGTATTCTATCAAAAGTTGAAAGATTTTGCCGGTGATAATATCAGCATTTCAGGCGCTTTTCCAGTTGATTTGTATGATGACACTGTTAAAGCTCTGAGGGCCGCGCAGCATAATGAGCTAGAAGAATGGGATGAAGTATATAAGAGTTTTGGTAAGATAGCAAGAGAAGAAGGTTTTGCAGAAATTGGGCATGTTTTTGAGGGCATAGCAGCGGTTGAAAAAACGCATGCCGATAGATTTGGAAGACTGGCTGATGAAATAGAGAATGGCTCCATATTCAGGAAGGAAGAGGAAATTGCCTGGATGTGTACTGTATGTGGTAATATTCATGTAGGCAAAGCAGCGCCAAAGATCTGTAATGTATGTGACCATCCACAAGGATTCTTCATGCCCTTTTCCGAATCATTTGCTCAGGAATAGGCCCCTCAGGAATGGGCCGCTCTAGATCTAGGTTTTTTAGATCGAAATGGCAGTTCAACTTATAACGAGTAGAACTGCCTTTCTTTTTTGTTCTTCTGTCGGTAGAGTAAGATAGTAAGTAAAAGAAGATGTTTAGTAGAACTTCAAGCAGTACAAGCTAACAGAGATATAGATTAGAGGAGCAAATAAAGATCTTGTTAAAGTCTATAGGGGGATAAAAAGTTGCATGGATATGCTATACGAGCTATTGCAAAACATCTTGCATCCATTTAAATGGGTGCTTTGGACTCTGGCTACTTACCTCTTTCATTATCGCCAAAATTTCTATCATTGGAGTCTCTGGGTTCCGGTGATAGGTCTAATCATACTAACTGTGACTTTGCAGATTGCAGAGTTTTACGAGGCACCCTGGGTGTTATCTACCTTGTTCTTTGTTCTTCTTTTTGTGATACTTACTCATCTCTGGGGTGCTTATCTACACTTTGTAGGTGTGGGAAAAAGAGTAGGTGGTCAAAACCTGATGAATCACATGGTTGGTCCCCCTGTGGTATTACCTTTGATCGTTGCAACGGTCGCCACTCTTGATTTGTTAAGACTTTTACAGGGAGATGGTTTGTAAATGGCTCATTATAGCCATTATCCCAATTATGATGTTCTTTCCTTAATCAATGAATGGGATGACCATACGAAAGAAATCGTACTCAAAAGGCTTGGTCCTTTTCCGGAGCCACAATTATTAGAAGAAAAAGAAGTAAAGATGCTCCGGCTCATTGCCAAGCATCTTTGTTATGACAATCGTGATGATATCATTGACTGGATTCTCTATTATGTAGATCAAAGGCTTAAGAGCAATATTGGGGAAAATCAACGGAAATCAACGACGCCTGAAGAAAAAGTTTTAATCCGAGAAGGCGTAAAAGCTATCGACAAAGCGACACAAACAAAGTATGGTAAAACTTTTATTTCAGCCGAAATCTCAGAACAATTTGAAATTCTTGCTGCCCTACAGCTAGGAAGCGCACCTTTGATTCCCGAATGGGCCACCATACCGCAGCAAGATCTTTTTGACAAGCTCTTAGATATGATGATTGGTGCCTATTATTCTCATCCTACCGTTTGGTCTGAAATTGGTTATGGCGGTCCTGCCTATCCGAGAGGATATTATCGAATTGAGCTTGGTTGGACAGACCCCTGGGAACCGAGAAGGCCAGGCGCTGCGAAAAAGTAGGAGGACTCCATGGAAAACAAAGATCCTCTACAGCATAACTGTGATCATTACGACGGTCATCGTTATAGTGATATGAAGTGTAGAAAATATGGCGACCAGGAAGTCGATGTCTGCATCGTTGGTGTTGGTGCAGCCGGTGGTGTGTTGGCTTATGAGTTAAGCAAAGCAGGACTTCAGGTCGTTGGGATTGAAGCAGGACCTTTTTGGAATCCTCAAACAGACTTTGCCAGTGATGAACTGCATAGCTATTCCTTAGCCTGGCAAGATACAAGGCTTTCTGATGGCAATGACGCACTTAAGTTTGGCCACAACAATTCAGGGCGCGGTGTTGGCGGAGGAACTGTTCATTTCACAGCTGTATTTTATCGCTTTCATGAGAATGATTTTCGTGTCAAGACAATCGATGGCGTTGCCGAAGATTGGCCCATAAGTTATTATGACTTAGAACCTTACTACCAGAAAATAGAAAATGACATCAAGGTTTCGGGACCGAAATCTCTTCCTTGGGGAACCTTTCAAGGCCCCTATCCTTACCCTGTTCGCGAGCCTCTAAGTGCCAATTCGCAGATCTTTCAAGAAGGCTGTGAGATACGAGGGATTCGCAGTAGCGTTACACCATTGGCCATTCTATCAGCACCCTTCGATGGACGGCCCCCTTGTACCAATAGAGGTTTTTGCAATGAAGGTTGTATACCTAACGCCAAATTCTCAACGCTAATCCAGCACGTCCCTAAAGCAATTCAACAAGGTGCAGAAATTCTGACCGACTCCATGGTCACTAGCATTCTTACAGACAAAAAAGGAAAAGTAACAGGTGTAGAGTTTGTCCATGATGGGCAGATTTATCGACAGTTAGCCAGGGTTGTGATTGTTTCCGCTTTTGCCATAGAAACACCGCGACTTTTACTTAATTCTGCAACGGCACAATATCCTTTCGGCCTAGCCAATCGCAGTGGCTTGGTTGGAAAAAATCTCATGGTTCACAGCGGACACGATGTTTTTGCCAAGTTTGACGAAGAAATTAGGCTTTATAAAGGCACACCTGTTATGGCTTTTACACAAGACTTTTATGCTAGCGATCCTTCGAGAGGCTTTGTAAGAGGTTACTCTCTCAATGCACACGGCAATCGACCCGTGGCTCTGGCCAAAAATTTAGCTGTCGATGGTGGCTATTGGGGCAAGGGATTGCGAGAAGTCATGTTAGACTTTAATTTTTATGGTCAAGTGTCCCTGGTAGGGGAAGTGTTACCACGAGAAGAAAATGCTGTTTCTTTGAGCAATGAAAAAGATGAGTACGGTCTACCTAGGCCTTTGATTCATTTTAGTTACAGTGAAAATGACAACAGACTGATTAAGGATGCTATACAAAAAGCCAACGAAATCTTGTCTGCGAGAGGTGGTAAACCGGCTTTTGTAATTCCAGATACGGGACATGTTATGGGTACATGTCGTATGGGTATTGATCCTGAAAACTCTGTTGTCAATGGATTTTGTCAAAGCCATGACATTCCCAATCTTTTTATTTGTGACAGCAGCGTCTTTGTCACATCCAGTGGGTCCAATCCGACAGAAACGATTATGGCTATTGCAGCCAGAACAGCAGATTATCTAGCAAATAAAATGAGACAAGGTCCTCTAGCGTAATATAAGGAACGAATAGAGGCTTCTTCTGAAGAAAATGCTATCGCTTTTGGTACATTAAGCATGCCCATGACCTAAGGCAGTTCAACTTATAACGAGTAGAACTGCCTTTCTTTTTTGTTCTCCTGAAGGAACTATATGAGTGCAGAAGTATTTTCTATCACCTTGCTTGTCAATAACACTTATTCAGCTATCTTACGTAATGCTTCAGCATTGATGATACGAACCGTCTCCAAATGAAAGTCAATCAAGCCTTCCTCGCGCATGCGAGCCATCTCCCTGGACATGGATGGTCGAGAGACATTGAGAAAGTCAGCCAACTCATTCCGTTTCATAGGCAGGCGAAATGTCATAGTACCTGCTTTTCGATGCTGTTCCAAGAAAAAAGTACTCAATTTCCCCCGCATGCTCTTAATCGTCAAGTATTCTACTTTTTTATTCAGCATCATGGCCTTTTCAGAGATGATCCTGAGCATGTTTTCGATAAGCGTCCGATGCCAAGTACAACTATTTTCACATTGACCGAGCAGCTTTCGCCGAGAAATGAACCATGCCTCGCTCTCTTCCTGCGCAATGACAGTGGCTGGCCAGGTAGAGTTCTTGGAAAATACAACCATTTCTCCAAAAAGATCTCCAGGCTGAAGTAAGGCCATCATGGATCGGTGGCCTGCTGCCGTTTCCTTAATCACCAAGGCCTCCCCTTTTATCAAGATACCAATGCTCTCGAAAGGTTCCCCCGTTAAGGCAATAGTCTCGTTCTTTTTGTAGCGAAAGCTCTTCAAGTCAAGGCAAAAGAGCATTTCATCGATAACGACCGTTTCAATCCCTTGAAAGAGAGCGCATTTGGCCAAAAAACGAGTCTTTTCTGTAAGATCCTTTTGGCCATCCTTTTTGATTTGCCCCATTTCTTCTTTGCTCCCTTTTCGGTAGCTATGGCTACCGATTTTTTTGCCTAATTTTATTATAGTGTAGATGTAATAACAAGCGATTCGAAGGAGGATAAAACAGATGATACGAAAAGTTGTCTCGATTAACGAGGAAAAATGTGTTGGATGTGGGCTCTGCACCACCGCATGCCAGGAAGGTGCCCTTAAACTTATAAATGGAAAAGCGAAACTTGTTTCAGATGCATACTGCGACGGCCTCGGTAACTGTCTCCCTGCGTGCCCTACCGATGCTATCACCTTAGAGGAGCGCAAGGCCGATCCTTTTGATGAAGTTGCCGTAAAAAAGCGCAAGGCAGAAGTAAAAAAAGCCGCCGAGGCTCCAATCCCCTGTGGCTGTCCTGGAACGCAGGCTCGAGTTTTCGAAAAATTGCCAATGAAAGCAGACAAAGTCTCTCAGCCTACGGCAAATCAGGGAGAGGCCACCAGTACTGAATCACAACTGCGACAATGGCCTTGTCAGTTAAAGCTGGTATCCCCGAGAGCTCCCTTCTTTGACAATTGCCAACTACTGATTGCCGCCGATTGCACTGCCTTTGCCTATGCTGGCATTCATCAAGACTTCATGAAAAACAAAATTACCTTGATCGGTTGCCCAAAACTAGATGCGGGCGACTATGCTGAAAAACTGACAGAAATCTTAAGCGCCCAAGAGATTCAGAGCGTAACAGTGTTGCGAATGGAAGTGCCTTGTTGTGCAGGAATTGTAAACTCCGTGAAAAAGGCCCTCAGTGATAGCGGTAAAGTTATCCCTTGGCAAATCGTTACGATCGGCACAGACGGACGCATCGTCAATAGAATGTAACTACCCAGTTCCTTGAGCGTTCTAGGTGTAGGTTTTTGAGATCGAAAGGCAGTTCAACTTATAACGAGTAGAACTGCCTTTCTTTTTTGTTCTCTTAATCTCCCATCGATTCAGCAGATTCACTTCCTTTTTCTGCTTTATTGTGTCATATGATAGCAAAACAACTTGAAAAATGCATTGCAGGGAAACATTAATGTTTTATCTTGATTATCGATAAAGTTATAATGAGATAAAATGCTATTTTTCAACTATTTTCGACAATGAGTTGTCGAAAATGTATAAAGGAGGATAGAAGCTAGTTTCACAAGCCGAATGATGTTATTACCTTGAACTGTAAAACAATAAGTGAGGAAAAAACCATGAAATCAAAACCCTCTATAGATTTACTTTTATTTTTACTTATATTGTTCACTGGCTCCCTCATTCAATTGATCGCTCACATCGTTAATTTTCCCTGGCTAGGATACACAGTGCCCTTTATATTAGCAACAATAAGTTATTTACTCGTAAATATCATTGTGCTTCGCCCAATTCGTGAATTGATTGAGCGTGCTCAAGCTGTTCGTCAAGGCGATTTGACACAAGAAGTTACAGTAAAAGCGTACGGAACAATTGGTGTTCTTGGCGAAACAATTGGTGACATGACCGAGAAGTTACGGAACTTGGTCACAAAGATTCAAGATGATTCAAAAAGTTTAACAGAAGCATCCACAAGCCTATCCAAAGCGGTTCATGTATCCGATAGCAATATTCAGGAGTTAGCTGCTACAACAGAAGAAGCCTCGGCTGGTGCTCAAGAACAAAGTGCGAATATGGAAGAACTTCAGGCGACCTTCGAAGAGATTGGTGCCTCCGTTGAAGAGATTGCCGCTTCTGCCGAACATGCAAGTGGCGCCGCAAGTAAAGCTCTTCAAGTTTCCGAAGAGGGTGATAAAGCTGTTCATCAAATGATTGAAAAGCTAATAAGTGTTAATAAGAGCACAATTGGGCTCCAAGAGGTCATTGAAAAATTAGAAATAAGCTCTGACAAAATTAGTGAAATGGTTACCACGATAACACATATTTCAGAGCAGACTAATTTACTTGCTTTGAATGCCGCTATCGAAGCAGCACGTGCAGGAGAACATGGTCGCGGTTTTGCAGTGGTGGCAGAGGAAGTAAGAAAACTGGCTGAAGAAAGTAAGGAATCAGCCAATCAGATCATTGAAATTGTCAAGACCAATGCAAAAAATGCGCAGCAAGGCGTTCAAGAAATTGAGCAGGTACGAGATGAAATCACTGAAAGCCAAAAACTGGCCGATAAAGCCAAGTTTTCACTTGCAAACATAATGGAAAGCTCCAGAGAAATTGACACGAATTCGTCCAACATTGCTTCAGCTGTTGAGCAACAAGCGACTGCTATTAACGATATGATGAACAGTGCTCAAGTGATCACAGAAGCATCACAGCAGATTGCCGAGGGCTCACAGAAAGCAAGCAGTACCTTAGAAGAGCAAGCTTCCACTGCAAACATGCTTAACGAAGTGTCCAATAAAGTGCAGACGATGTCAGAAGAACTAGAATCGCTTACAAAGCAATTTAAGATATAACACAAAGGAGGAGCCATCTTAAGACCATATCGTAGTAATAGCAGGTATCCTCAAATGTTACATCAAATTCATTTATACAGGGAGCATACATAAAGTAGATGTAATTTATTTCTATCATTTCTTTTTCACAACTCAAAATGGCATGGAAAAAAGGATGGCATTCACAGCCATCCTTTTTTGTTTAATTCATATTACGATTTATACTGCGACACTCGACACACTTATGTCCTTGGTATTACTACCCTAAATGGTATAATAAGTACATATTTGCAAAAGAACAACAAGAATGTGTGTTAGAGGATGTAGATGCTTGCTTTGAGGACGAAAGGCAGGAGGTTTTTTTATGAACAAAGCCTTAATAAAGCGATAGGTCAAGGCACTCGCAAAAGCTTATCACCTTCCTCAACCCTCTGATCACGAAACCAACCTTGGTTGACTTCTAAAGCATAACGATAGGGTTGATCTGGCCAATAGGTAGGACAAGACACATCGTAACAAGGGTCCATATCTTGAATATCTAGAAAGGTACCACTGCTATCGATAAAAGCGATTGATAAGGCTATCTTTGTGTTTTTCATCCAGAAGCCCTCTACCCTATCCTGTTGAAAAACAAAAAGCATGCCTTCGTTATAGGATAAGGAGTCCCGTCCCATAAGCCCAAGTTTTTGTTTTTCTGGTGTATCGGCTAACTCTACTTGTAAAGGGATGACTTCTCCATCCTTTGTTTCTATCTCTATGATTATCTTCTCTATTTCCTCAATCGTTTTCTTAGACTCGCTATGATTATTTAAAAAGAAAAAAGCTACAGCAATCAAGCATAGCAGCATTGGTAATCCTATCTTTTTCATAATGCTATTATACCCTGAACAAATCGATAATCGCCACAATGTACCCCATGCTT
The DNA here is from genome assembly GCF_009649955.1 of Heliorestis convoluta. Classification (NCBI taxonomy): domain Bacteria; kingdom Bacillati; phylum Bacillota; class Clostridia; order Eubacteriales; family Heliobacteriaceae; genus Heliorestis; species Heliorestis convoluta. Next base: position 1,910,121 of record NZ_CP045875.1, on the reverse strand, counting down.
GCGCCCTTTGCGTGGCGCACGGTCACACTCTTAAAGGTAAATTCTACCTAAGCAGACTTTACCGGACCATGCAATCGTATGGATAAAAAGGGAAAACTTCAAGAATAAGCGAATATTCAAAAAGAAAGTCCTAGAAAGAAAGGAAGCTTGGAACGATGAAGGTAGTAGCTTTTAACGGCAGTCCCAGAAAAGAAGGAAACACATACCACGCCATCAAAATCGTCGCCGAAGTACTAGAGAAAAAAGGCATTGACGTTGAGATTGTCCATGTAGGCAACAAAACGCTTCAAGGTTGCCTCGCTTGTCATGGTTGCGCCAGAAATAGAGATGAAAAATGTGTAACCCCAGGTGACGAAGTAAACGAATGGATCGGGAAAATGAAAGAAGCCGACGGTATTATCTTTGGTTCACCCGTTCATTTTTCTTCTATCGGTGCAACGATGAAGGCCTTTTTGGACAGGGCTTGCTTTGTTGCCTCTGTCAATGAATCGATGCTTCGACACAAAGTCGCTGCTTCTGTCGTCGCTGTAAGACGTTCCGGTGGCGTTACGACTTTTGAACAACTGAACAATTACATCACCTATTCTGAAATGGTCATGGCCACATCGAACTATTGGAATGTTATTCACGGCATGAAGCCTGGCGAAGTATTGCAAGATGAAGAAGGCCTACAAATCCTGCGTCTTCTAGGAGAAAATATGGCCTGGTTGCTACAGTTAATTGAAAAAGGCGAAGGCGTTGTAGAAAGACCTGAAAAGGTCAAGAAGACTCTAACGAACTTTATTCGCTAAGAACGCAGGGAGAGCACAAGGGGCACAGAGGAACTCCTCTGCGTCTACCTTCTGCTCTCCCTCGTAGCTTCCCATTTACTACTGAATCGGCTTTTCCAGCTCGATCCGCGCCCTTCTTCGCGAATCCATTGTCGTAGTTTTTTTCCTCTTAACCTATCTTGCTCTCATTGATATACTCGGGTCTAACCTTAGAAAGCACTACAAATCCCATTAGTAAAAGAAGTAAAGCCAGGGCAATCAGACCCACGCCCATTTTCATACCGAAAGACAACGCCACACCAAAGATGATAGGGCCAGCCATTCTTCCTAAGTTAACCATGATACTGAAATAAGCAATTCCTTTGCTTATCTCTAAGTCTCGGACTCCTTTTAAGTTCAAAAAATAGTTCGTTTGCATCGAAACGCCAAAGCTTTCGGCCATGCCGAGTAGAACAATCGTTACCAAAGCAGCAGCGAGAGTGCCGAAAAGCATAAAAACAGCAAGAGCACAAACGATAATGAACAAAGAAAAGAGCATACCATTTATGGTACCGAGCCGGTTACTTGCATAGCGAGTCAGTAAAGGACCAAGGTAAATAATACAGAGACCATTTAATAAGAAAGCTCGACTTATATCACTTTGGGAAAGACCGTTGTTCGATGCAAATAGAGGGAAGTAATAGTCGAGAAAAGCCCCTCCAATGAAAAAAGGGATAAAAACGAGCAAGAGGAAGACAATTGTCTTTTTGTCATATATAAAGTTAATGAATTTATGTAATGCAGTAGCATCACTCGTTTTTCGTTCCTCTATTTCAAAGCCACCCATAAGTCTATTTGTATACAAAACAGAAAGTACAACCGTTATAGCAGCTATGAAAAAAACTGCATCGTAACCAATTCGATCAGACATCATACCACCGATAACAGCACCGCAGTTCAATCCAGCAATCGCACCGGATGCAAACTCAGCAATGGCACTATTTCTTTCGGGTAACGAGACGACCAAGCTACGTAAAGACATGAGAATAAGACCTACACCAAAACCAACGACGGCTCTAGAAAGAACAAAGGCAATTGCTGTCATACTAAATCCAGATGCAAAGTTTCCAAGTGCCAAGAATAAGATACCTACGTAAAAAACAGCCCTCCACCCTTTTTTATCAACCAAAGAACCAGCAAGGATGATAGCTAGAATGCCTCCTAGCATTTCCGCCGATAGTGGTAAGCCTAGAACCACATCTTTCGACAATCCTAGAATCGGTTCATATAAATTTTGCATTACAATCGGGATAAAAGTAATGGACATAAAGATCGGTATGTTCACTAGAAAGGTTAATGTTCTAACGAGACCATGACTCGTATTAACATCCATCTTATTATTTATTTTTTTCTTTTCTTGATCTTGGCGGACAAGTATGAGAACGGCAAACAAGATTAACTCGACCATAAAGAAAATAGAAACAATCAGTACCGTAACCATATCTAAGAGAATCTTATACATTTCTTGGTCAATATAGACATTGGATATGGTTGCAGAGATTGTGCTACTTTGCAGAGAGTCTTTGGATCTGACGATTGTTAGACCTTCCCTATCGATAGCATCCTTTGATTCGACAAAGGTGATTTCTTTAATTTGTGGTAAGCTTGATTCTATGGCTGTTATATAGTGATCGAGACCGCTTACATTTTGTAAGCTTATTCCTTTGTCGTAAACGCTATTTATATTATTTGCAATTGTTTCTTCGACAAAGTCTTTACTTTTATAAGCCATATCTATGTAAGCGTTTTTAAAAACTGAATAGTTAACAGCGCTATAGAAGAGTTGAACTGAACCTAAGACAACAATAAATACAAGTAAGAATCTTTTTTTGTTGAAACGATTGTCTATCGACAATAGATTGGTTTTAAAAAGTATGATGAATAAGACTAATAAAGCAATGGCTGCAAACCCTAGTAGATAGGTACCCAATTGTTTTGTGTAGTGACTATTAAATTGCAAGAAGATGTTGTCAGGAAGAACCATTGCGAGACTTGCAATATGTTCCATTTTATCGTCTGTAATTTTTAAGAATATGTATCCACTATCGTCATAAAAACGATAACTCGTCTTATCATTAAGGGCTCCTTCTTGAAAAACTACAACCTTTTGCAGTTCATCAGGCAACCTTTGATCGCGAACAAACCCGAATAAATCATATAAAACCTCGCCTTCTGTTGATACAACTTTTACCTTCTCAACTTCTGGGATGACTACTTTCAGCTCAGCTAACGTTTCATGCATGCCATAAAAGTTATCAATCGGTTTGCCATATTGTAGTGCATATTCGATTTTTCGAACGAGTTCGTTTCCCGCAACAGCATAGGTATTTGCTAACGATTTATTATAGTTATCAGCAAAAGTCATGTAGTTTAAGGAACCACCAAAGGCCATAACAGCCATTAACAAGAGTAAGGCCAGCGCTAATATTTTATAACGTGCTTTTCTGGTTCTTTTTGGCTCCGATGATTCCGTCGGTTCGGTTGATTCAGTCGATTCACGAACAATATCTGTTTTGTTATTCCAATTGCCACTCAACTTATCACCATTCCTTTCCTTTCCTAGCAAAAATCAACTTTACACCTTCGTCATCTTTATATTGCGTAAATCCAAAAAATCTATCTTCTAATAAGGCTTGTTGTTTTTCTAAGCAATCCATAGGTACTTGAAGAATGGTGTCTCGATCTATTTCCCAGTGATTCTCTAAGTCTTTATACATAACATATCGATCCCATTGGCAGTACATCTTGCATAATTTTACAATTTTCAAGCCAATCGACGTAGCCGTTTTAAGACTGGGGTAGTTATAAGGTGATATGCTTGTAAATAAATGCTTGTATTGCATCGCATTCTCTGCCCTTTGGGCCAGCATTTGAGCGAGTCTACTCTGCAAGTTATTACCCCTTAGATCTGGATGAACCATGGAAAGCTCAAGTTGAGCAACTTGTAACAATTCTTCATCGTTAAAGTCCAGTTCTCGAGCCATGTTAACTTCTCTAAGTCCAGGAAAAAGTATAGAGCAAACAGCATAGAGCTTGTCCCCAATGAACAAGCCAATGGATTCTCCGTTGCCAATGATGATATCGATATGTTCCTCTCGAGATAAAGGAACAAAGTAACTTTTATTGTCAAGAAAAGAAAGGATAAAATCCTGTAAGCCCAGAATTTGAGGCAGATCATCCTTGGCGAGTAGGCGAATTATATAAGGATACCATTGTTGATCTTGCTGATTCAAAACTCTTCCCTGTTCTAGCATTTATTCAAATCCCTTCAATAATAGCGATTGATTGCAAGCTCACTTGGCAATATTTTCATAGACTTCGTCGATTACAATAATTAATTCAAAAGGGATCATAAAATCTATCTTTTGTGCAACTTCTGCGTTCAGTATGATTTTTGGCGCAACTTGAAAAGATTGTTCCAGATCACGAGGCTTCGTTCCTTCTAAGTATTTCCCGATGGTATCGGCACCGAAGCGACCAAGGTTGACTTCATCCATCACTGAAATGGTCATAAGAGCGCCATGTTCTACTTCAATATTGCCCAGCTGGGAAAATACAGGTATTTTTTTTTCATAAAAAGGCGTAAACAATGTTGGTAATTTATCACTCTCTAGTGAAGCAATGGTGACGAAAACAGCATCAACTTCTTGCGCCAATTGATTGTAAGCCTCTTGAACTTCTTGATAATAGCGAGAATACTCCTCAGACCGTAGAGGCTCGTCAACATGATAACGGACGATTTCAAAGCCTTTGTCTTTGGCAAGCTTCTCAACTTCATTGACGGCTGAATAAACTCTAGCAATGTCAGAGTCTTCATAAACCATACCTATTTTTTCAAACTGTACAATGTCATGAAATGCTTTAATTTGTCGTTCAAAACGCTGTTCGTCCATGTGAGCCCAAACATGGTCTTTCCCCGAATCTTCAACAGAATCAATGATCCCAGAGCGAACTGCATTAGAAGCAGCAAAAACAAAAATATTGGTATCATGGTCATCAGTACTTAAAGAAATGCCTGCTTGAGTTCCCATGACGAGCATAAGATCGATGTCTTTATTTCTTTGTAATCTATCGACGATGTCTTCGGGTGTGACGCCTTCATCTCTTAAGTTATAAAAACCATCGTCGACAAACTCTATGTAAGGGCCTATATCCCTGTTCGCTAAATAATTCCATATAGCTTTGCTATCGCGAGTATACGCAACAATATCGAAGCCGTCGAGGTTACGAATCCATCCAAGTTCTTCAAGACCATGTACAATGCCTATGAGCGTTTCGGTAAAAGTGATAAAATCTTCACTTTCACAATAACCGATGCGCCATTTCGTGCCGTCTTCCTTGAAAGTTGATGCGTAGGCATTTTCTACAGTGCCTTTCTGGATTGTAACAATCGTAAGGGCCGCCATTAGTATAGACATCATTACAACCATTACAGCAATGATTCTTTTCATCTAGGATACACTCCCTCCTTGCTTGCTCTAGCTACCACTAGCACATTGATGACTGTATTAGTAACCATCTTTTTTTAAGAAAGATCAAAGCAGTAGCTATTCTTTATCTACATAGATATTCACTGCTTCATGATCTTTTCTTGCGTTCTATTTTACAGGACGTAGCTTTTTTTTTCTATCATTATCGTTGATTTTGATTTTTCATAATAATCCAAGTGGTCTCCATAACATCAACCTACCATACCTTTTCTTTTTTTCACTGCATAACTATTCCACACATCCCGTCTGTGGTGAATATAATTTTAAGAGGCGGAAAGCGACTGACGTCAAGCCATAAAAGGATTAGGGGGTGGTTCGAATTGTTATCAGACAAATCATATATGTTTTCCATCCTAAAGGAAAATAAAGATATCATAAAACACCTGCCTGAAACAGTGCCTTATTCTATAAACGCTTGCTGTAGATATCTAAAAGATTATGGTGTAGCTATACTAAAACCTGTGCAAGGAACAAGTGGAACAGGAATCATTAAAGTAAAGGTAGGATATAGGCACTTCATTATCGATACAAAATCAAAAAGATTTATACTGGACAAAGCCGAAGATTTGTTAAACTTTTTAGAAAAAAAGATAAATGGTAAACCTTATCTAATTCAAGAATATATTGATCGATTGAAAATTAATAACCGTTTTTTTGATATAAGGGTCATCCTTCAGAAAAAAGATTCCAATTGGAAACTAACAGGATGGTTTGGCCAGCTTACTAGCAAAACCTCCTTTTTAAGCAATACATCTGCTGGAGGTTCGATTATTCCTCTTGAAGCGAGTCTTCAAAATCATTTAAGGGAACTTACATCAGAAAATATCATTACGGAATTACAGCACACTGCATTACAAATTGTTCAGCAATTGGATAAACATTTTCCCCATAAACACCTATGGGGACTTGATTTAGCCATCAATAGGTCAGGACAAATATTATTAATAGAAGTTAGCAGTTACCCAGATCTATCAAAATTCAAAAATAAAAAATTAGATCCCGCCATGCTTCGTACTATCAAATCCTATCTATAATTAAAGCTTTTTGACAAGCTGAGCAAGTATAACAAACAACGAACGGCTCACCCTCGTTGTCGGAAAATTTGATTTCCGACAACGAGGGTGAGCCGTTTTCACCTTATGGGGGATGACCGAATATCAATATATTAAGTACCATAAATTGGAAGAGTCAACAGCGGTACTCACTATATTAATGGAAAGGAGAAACTTGATTTGATAAGTAGGAAAAAAATATGTTTTCGAAACTTAACGCCGGTAAATGGATTTGACATGACAAATCTCAACAATGCAAGGCAAAACAACTATGCCTGGTCTATGAGTGAGTTGGGAGACTACATCTATGTAGGTACCGGCAGAAATATACTCGTAAATATCATTAATTCTATTACGCCCGGGGCTCAGCTTCCTGCCCTCATAGACCCCGGCCCCATAGACAATCGCGCTGAAATCTGGCGATACAAAAAGGATGGCTCCCTACCATGGCAAAGAGTTTATAAAGCGCCAGAAGGTTCAGGTATTATTGGCTTCCGGTTTATGATCAGGCATAGACCTTTCAGAGGCGGGTCTAGCCTTTATGCAGCTACCATTGGCCCAAGCGTGCAAGTATTAAAATCCACAAACGGTGTAAACTGGTTTATTTTACCGGACAATGTCCTGCAGGGAACCTCCTCAAGAGCAATGGTAATACAGAAGGGCAAAATATATATGTCCACCATAGAAGAAGGGGGCCAAAATCCACCTCTACTATATAGAAGCGAAGATCCAGAATTCATTCCCTGGGAAAGTGTTATAGATACAACTGTACCAGGCTTTGATCCTACCCGCAATCCAACAAACCCCATAAGCAACATGGAGGTATTCAACAACAGGATATATGTAGGCGTAATCAGCCCAGAAGGCGTTGAAGTCTGGCGAACGAACGGGCCGGAGCCAAGGCTTAACGACTGGACACTTATCGCTGATAGAGGATTTGGAGATCCTGATAACAGGTATACGCTCGCCATGGGTGTCTTTAAAAATCACCTCTATGTAAGCGCTACCAAGGAATTACCATTGGCCTGGGCTTTTCCCAGAGGCTTTGATCTCATAAGAATAAATAAGAATGATAAATGGAAGCTGGTAGTAGGTGGAAATCCCCTTTTCCCAGTAACAGCACCATCAGAAACTCAGAAAAGCGCTTCAGGCCTGGGCTCAGGATTTAATAATCCATTTAATGTTTACGCCTGGCAGATACAGGAATACGATGGCAAACTGTTCATAAGCACTTTTGATGATTCCAGCAATATGGAAGTCATTCTGACCACTCTTTTGGCCAACAGACTCGCTTTAGAGCAATTAATAGGTCCTGTCGTAACAAATATATTAATACAAATATATAAAAATGTTGTAGCGATTCTAAGGGCCGCCAGATATCCCATCGGTTTTGATTTGTATGTATCGGGAGATGGCATTCATTTCAGTCCAGTATTCCTCGACGGGCTTAACAATCCCAACAATTATGGCGGAAGGATACTTTACGTAGACCGACGTAATGACTTGTATATTGGAACAGCCAACCCCTTCCAGGGCTGTGAAGTTTGGCGAACAGATGATACGGAAGATTATAATGCAGAATCCTGCGATTGTGATACACAATTCTGTAATGATGACCATTATAAATGTTTGTGGAAAGTTAGGAAAATAATAACCGATAATTACGCTATTATAAGCCAGCATATGCCTGTTATTATGAAGTTTTTACCCAAAGAGCATTGCCCTAGATTTTTTTAGCTTGATCATACTCATATTTGAGACGGGCTTCATATTCCGCAATAACCTTCGGATCGCTACTAATTCTTTCGAGATCACGGATTGCTTTTTCTAACGTAGGATCATGCAGACCCATTTCTTCTACCTCCCTGGCTATGGCATCGTTTTCTTTTGCTAACAAAAACAACATCCACGTAATACTGCGATCGCTTTTTCTCTTGACCCATATCATAGCGATTTTTTAGCTGAATTTCTACGTCATAACGATTTCCTTGACTATCTTCAGCCTGTAGATCCATTATAATTGCTTTGTCTTTGGGGTGTTTTCTTTGTTCTGTCTTAAAGGTAGTACTGAGTTAATTAAGGGTGATGAGTAAAACGAATCCGCTCTAAATATTTGATAATATCATAAATCATGACATCCTTTCGGGCTCCGCTGGATAAGCTGAGCCCGAATTTTTTTCCTAGCTCTTGAAGCTCTTTTTTCGTTTTTACGCCTTTTTCTTTTCCTAAGATTTCTTCAAGCTCTTTTCTTGTCATGGTGAATAATTTCTCAATCCAGGGGTCTGCTATATCGACTGAAGGCTGTGATATTACCTCTTTTTTGAGGGTGCTCTGATCTTTATGATGAGAATTTGGAGCATCTGAAGCCTTCTCACCTTGAAAAGCGCCTTGTTCTTGTTCATGATGTAGCAGGCTTGGGGAAGTGGTCTGCTTTTTTTGTAAACGAATTAGCTCCTCTAACACTTCTAGCGCTGGCTTTTCTCCAAAGTGTTGTAAGAGCTGCGCCATCATCTGAAAAAGTTGAGCCGCCTCTTTTGCTTTCATCATTACCCTCACTTGATTCTTTCTCTAAATTCACGTACCAACGCCAACATATATTCTGCTTGTTTTTTTGCATTACTACGGGCGCGATCTTGTATGTGCTTATAAGCATAGACAGGAAGGTTGGCTCGAGACGCTACAGCTAGACCATCGCCATAGGTGATATAAGATGCAAATAAGTCCAGTGGTTTATTTTTTGTTTTTACTTCAGTGATTGTCTCACGATGGGTAATGATAACTCCCTTTTGCTCTCTTACTTTATTGAAGATAATGCCGCCAAATCTTGTTTCTTGATAGGGCTCATCTACTTCAGCGTAGGCGTGCATTTTTTCAAAATCTTTATTGAATCGGTTCATGTATGTTCGAATAAGTGTGATCCCTGTCGTTGATAAAAAGTCTGGAATGGCGGGAATGACGTAATAGTTGCTGGTGTAAAAAGCGTTTTGTGTGACCAAGTTTAAGTTCGGTGGGCAATCAAGAAAGATGTATTCATAACGTTCTTTTGCATCCTGGAGCAATCTGTGCAAAATACTGAGGCGCTCCAGTTCATAGCGCGTATCTTCTTTGTGGTTAATTCCTTTTTTTCTAACACGAGCTAAGTTTAGATCGAGCATAACCAGCTCCTGCTGAGATAAAATAAGGTCGACGCCTTCGTAAGTTTCTCCCTTTCCATTTTTTTGTACGGCATCTGATAAAATTACTTCTTCAATGTGAATCGGCTTATGATCTTGCTCGCTGTACAGGTAGCTGTCAAAGACTCTTTTCAGTGAAGGATGTTTCTCTTTATCGATTAATTCTCCATATTTATCATAGCCTAAGACTAGAAAGGATAAGTTGCTTTGCGGATCAAGATCAATGAGAAGCACTTTGCTATTGTATTCTTGATTCAGTCCTACCGCCAGATGCAGTGTCAACGTGGTTTTTCCGACACCGCCTTTCCAGTTGATCATACTAATTACTTTAGCCACAACCACCCCACCTTTTATCTGTGATGGTAAAATTTATCGAATTCTTTGGTTAATGATGCCATTATAGGATGGGAAAAGCTTGTGGTAAAATAATGAAAAAAAGCCTTTGGCTCCTCGGTTTATTTTTCTTTGTTGTTTGCTCTTGCTTTGGTACGTAAGCATAAAGAATCCCCACCTTCAAAACAGGGTGGGGGTTCTTTATGCTTACGTTTTTCTTGTTATGCTTTTAGGCTTGAATTATGGTATACTACACTTAGAAAAGATTACCAAAAACTTTTAGAGTTACTGAAAGTCTGGGGTGACAAGAGATTTGTTAGATTTAAGTAGCCTAAGAAAAGCCGTTGCATCATTGGAGCGAGCTCTAAACTTCGCGCAGGTGAGACTCGCTAACAACAATATATCACTTGATGAGAAAGAAGTTATTCAAGCAGGCGTTATACAAAATTTTGAATTCACCTACGAACTTTGTTGGAAGTTTATGAAACGTTGGTTGGAATTAAATCTCATGCCAGGTTTATTAGACGGAGCTACTAGAAAAGAATTATTCAGACATGCCGTTGAACAAAAATTGATCTCCGACTTTTCAATTTGGGTTAAATATCATGAACTTAGAAACACTACTTCCCATACTTATAACCGAGAAGTAGCCGATGAAATTTACGGTATGAGCAAAGTTTTTTTAGAAGATGCTCTCTATCTTCTAAAGTCCTTAGAGGTGCGCAATGATTAAGTTAACGGAAGAAGAACTGAAGATTGTGAAAAACATCCTCAAAAACTATGCTTCAGACCTTGAAGTTCTAGTATTTGGCTCTCGAGCTACTGGAAAAGTTCATAAGCACTCCGATTTAGATATCGCTTTAAAAGGAAAAGACAAGCTTGATCTATTGCTTGTAGCCAATATTAGGGATGGCTTTCAAGAATCTGATCTTCCTTTTAGAGTCGATATCGTCGATTATCACAGAGTCTCACCGGAGTTTCAAAAAATCATTTTAAGAAAATATGTTCTATTGACTTTCTGATTTGCTGGCTGCTTCCCTTTGCGTTCACAGCGGTCGGCGCAAGTCATCGAAAGAAGAAAGATTTATCAATTGTAGTAATGGCTTTGCCGTGACACCTTGATGCTGACTCAAACCTAGCCTCAATAAAAAGGTACCTACTGGGCTTTATTTCCCGGTAGATACCTTTTCTACTTCTTTTGTGTTAAGATTTCTAAATATTCATAATTGTATCTGAATTATCGCACGGTCGGACCCCGATGGTAAAGTCTTCCTAAAAAGACTTTACCAGGCCCAATTCAATACAAAGTCCCTTTGTTCATCAGTTTCTGGAGATGGAAAATCTCTTCTTACCGGATCAGTGATCGCCTGGCGTAGCTCTATGATACGTTCAAAGACAGCATCTTTTTCAACCATTTTATGACGAATCAAGTAGCAACCGATAACAGTACCAGTTCGTCCATGACCACCCCAGCAGTGAATATACACCCTTTTGCCTTTTGACCTATGTTCATCAATAGCATTTAAAATAGCGTTCATCTCTTTTTGACTGGGCACATTTCTATCTTGAATCGGCATACGTTCAACAGTACAGAACCAAGATAGTTCTTTGCTGACCCTATTTAACAATTCATCATAAGGTTGAAGAGGTACGCTTACGTAGTTTTTTTCGCCCGACTCTGTCAAATCAATAATATGATTTACTTGACCTATTGTTAGCAATTGACGCAGTTTTTCTTTCGAATCTTCTTCCCCTTCATTCCGAGGATATTGCCCGGCAAGCAAGGTACCAGGTATGACCCAGAAAGATACTGGAAAGGGAGTATCGCTCTTTTTATTTGGTGAAGACATGGCAAAACACTCTCCTGATATTTCTGAAAATCTTTTCCACAGCTTAAAAAAGGGCTCTAACCATGGCAAGTCTTCTTCTAGATTGTAGTGTAACACAAAAAACTGGGACAATCTGCAAGTTTATCCTCTTTAGAAAATTCAAAGTATCTCATCAGGCCTTATGATATTATCTGCGATTAACAGATTTACTTTTTGAGTTCTAACACCTCTTCTTTTGGAAGTCCAGTTATTTTGAACATATAAAAAATCTAGACTAGAATAGAGGTCGATTTGACATTGTGGTGTGAAAAGAAATTTATAGAGTTCGTGAAAAAAAACGCAAATGATAAGTTTACCAAATGGACTCTAAAAAAATGGGTGGATTCTGCTTTAATTTCTGCTGGAGCGAAACAAGGCAAGAAAACAATTTATGATTTTTCAGTAGCATTTGAGGCGATAACAGCCCATCGTATGCTATCAAAGGGTTTTTCACTTGAGGCTGTTGCGAGCGCAAGAGAATTTCATTACAAGTTAGTGAAGCGCAAGTATACTGAAATCATTTTGGATGATGAAATAATACTAGAGGAAAAATTATGGGCCGATTGGGGCGAGTGGTTAAAGAACCATACGTCGCCAAGATATATTTTAGACGAAGTTCCTTGATCAGTTCTAGCGGATCAATTAACATCTTTTTATCTAAAAGTTCATAGTAAATACATTGAATTAAAGAATTCAAGAGATAAGAAACATCTTAAGGACTTTGCTGAAAAGAATAGAGTAACAGATGTAAATTGGGAGTACGTTACCACTGTTAGAGGACTAGAGAGCTTGCTAAAAGATATCTCAAAAGTTGTTATTATCATTACAGGTGTATATTCTTGGTTAAGAACCGAGGTTGTTAGTAAAGAAGGTATAAGAAAAAATAAAATGCTTCCAATTATTGTGAATAATAATAAGGCTCAAACGATTGTATGGGAGGATGCAGATATAATTGAACCAATTTCCTATAGTGACTTTATGAGTGTTCTATTAAGTAAGCCTGTTTCATACAAAAATTTTCTTAAATATGCCATGTGAAAATCCCTAAGAAGCTGAGGGCTCATTAGGGTTTTATTATGATATAGTAATGCGACAAATTATAAATGATTGGAAAGGATGGCTGTTCAAGAAGTTTCTACGCTGGTGAATTCTCCACGTTATGACAGTTCCGATATTTTCAATGTTCAACAGGGGCTTTGATGATGCTATTCATTGCCGTTTTGTAGCTTCAAGATCTCTTCTTCTGATAATCCGGTGATTTTTGCTACCGTCGATAAAGGAATACCTTCCTTCAGGGCAGAAAGCCACTACACAAGCGGCTCAATGAAGAACTGGTAAAATGCCATAAATCACATGAAAATAGAAAAGATACCGCTTAATGAAAAACCGTGGGCTTTCGGCTACGGTTCTGTAATCAATATAATCGCATCATGAGACGTAAGATTCTGTTGTAATGCTATTTCCTGAAGACGAGTTGACGCAGATGCTTGAATTCCTTTTTCTTGCAATCGCTGTAAAGCCACTTCCACAGGGATCTCATGCTCTTCAGCCAATTGTGCAATCGTTTTCGAACCCTGACCAGATCTATATTCCTTATCGACAACTTGCAAACCTTGTTTTTCTACTTGTTCGTATATTTGTTGTGGCGACATATTATTTTCTTTAGCAATCTCCTCTAAAGTCATTTCATTGTCTTGCACTACAATTCCTGATTGTTCAAGCAGCGTAACCACTTCATTTTCTGTAGAGTCTAAGTACTTCGCAAAATCTTCTAACGGTACCGACTCAGCCTGACTAAAAGGAGGATTTTGAGCTTTTTCTTCCCAGCTTGCTTTGAGCGAATCGCCTATTTCCATAATCATGCTTACAGGTGGAACGTTATATTGTGTGCTTACAAAGAAAAAAACAACCAAAGCGAGCGCTGCAACCATCTCTTTTGTAAAAATAACAGTCTTACGCGCTTTATTCTTCATATAACAGAGTATTGCTTTACCATTTAAAACAATGTGCCAGGCTGAAAAAAAGACAAAAAGAAAGGAAGAAGTTGTATGGATGGCCTGATGTGTTTCTTTTGACAGACCAAAAATAACCCAATTCGTCCAGTTGGCAATACGTCCTGCAGGCGCAATATAAAGTACTACTCCTGTAAAGACAAGAAGAATCAAGCTTACTGTCAAAGTGAGCGAAACAAAGCTTCTCATATTAAAGTCTTTCATAAAAGCGTCACTCCTTGAATTTCTATCAATCTACATCAAACTTTAGAAAAAGTATAGCATTTCGTTGTGACGATAAAGTGACAGTTCTGTAAAGATTATGTGACACTTTGGTGACACTTTGGAAATGATTACAAGGCTTCATATGTTCGCATGTTAGGCATCAACGGAGAGTGGGTAAGCCAGTCCTCGCAAAAAGCCCACTGTTCCATTGACGAAGCTCCATAGCAAAAACCATACATGAGCCACCCATGTTGGTTTTACCAAACTAGTCCGCATTTTTAAAAAGACCTACTGAGTCACCATTCTCAGTAGGTCTTTTTTCCACGCAAGCTATTTTTTTCACTCATTCCAGAGTTCCTCCCGGACTGATTCTAGCTGGGAGAGACTGACTTGGCAGGCTGTCCCAGCTCGCGCATCATCTGAAAAAGTTGAGCCGCCTCTTTTACTTTCATCATTACCCTCACTTGATTCTTTCTCTAAATTCACGTACCAACTGAGGCCAGATCAGTAGTAGAGGGTTCTTTTGTCTATGTTGTATTGGTTGCCTACTTGTACTTCTATCACAAACCCCTAATTTTTAGGATATGTACACTTCTGATAAGATGTTCAAGTGAGGTTAGCTTCTCTTCTGGCTTTGTTCTGGCTACTTGGGTTATCCTTAACAAAAATTCTTCAGAACGGGCTCCTCGGTTTATTTTTCTTTGTTGTTTGCTCTTGCTTTGATACGTAAGCATAAAGAATCCCCACCTTGAAAACAGGGTGGGGACTCTTTATGCTTACGTTTTTGTTGTTATGCTTTGTTTGTTCAAATCTTCTTTTAGTTTTTGCACTTCTTCTATATCTAATCCCGTGATCTGAGCTACGAGGTTGACATCGAGACCAGCTCTAAGGGCGGCTATGGTATTTTCCCGTACTGCTTTTTGGTGACCTTGTTGAAGACCTTCTTCTTTAGCTCCAGCTAAAGCGGATATTTCGTCGCGTACTGCTTTTTCTCTTAGTTCGTAGATTCGGCGTTCGATTTTGCTTTTCATGAAGGCTTGTTCTATGGTGAGGGCTTTTTTATGGCCGGGTTCTCCATGGCTATCTCCTCCAATTCTTCCCCTTCTAGGTTGTTTAGGTACCTCTGAAATCATTAGATTAAGACTCCCTCAACAACCCCGTCAAATCTTGCACCACTGATTCAAAAGACTGCGCCGACAAAGGCAACGCTACCAAGACAAGATCAACAGCCCTATCTCCATGGGCCACTCTCGCTTTATGGAATAACCGACCTCGCTGCTTCAGTGATCGATAAGTCTCCTCCTGGCATGGATAGGCGAGACAACAAGTCGTATTTTTGTTAGGAGAAATCGAAGCATACGCTCAGATTTTAGGACAACCGTACTTTTGGACAACAGCCATTTGGGGCCACATTTTTACAAAAGCAAAACGGCGACGAACGGCAATATCAACAATAGCAATACTTCGGTCGGCACTGTTCATCGTACCGATAATATGTAGATTCTGCGGTAGAGTTAAGCGATTCCCAAAAGGCGATCCGAAATCATAAGGAAGTTCTAACTGCCTTGACTTATCTTCCTGCGCTTCTAAAAGATACAAAGCTTCACCAAGTACTTTGGAAAGATCGGCGCGATTGATTTCATCAATATGTAAAAGATAAGACCTTGTTGGGTCTTGAGCCGCTATTTCAGCTGCTTTCATCAAAAAACCTTTCTGCGGTGCAAAGCGAAAGCCCAATCCTTTGTCAGATTGTAGAGGTGCCAGGCCACCGATGACATTTTCATAGGTCGTGTTGGGGTGAAATTGAACAGTTGTACCGTGATGATCATAAAATCTTTCTACAATGTTTCGAGCCATCCGCGTTTTACCTGTGCCCGGTGGACCTTGTAAAATAACAAAGCGTTTTTTTCGTAACAAATCGAGAACTTCGTTTTCATTCACAGGCGCCATAAGATGGGAAAAGTACGCTTCCCGAATCGTCTCTCCATCTTTTTGGCTTCCTTTAAGAAGGCCTTGCCCTCGCTCTTCTAATAATAGATCGAGAAAAGCTTTGAGTGCTTCTTCTGTCATCTTTTGATCTTCTTGAGGTGCAAAAAAGCCATAAATCACTTTACCATAGCGCTTAAAAGCATCGTGATAAGAATGAAAATTTTGCTTAATATGATTGGGGATATCTAGATCGGTTCGTACCGGATCTTCTTTGGCCCATGCTAGCATTTTGCCTTGTCCATGCTTTTTATTAAGCCAGGTACATATCGCTTTTACTTTAAAGCTCTTCAAAAGCTTCTTGATTGCGGTTCTGCCAACGATCTTTTTCGGGGTTATAGATTATGTGGAGGAGTTTTTTCATGAGAAAGCACCTCTATCTTTTGAAGCTTATAGATTCTTTTTCAACACCTGACTGCTCTTTCCCTTTGAAATGATCTCATGAGATTGTATTGGGGATTATAGATGGTGACTCAAGCATAGCCTAAATAAAAAGGTACCTACTGGGCTTTATTTTCCAGTAGGTTCCTTTCTTACTTAAGGCTTCATGCTTACGCCCTTTACTTGACGCACGCTTTTCTAAAGCTCCTTGCCTCACAGTTGTAGGCAAGGAGCTTTTTGACATTACATATGGTGATCTTGTTGGCTGCTAAGTACAGGATTATGGTTTGTTCAATTCTTCCGCTATCTAAGTAGCTCCATTATTTCTTCTATCGTATCTTGTTTGTAGATTCTATTTGTGATCCAGTTCAGTTTTTCTAGATCATCTATGGTTCTCAACTTTTTTTGCGCTTCAAGCGATGCTTTTCCAAACCTAGCTTCTAAGTACTTGCATATTGAATCTTGGACGCCTTCTGCTTTTCCTTCGGCTTTTCCTTCGGCTTTTCCTTCAGCTTTTCCTTCAGCTTTTCCTTCAGCTCGTCCTTCTTCTTTGGCTCCGGCTAAGGCGGAGATTTCGTCGCGTACTGCTTTTTCTCTTAGTTCGTAGATTCGGCGTTCGATTTTGTTTTTCATGAAGGCTTGTTCTATGGTGACGGCTTTTTTTATGGCCGGGTTCTCCATGGCTATCTCCTCCAGTTGTTCTCCTTCTAAATTGTTTAGGTACATGAGCCATGCTTCTAAGGTGTTTTGGGGTTTTCGCTTTAGTTTTTTGGCTTTGTCTAGTTCAAGGAAGTGGATTTCTAGGTCTTCGTTAAGTAATTGTTTTGTATCGACTTCTTGGATGTGGAATTTATTATGGTAGCGGGTTTCATCCGGAAACCAGTCAAAGGCTATTATGTTTATGGTTATTGTTTTTTTCAGTTCCTTGAATTGTTGGCCTTGGGTTAGTTGACCGTGGTAGAGGCCAGCCCAGTAGTAGAGAGTTCTTTTGTCTATATTGTATTGGTTGCCTATTTGTACTTCTATGTTGATTAGGGTTCCTTGTACTGTTTTGGCTAATACATCTAGGCGGGCTCCTCGGTCTAGTAAGTAAGTGGGGTCGATTTCTCGGTCTAGGAGTTCTATGGTTTTGATTTCTTTTGAGGCTGGAAGTTGCAGTACTGCGTTGAGAAAGTTGATAAGTACTTCTTTGCCTTCTTCGGAGCCGAATATTCTTTTGAAGGCATAGTCGTTGATGCGATTGATTGCTTTCATTTCTTCGGGAAGGGTTTTTTTCTTTACCATTTTTTCACCTGCCTTTTTTTGAGCTTGTGCCGCTTTTATTCGTGGACGTTCTATGCGATATCATTGTGTGGAATTTTCGGTTGTACCCAGGCGGGTACGTAAAACATGCGGGCATTGTAGTAGACGCTTCGATTCCCCATGTCATAGTTATTGCGAAGTTGAATTTCTATGTTATGATGATGAACATGATTGTCTTTGGCTTTTATGTTTAGAATGCGGCTTTTTTCTATTTATTTGAATTTTATCATATATTTTACCTTTATGGAATACCTGTTCTTGAAATGTTTTTTCTTTTTTATTTGGTTGATTGTCTTTCTTTATACAAGCTTTTTCTTTTATTGTAGCAGTAATGGAATTTTTTGCGTAGTTTTTTGTTAGCATTTGTTCTTACCTCGTCAAATGTTATTTTGCGCGGTCCTCTTAACTAAAAAAGGTACCTGCTGGGCTTTATTTCCCAGTAAGTACCTTTCATACTTCTTATGTATTATGAATTCTGAATATTCATAATTGTTTCTGAATTGTCGCGGGGCCAGACCCCTGCTGGATGAGACTGACTTGGAAGGCTTATCCAGGCCGAGCAACAACCATGCGAGCAGTAGGTGCCTTTCCTATATCTTTTAGCTAAGTAGATCCCTTATTTCTTCTATGGTATCTTGTTTATAGATTTTATTTATGATCGAGTTCAGTTTTTCTAGATCATCTATGGTTCTCAACTTTTTTTGCACTTCAAGCGATGCTTTTCCAAACCTAGCTTCTAGGTACTTGCATATTGAATCTTGGACACCTTCTGCTTTACCCTCGGCTTTTCCTTCGGCTCTTCCTTCTTCTTTAGCTCCGGCTAAAGCGGATATTTCGTCTCGCACTGCTTTTTCTCTTAGTTCGTAGATTCGGCGTTCGATTTTGTTTTTCATGAAGGCTTGTTCTATAGTGATGGCTTTTTTTATGGCCGGATTCTCCATGGCTATCTCCTCCAGTTCTTCCCCTTCTAGGTTGTTTAGGTACATGAGCCATGCTTCTAGGGTTTTTTGGGGTTTTCGTTTTAGTTTTTTGGCTTTTTTTAATTCAAGGAAGTGAATTTCTAGGTCGTCATTGAGGATTTGTTTTGTCTCGGCTTCTTGGATGTGGAATTTGTGGTGGTAGCGGGTTTCATCGGTAAACCAGTCGAAGGCTATGATGTTTATGGTTATTGTTTTTCTCAGTTCCTTGAATTGTTGACCTTGGGTAAGTTGACCGTGGTAGAGGCCAGCCCAGTAGTAGAGGGTTCTTTTGTCTATGTTGTATTGGTTGCCTATTTGTACTTCTATGTTGATTAGGATTCCTTTTGCTGTTTTGGCCAATACGTCTAGACGGGCTCCTCGGTCTAATAAGTAGGTAGGTTCGATTTCTCGGTCTAGGAGTTCTATAGTTTTGATTTCTTTTGGCGCTGAGAGTTGCAGTACTGCGTTAAGAAAGTTGATGAGTACTTCCTTGCCTTCTTCGGAGCCGAATATTCTTTTAAAGGCGTAGTCGTTGGTACGGTTGATTGCTTTGATTTCTTTTAGGTTGCTTCTTAGTTTTGTCATTTTGACATCTGCCTCTTCTTTTAGAATTCTTTTTTCTGCTTGTACGTTTCATGGCTTCAGTTTCTTCTAACTTTATTGTTATAGAATTGTTTGTAATTTCCATATGGTGGGATGGGGATAGGCTTGTGTTTTTGTAATTAATTATATCACAATTAATTTTTTGTTTCTATATAATGGTAATTTAGACAATCTATCTTCTTCGATTCCAGTCATTTTCGTAGCAGGTCAGCTCTGTTGTTGCTGTTAGTCTTTTATTGCGAGGCTACCAGGATGGTTTTTTTGTAGGCACTCGATGTTTTGTGCAGTGTATTTAAAGTCAAAAAGCATATTCATGGGTTTTATTCCCAGAAAATGCTTTTTGTTTATTTTTTTACAAGCATCCTCATAAAAAGATCAGTGGTATTGATGATTGAATAAGGAAAAAATCATCAATAAATCTTCTTGCATTTTTTTCCACAGAGTCTTTGGGGTTAAAAAAAGGTTCATTCGACTCCACATCATCTGATGCAATCGCTATAATAAAAATTGACCACTAGAATAAAAAACGCTAGAAAAAAAAGTTGACCACCCTGACCATCAAACCTGCTAAGCTGGAGTTGACGAGACAACAGCAAAGGCAGGTAGAAAAGGATGATCAAGGTGGACACATATAAGTATATCAAAGATCTTCACATTAAGGAACGCAAGTCAATTCGATATATTTCTAGGGAAACAGGGCTTTCCCGGCAAACCATCCGCAAAATACTATATGGTTCAGTGGAAGAGGCTACACAATACAAAAGGAATGTACCGCCACCAGCACCACCGAGCAAGGAACAAAGGGAAGTCGGTCAGTAGAAATCAGTAGATAAAGCACGCTGATTATGGGATGGGAGTTGCACACCACACCACAACTGACATGGCAAAAACCTTGTCGAATTTTGTATAAGAACCATACAAATTCTTCAGAACGGGCTCCTCGGTTTATTTTTCTTTGTTGCTTGCTCTTGCTTTGATACGTAAGCATAAAGAATCCCCACCTTGAAAACAGGGTGGGGATTCTTTTACACTTACGTTTTTGTTGTTATGCTTTGTTTGTTCAAATCTTCTTTTAGTTTTTGCACTTCTTCTATATCTAATCCCGTGATCTGAGCTACGAGGTTAACATCGAGACCAGCTCTAAGGGCGGCTATGGTATTTTCCCGTACTGCTTTTTGGTGACCTTGTTGAAGACCTTCTTCTTTAGCTCCGGCTAAAGCGGATATTTCGTCGCGCACTGCTTTTTCTCTTAGTTCGTAGATTCGGCGTTCGATTTTGCTTTTCATGAAGGCTTGTTCTATGGTGAGGGCTTTTTTTATGGCCGGGTTCTCCATGGCTATCTCCTCCAGTTGTTCCCCTTCTAGGTTGTTTAGGTACCTCTGAAATCATTAGATTAAGAATCCCTCAACAACCCCGTCAAATCTTGCACCACGGATTCAAAAGACTGCGCCGACAAAGGCAACGCCACCAAGGCAAGATCAACAGCCCTATCTCCATGGGCCACTCTCGCTTTATGGAACAACCGACCTCGCTGCTTCAGCGATCGATAAGTCTCCTCCTGGCATGGATAGGCGAGACAACAAGTCGTATTTTTGTTAGGAGAAATCGAAGCATACGCTAAGATTTGCAATAGATCATGGCGATGGCTTTCTCGCATACCATCTCCTAGGTGGCTCCACTTTTGATGACTTAGTTCTTCCCAATGGCGCTTATACTTGGCATCTACGATAATCGTTCGATCTTCTCTTTCCAGAACCAGATCAGGCAATAAAAAACGTTGGGAGCCCTGATACGGCGGATCCCAATGTAACGGCACCAGAGATTCTCTCTTCCGACCGACTCGTAGCTGACCGCCCATAGAGCGAGCCACTTTCGTCATCACCGTTTCCACCCAGGCTTCGAAAAAGTTTTCCATGGCCATCATCCAAGGTATTCCTTGCAAATCGCCCAATCCCGCCAAACCTCGTTCTTCAACAGTCCACTCCATCGCTTGCAAACCATCCCGAAAAAGCTCCGGCTTCATAGCATTGCCGTACCATTCTTGCACTTTCAAAGAAGACGCTGGCAGTGGTGGCACCGTTCGCACCTTTTCGATAAGACCCTGACATAAATCTATCAACTGCAGAACAACTAAGCCCATGGAACGCTGGCTTTCCAGTGAAGCAAGCTGCCTGCGCAAAGTATAATGAATCATGGACTTCAATTCTCGATCTTCTTGCAACTCCGGATAGCGACAAGGCACTTGCAAGAACTGCCCCTTGGTCATCTTCGATGTAACATAGCGAGACCACTGCACCGTTCCTTTAGGAGCCGGTACATCTTTCTACATAATCAAAAGTCCGATCAACTTGACCTAAAAGAGCCTTAATGCGATGTAAAATAACCGATGATAAAACCCAAGGCGGTACTTTTCGTTCCGATTGACGTAACAAAGGAAGCTTTAGCGGAGACGGTAAGACACGCCAACCCATCTGAGCGAGCAAAGGACCGATGCCACTCCAACCAAAACGAGGTTTGATGACAAGGCCATAATCAGGTTTGCTCGTCGTTGGCGATAACAATGGAAAAGCCCCGATCTGCGTACCTGTCTGAAAGCGCAGTTGTACAGCGCGTCCATCATAATGGATATCACTTTGCACAGCAAAATTCGAGAGAATTCCGCGATTTTGCTCTAGAAAATGATGGGCCAATCGAGCCCCTTGAGACTGTGGATCTCGAACAGAGTCACCACGAATCAAAAAGGTTGCAGGTACTGAAAAAGTCGAAGAATTAATAGCTTCAAAACAATTTGCCTCTGAAAGGCCTTTTTTTCTTGTCATCGGAGACTGTTCACCCACTGGATGTAAGCACGAACGGAATCAGCAAAGCCTGCTACATAGCCCTGGGCAATATATTCTTCGAGTAGCGGTACAAGTGTAACTTGAAGAGCTTTTGCAGCTACCTCTTCATTCGATTCTAGAAAATAAGAATGCCCCGGTAGCAATTCCAACGCATCATCACTGGCTTGTTCAATAAAAAGTGACAACAATTCACGGTAAGCTTGTATCATTAAAGGACAACCGTACTTTTGGACAACAGCCATTTGGGGCCACATTTTTACAAAAGCAAAACGACGACGAACGGCAATATCAACAATAGCAATGCTTCGATCGGCACTGTTCATCGTACCGATAATATGTAGATTCTGAGGTAGAGTTAAGCGATTCCCAAAAGGCGATCCGAAATCATAAGGAAGTTCTAACTGCCTTGACCTAACTTCCTGCGCTTCTAAAAGATACAAAGCTTCACCAAGCACTTTGGAAAGATCAGCGCGATTGATTTCATCAATATGTAAAAGATAAGACCTTGTTGGGTCTTGAGCCGCTATTTCAGCTGCTTTCATTAAAAAACCTTTCTGCGGTGCAAAGCGAAAGCCCAATCCTTCATCAGATTGTAGAGGAGCCAGACCGCCGATAACGTTTTCATAGGTCGTGTTGGGGTGAAATTGAACAGTTGTACCGTGATGATCATAAAATCTTTCTACAATGTTTCGAGCCATCCGCGTTTTACCTGTGCCCGGTGGACCTTGTAAGATAACAAAGCGTTTTTTTCGTAACAAATCGAGAACTTCGTTTTCATTCACAGGCGCCATAAGGTGAGAAAAGTACGCTTCCCGAATCGTCTCTCCATCTTTTTGGCTTCCTTTAAGAAGACCTTGCCCTCGCTCTTCTAATAATAGATCGAGAAAAGCTTTGAGTGCTTCTTCTGTCATCTTTTGATCTTCTTGAGGTGCAAAAAAGCCATAAATCACTTTACCATAGCGCTTAAAAGCATCGTGATAAAGATGAAAACTTTGCTTAATATGATTGGGGATATCTAGATCGGTTCGTACCGGATCTTCTTTGGCCCATGCTACCATTTTGCCTTGTCCATACTTTTTATTGAGCCAGGCACATATCGCTTTTACTTTACGACTGTGGCCCGGTCGACCTAAGACTTCTTCATCAGGACTTAGCCCTTGCGTTCCGACAACCATAGCGAGTAGCGCCGGTCCGTCCGGTATGGGAAAAAGAACAAAACTCATACCGCCGTAAGCGCCCGTATCAGGATTGTTCGGGTGAATATAAGCTGCAAAAGGGACGCCACTGCCACCGCTAAATTCAGGCGCTCGTAATGTGAAAGCGCTCTTGGCTCGCTCAGGATAACGACCACTACCAGCACCGAAAAGCTCTTCAAAAGCTTCTTGATTGCGGTTCTGCCAACGATCTTTTTCGGGGTTATGGATTACGTGGAGGAGTTTTTTCATAGGAAAGCACCTCTATCTTTTGAAGCTTTTAGATTCTTTTTCAACACCTGACTGCCCTTTCCCTTTGAAATGATCTCATGAGATTTTATTGGGGATTATAGATGGTGACTCAAACCTAGCCTCAATAAAAAGGTACCTACTGGGCTTTATTTCCCGGTAGATACCTTTCCTACTTCTTTTGTGTTAAAATTTCTAAATATTCATAATTGTTTCTGAATTGTCGCGGGGTCGGACCCTCGATGGTAAAGTCTTCCTGAAAAGACTTTACCAGGCCGCGCAAAAATTCTTCTTGCCTCTGATGTGGGTAAAACCAGACGTAAAAAGCTTTGCTGTTGCTAAACCGAATTGACTTCGTTCTTTAATGTGAAGATCTTTGATATGCTTATATGTGTCTACCTTGATCATCCTTTTCTACTTGCCTTTACTTGTGTCTTGACAACTCCAGCTTGCAAGTTTTATGGTCAGGGTGGTCAACTTTTTTTCTAGCGTATTTTATTCTAGTGGTAAATTTTTACTGTAGAAATCGGATATTTTATAAAGAAGATGTCGTTCAAGTGTTGATAGTTTATTAAGTTCATTTGTTAAGTCACAGTTGGTATCGTGATTATTGATAGTAAGTTCTTTAAATTTTTTACATAATCTCAAAGTAACGATACATTGTTCCAGAGCTTCTTGATGCATACCTAAATTAACTAAAAACGTTAACTTCTTTTTGTTTGCAGTAAAATCACAACTATCAATTGAAATAGCAGTATTATAGCTATCTAGAGCCATTTCTATCATCTTTTTAGGTATTCTACTCATTGAAAATTTTTCATCTATTTCTATATAACCTGAACCCGCAACACTTCTATAATTATAGCCATTGCTATGTCCTAAATATTTTTCAATAAATTCATCAATCTTAAATTTATAAATATCTCCTTTTACTATGTGATAATATTGCTTTTGAGGATTTAACCTAATTAGACGATCTATAATAACTTCAATATCGTTAATTTCATAGAAATCTTTGAAAAAATCAATATCATCAGAATGTGTAAACACCTTTAACATTCTATTGAGCAGCTTTTCTTTTGAATTTTCAAAAAACCGATCTTGCCTGTTCTTATCTAATTCTATTGCTTTTTCACAATAAGAAATTGCATTTTCATGATTTTGTATACTATCTTCCTCGATGACATGATTAATATACTTGGTGTATAAATCTATCAAGTTATCTATATAATTCTTTAAATCTTTTTCGGTTCCAAAACTACTATCTTTACTTATCATAGATATGATATTTTCATATGCTTGTATAACACTTTCTATCCCTTTTATTTGTTGTTGTTCCAACTCTTCTTTCATCATTGTATAACCATTAGCATATCCTAAGTCTAAGTAAGTATCATTACCGTCTTCGTAAGAAAGTTCACCTTCATTAATAGCCATATGTCTATTAAATTCGTAAGTTGCCTTTTCGACTGCAACTCTTTCTCCCTCATTAAAACTTCTTCATTATATTTATCTAAAATTTCATCGTTATATATATTGAATTTGCGTATTATTTCTTCATAACAATTAAATATTTTTTCTTGATAGCTTTTTACTTTTAAGCTTATATAGTAAGTATAGTTAACTGGATCAATTTCTATAGCCGTATCTAAGCACTCAAAATAATAATATGTTGGTATAGTTTTTTCCAATTTAGAAGAAGAAATTTCTTTAAAAATCTCCTTGATTTTTTCTTCCATATTAAGCTTAACGTAAATATTTATTAGCTCTTTTATTTTCATGTCATACAAAAAAATTTCTTTAACAGAATTACCTTTAAGAAAAGGTGGTTTATGTTTATCTTCAAAGCATATATTAAATTGTTTTTTTATTTGCGTAGGATTCGTATGATTTTTTTCAAGAAACTCAACTAGTTTTAAAAAAATTCTTTGCATTTGAAATATTTGTTTACTATCAGCATATTTTTCATAAAGCAGAGAAATTATATTTTTTACGTTATTGCACTGTTCATGAAAAACAGTCCAGTTGTAAAAACCATCTAACTCCAACACATTCAAGCTATATTCAAAAGCTTCTTCTAGGTCACCTGTTTTAACTTTTTCTATTGAAATACTATATAAAGCATTTGCAATATCAACTTCTACGTTTTTATTAGGAAATAATTTTAAAGCACTATTAAGATTATCTAGGGCTTGTTTATAAGAGCCTTTTTTATTTAATATTTTACCTTTATATTGTAAAATACTTGATTTATCTTTATTAGCAAGAGGCTCAAACCTTTGTAATACGTAATCACAATCCTTTAATACTATATCAAATTCTTCGTTTTTTTCTGCTAGATTATATTTTAAGATAATTTTTCTCAACCAATGGTCAAATTCATCCTTATCTAAAACGTTAATAAAAAATAGTTCTTTAATTTGCAAGTTCTTTTTTTTATCTATTTCATAAGATGAAAAATCTTCTTTGTTATATAAACAGTCTAGTTCTTTTATAATAGCAATTGCTTTTTCACAGTATTCAGCATACTTATGTTCTTCTACAAGGCTATAAAAACTATATAAAAAACATTCTAGGTTTTTTATAGCATATTTTTCATTTATGCAATATGAATCAACAACTTCTTTGTGTTCTTTATTTTTTATCTTTTTATCAACATTTAATTTTTTCACTTCATTTATTTTTTGAGTAGTAAACTTTTCTACCATTATTATTCGTCTCCCTTTTATCCACTTCTACTTTACATCGGTATTTATCAAGATAGATAAATTTTTGCCTTAATCAATCTAAAGACATTTAAGAGCTAAGGTTTACACTGATTATAACACTCATATACGATTATTCAATTCATAAAATTTTTAAAACGAGTACATAGATCATCTTAACCTTTTATCGAATCTTTTCATACTTTCTTGCATATTACGGTTCCAGAGCACCGTTATTTTGGTGGTGAGAGAGCCACTTCTCTGGAAAAAATGAGCCACCTTTTTGGAGATTGTGAGCCACAAAACACAAAGCTACTCACCACCTAAATGACCTACCCATTCAAGACTAACATCTGTTAATGGGCCTCGAAGATGCGGGCGGAGCCCCTTGCCATTTAAAAACGTCTGACTTGTACTGACAATCAGTCGGCAGTGTTTGTGCGACATACCGAAAACAATGCCTTTTATCTTTAATGATTCAATATCTGGAAGGCTGTTGAACATTTTTTTATAAGCTACTTCATAGCTCCCTTCGCTAAAGTTCAACCTTAGATAAAACCTTTCGTAAAACTCTCCACATTTAGCACAACGATAAATCTCGTGACCATATTTGTCATTTATCTCTGCTTCCATTTCAATCAGCAATTCTTTAATATCAGCATCTCCATTTGGTGGCGGTTCAACAGAACCAACCACTTTTTTAATAGTATTGTTTGATTGACTTATCTTACATTTCCAATGCCATCCATCGCAAACCATAACACTATAATCGCGTATTCTAAAAATGAAGATTAACTTATATGAAAATTTCGTGCCGAAAATGCCATTCAGCCCTTTGTGATTGGCCGCAAGGCTTGGCTTTTCAGACACGAAAAAAGGAGCTAATGCCAGTGCTGTCGTTTACAGTATTGTGGAAACAGCAAAGAGAAATAATCTTAATGTGTACATGTATCTGGTACATATCTTCAGCAAGCTTCCAGAGCTAGACTTCAAGGCCAACCCTGAACTGCTAGAGGACTTTATGCCATGGTCTGATAAATTGCCGGCTTATTGCCACAAGACAAATTAACGAACATGAAATTTAACCCCAGTACGATTATATGGTATCGTACTGGGGTTTTTACTTCAATGCACCCGATTATTAACCGCTTACGATTGTAGGACTGAATCGTTTTAATGTTTTTTCCTTCTTGTTGTCGGTAACCACTCGTTAAACATAGTCGAATGCTCCTTTTATTGCCGGGTTCTAGGAAGTTTTTTTCTATGCTTATTTTACGGGTTCTAAGAAGTTTTACATAGCATAAAAAAAGAAAAACTTCCTAGAGGCATGGTTCTAGGAAGTTTTTCTTTTAATCAAAAGACTGATTTTAAGAAGAACTTGACTCTTGAAGAGTGTTGTCCTCGGTAGTCCCTCTGATAAAATTCCTTGTTTACAGCAATTATGCCTCAATATCGTGATCAATCGCGTAGAGTTTTCTGTATTCTTTTTCAGCATAAGAATCAGTCATTCCAGCAATATAGTCAGCTATAACCCGAAGTAAAGACAGTTTAAACTTGGTTTTATCAAGAGACACTTTGTGCTCCTTGGAAAAGATAATCTCTGTACTCTTTTCGTCGTTCAAACAGTAGTCTAGGGCATTCCGTGCATCAGCAGCATCTTTAAATAAATATCTATTACATTCTTTTTCAATTTCACTCATGTGTTCATTGTAAAAGTTCTTTACATATTCCCGAAACAAAGAAAATATGGTTTTGTCAGGCATTTGCTGGGGCGAAGTTATATATGCTAATACGAGTTTCCTTATAATGAAACTACCTCGGTTATCCATACGTTGAACATTTCTTGAATTCAATACTACTTTCTTTAGACGATATTGTAGTAGTTTGTCAGCAAAAGCTGTTTTCGGTGATAACTTGACAATGTCTTTTTTTATACGACGTTCATACTCATATTTATCGTCGATAATATTCATATCACGAATTTCAGAATCTTTTATTACTTCTTTTAATTGTTCAGCAGTTGTTTGCACACAATCTGCAACCAACCAGTTTACTATATATTTTGAAATTTGTCTTAAAAATATGTCTGTATCCTTGTATTCTTCTAGTTCTTTTTCTGAAGAATCATTTGCTTTTAATATTTCATCTAATATGTTATTAAAGCCATCTGGAATCTCCTTGTTTTTAAACTTCTCGTCTCTTTTTTCAAGTTCGTCTAAGCTGTTTTTAAGTAATTCAATTACCTTTTTGGGCGTTAAATAATGGCAAGAAATTGCATCTTCGATGTCGTGATGGCGCTGTGCTATTTCATCTGCTATTTCAACTATCAGACCCTCTAAAGACCAGACATAATTACCTTGATTTACTATTATTTGTTTTTTGTATCTATCCAAGTAAAACTGAGGTGGTTCTTCCCGTTTTGTAAATTTTAAAGAACTGTGAAATAAAATTCCTGAAACAGTGATTGAACTTAATTCCATATTAAAGTCATAAAAATCACGACTTAAATCATTGACAATACGAACACTTTGCCAATTATGCTTAAATCCTCTGTTTTTATCCATTATTGATATTAGGTCTATACATGGGCTTGATGGTAATTCAAGTCTCTTGTTAATATCTTCGTCTTCATAGTTCAAGATTTCATCTAATTTTCGCTCCCCGGCATGCCCAAAGGGTGTATGACCTATATCGTGCCCCAAAGCTATTGCCTCTACTAGGTCTAAATCGATTTTAATTATTGATCCATATTCCAAATTTAACGCAGATGCTATTGTTTTAGAAATTTGGGCTACTTCTAATGAATGCGTTAGTCTGTTTCGAGCGTGATCATCATAACCAGTTCCATACACTTGAGTTTTACCTGCTAAACGTAAAAAAGGGCGACTATATAGAACACGATCACGATCCTGCATAAACTTTGAACGGTATGATGCCAAGTTACGTTGTTCGGTGCAATACTGTTTATCCTGTTCAGAAAGACACCCAAAACTAACGACCGAGTTCTTATTTGATCCATTTTGGCAAAGCACAAATACCCCTCCCTCATATTCTGATGAACTACTTTTTCCCTTCACAAGAGCTATTTCTTACTATTGGAAACGAATAAATTAAGATGTCGTTTTTGCAATATATTTGATATAACTACAGTAAATCAGCAACAAAAACTCCCATAATTGTAACGTTAGGTTCAAAAAAGATATTCTCTTTCTCATCATGAAAGGCTGAAAATCGTACATTTATAGGTCAGAAGCCTAAAAAGTTTCTTGTCAAAGAAAAAGAAGTTTAATTTTTTCACCATTGCTTCCTTTTTACCGTGGCCCCCACCCCGTACTCAGCTGCTCCGTTGCCTGATGATAATTCTTAACCCATCTCTCTACAGGTTCTGTCCAGTTAGGAATTAGCTCAGGATAACTCGATATAAAATCTCCATTTGACGCATTCCGTTGTAAGAGCTTATTGAAGTAAACCAACTTCGGCAGCCGATGAAGCTTTGTTCCATTGCATTCGTTACAAGCATAAATAAAATTTTCTAAAGTCGACGTCTTTACGAAGACCCAAGGTATGAAGTGATCTGCCCTTGGCTGACTTTTAGACGAACTACCATCTAATTCACGTTCACAGTAATAACAACGGTTCTTTTGAAAGTCAATTACATAGGACTTTGCTTGGCCCGGGAAATCAACACGGTTATCCCCTCGGATGAAGTATTGTTCAATCTTCTCACGCAAATCGTAATTAAATGAAATTCTGCTAAGGTACTGGAAGCAAATTAGCTCACCCATACGAGCGTACAGCACAGAATTGCTTTTTAGGGCATGCACGGCTGCAATATCCATTTCTATATGCGTTTTTTCACAGACCAAAATCGGACAATGTCTCTCAAAAACGGGAAAAACGTTATCTGATTTCCTCATTCGACTAAGAACTGTCTTCCCTCTTTGTTCGAAGACAGATGAATAAAGAATCTGACCTGGTAATGCAAGTTCTTTTAGTAACCCTTCTTGATCTTCGATAAAGGCTTCATCATGTGTTCTATTTTTTGTTGGTGCCATTTTTATAGAAGGAATCTCTTTTCTTATCCGCAGCAGATAGGATAAAAAGTACGAAGATATTAAAGGATAAGAGATTTTTACTCGAGTGTTTGTCACTTGAATGTGCTCACCGTAAACAACATCAAATTTGTAGTGATCTTCCAATAATTCAATCAAGGAAAGAAACATAACTGGTAGGTAGAGTGCCGACATTTTAGAAGAGACATTGGACAAGAAAGAGTTGATACACTTTTCGTAGTAATTCAAACTTGTCCCTCCTAAACCAACTCAATCATCCTTTTTTGGGATTACTTCGTTAACCAGACGATATTCCTTCCATCCAACACTGATAAGATAGTTCATCGCTTCTTCAAGTGAGATATTTTTCTCCCTCATACAATCTTCCAATATAGTACGCATATTATCCTCTATTTTAATGTTCACTGGTTCTGAGCCAATCTTCAGTTTCAGTTTTAACCCACTTTTTCCTAACTTTTTATTCCGCCACTCTCTAGTTTCTGGGTATGCATCATTTATAATTTGGTAAATCCATTCTTCCGCTTCTATGCCCCTGCGATCTGGATTATTGTAAACTGCTGCAGTAACAATCAGTCTTGGTAATTCTGGATAACGCAAAAAAAGACGCTTAACTTCATCGGGATAAAACTCATTCCATAGAATCAGTACTCGTTCTTCATCCGTAAAATCGTCTAATAAACCGGGAAGACACGGCTCAATTTCATTAGCATACTTATAACGAAAACGAGCAGCAATCATATCATGAAAATACTGTAAACCACGATAATGAAAAGTGCTTGCATACATGTTCTTTCCTAACTCAGTACTAACGCCAATTGTTTGCTCAGCATGCCTATATGCATTCCGAGCAAACCAAATCATATCTACCACGACCCTAGAATAGACTCCATGTTGTATATCAATAACCCAATTATTATCTTCATCAAAGTATTCACCAGGAATCATTAAAATCTCTCCAAAATGTAATATAAAACTCTAACAATCTTTATTAGCAATGCCCATTAGTTTCTTGCTGTACAGACCGCTGATTATAACGACCACCTGTAACAGGACACAGCCCAAGTTTATGTATGGCTTTTATTTCCAAGTGTCTTACGTGCCTATGTATGCAATATGTAGATGACTAATTAACCACTCTTCGATGTCACGAATTGAAGTTGTTATATCTATGCTTAATCCTAGTCGATGATTTCATCGCATAAAACACATAAACCAACCACTTGGTTGCTAGGAACAACCTTGGGCTGGTTTTTAATGAAATATTACTAAGTTTATACTTATTATACCACGTAAAATCCTAGAACTATGTCGAATTTTGTTACTTTTCTGATATATTGACGCTATTTTTTTGAATAAATTAATCTACGATACCTTCTTCCCTCTCCCTTAATTGAAGCAAAGGTAACTCGAGTAGTGGATGGAGACACTATCATAGTTACTATAGATGGAAAAGAAGAAACGGTAAGATTAACAGATGTCCCCACCCCAGAGAGCTCAAGCATCCTAGCAAGCTTGTAGAGCCTTATGCCCCCGAGGCTTCTGATTTTACTAACTAAGAATAAGTTGACCGGCAAGAAAGTTTTCTTAGAGTTCGATCTTCAACCTAGAGACAAATACGGCAGAATACTAGCCTATGTATGGCTGTCCGAACCAGAAAATGATTCCGATCAGGAAGTACGAAAGAAAATGTTTAACGCTCAGCTGTTACTACAAGGTTCTGGCCAGCAGTTGACCATCCCACCGAATGCACCTATGCTAAAGAAGCAAGGGCTGCAAAAATAGGTCTATGGGATCTAGAAGACAAATCCACTATTAATCAAGCAGAAACAAAATCTGCATCTTCCAGTAGTACCTCCACCGCAACAGGACCTGGACCCAATGGAGAACCGATCAAAGGGAACATAAATAGCAAAGGGGAAAAGATCCATCACGTTCCTGGCGGTCAGTTCTACGAGCAAACAGTACCAGAAGCTTGGTTCTTCACAGAAGAAGAAGCTAGATCAGCCGGTTTTCGAGCAAGCAAGAGATAAAATAAGGGCCAGCATGTCATAGTTGATATGCTGGCCCTTATTAATTTCAATACTTTTGCTTTACAAATACTCATAGATGATGTAGAGGATGGCTTATCGCAAGATTGAGATTAGAAAAATAAGTTTAAGCGTTAGTATTCAAATTCCCTTAATTTACGATGATCTTCAGAAAAAACCAATGGAGCGGGATCATAGTACTTATGGTTTAGTGAAAAAAACAAATTCTCCATCCATCGTTACATAACCAGCATTCCAAGTAGGGTCTTGTATAACCCAACGACCGTTTATGTACACTTCATTCCATGCGAGATTGGATTGATTTAAATCAATTTCATGCCACTCTTTATCTTGTAAGCCATACCCACGAACCACACCAGAGAATACTTTCACTGGTATTCCTACAGTTTTATGAAGAGGAGCGTTAATAAGTAATTTTTAAACTGAGGATTTTTATTGTTCCTACATGTGAAATTTGTGACCAAACAATCTTAACGACTCTCTTAATCTTTGTTATAATTAATACTATATAATTCCAATACTATATGTCACGTTTCTATTGCCTCTTTAGTATTAAATAGGGGGGATATGCTTAAAAGTAAGCAGGATCTATGTTCATTAATAATAGATAAGATATTCTTTTAAATAGTTAAACAATGATTGGTTAGTTTTGAACATACTGAGAGAAAGAAAGGTGATTTGTTTGATATTGATAACTAAAGACTTTTTGAAAAAAGTTCCATCTAATTTAAAAGAATCTATATTAGTTAAATTAAGTTACTTTAATGATATGTTGGAAAAAGCACAAGGTCACATAAAAGAGCTTCCTGCTGGTTTTTGGATAAAAAAAATTACTGGAACTAACATATTTAAGTTTCGATTGAATAACAAAGATCGTATTCTCTTTACTTATATTAAAGATCAAAAAATCGATAAAACTGCAAAGATAATATTTTTGGATTATTGTAATCATGATGAGCAAATTAGAAAAGGCCAAAGAATGGACACTCAGGCATCTTTAGAAAAAAGTATAGATCTTGATATTTTAACTTCTTCTACTTGGAATCATGCAGAAGTAGAAGATAATGATAATACTTTCGTAAAAAGTCAAAGAACTAATAATTCTTTGATTCTAAATGATCTTGTATCTATAGTAGTCGAAGATCATTATATATCTTTATTATTAGATGAAAAAAATAGCGATTACTTATATTATTTATCCAATGAGCAATGGAAATGCCTAGAACATCGAGATAAACCTATTTTGTTATTAGGAGCAGCAGGAAGTGGAAAAACTACAGTTGCTGTTCAGAAGTTACTATGGTGTCAAAAAAATAGGTTAAAAGCTTGTTATATTACAAATTCAGATTTATTAATGGAAAATATAAAAAATTTATATGAAAAATACAAATTATCGTCAGAAAACATAGCAACTTTTTATTCCATAAAAAAATGGGCTCAAGAAATAAAACAAGATAATTCACTTTTGGTCACCTTCGAAGAATTTAACAATTGGTTTGTGTCTAATCGCTACAAGTATAAAAAGCTTAAGAAAATAAATACTTTTTATATATGGAGTGAAATTCGAACTTTAATAAAAGGTTTCATGGGTTTTGAGTTTAAGCTTAAAAATAAATTTGTAAGAAACAATAATATCCTAAGCAAAGAAGAGTATCTATTAATTCCAAAAGATTACTCCATTTTTGACAAATCTACTAAAGAAGCGATTTATGATCTCACTGAAGCTTATACTAAATGGCTAAATGAAACTAACAGATATGACGAATGTGATCTTTCATTTGAATGTTTGACTAACTTAAATGAACAACCAAAGTATGATTTTATTATTGTAGATGAAGTTCAAGATTTTACAGAAGTACAATTATATTTATTAAGTCAAATGGTTAAAGATCAAAGTCAAATTCTTTATACTGGCGATTTGCATCAAATGATCATCGCTACTTTTTTTGAATTTGGAAGACTTAAAAATATGTATTATTCATTAAATACTGATACTGAAGAAAGAATCTTATCTAAAAATTATAGAAGCGTATCAGGTATTGTAACATTTTTGAATAGATTGATTGAGATACGCAAAACAAAAATAGGCTTTACCCCGTTTGATTACGAAGAAGGGTATATACGTATAGGCCAAAAGCCCACATTAGTTACACCTAAAGAAGATGTACTTTCTATGATTTTGGATTCAGTAAAAGATAAGCATTATTCAGCCGTAATTGTTCCAGATGAAGAAGAACGGGCGCGACTAGAAAAAATAAATCCTGAAGCAACTGGTCGAATTTTTACTATTAATGAGATAAAAGGATTAGAATATTCTACTGTATTCTGCATCAATGTTATCACAAAAAATAGTGCAATCTGGGAGGATATAGTAAAGGGTTTAGGGAAACGTCAAACAAAATATAGGCATTCCTTTAACCTTTTTTATGTAGCTACAAGTCGTGCAATGGATAATCTTTATATCTACGAAGAAGATACAAAAAATTTAATGCTGAATGAAATATCCAGTTACGTTGAAACAATGACTGAGTGTAATTATGAAAAACTATCTTTGAAAAATAAATCAACAAAAGAAGATTGGGCTAAAGAAGCATATAGATTGGAGAAAATCGGAAACACCAAAAAGAGTGATTACGCACTTAAGTTATCTAGAGATCTACCTCGAGAAGAATATATACGCCAAGTTAACAAACAAATAGAAGAAAAAGAAGTCAGTAATATAACAAAAGACTTCCAAAAATTAAAAGATAAGCATGACTTTGAACAGTATCTACAAAAAGGAAAGTATAGTATACGCAAGAAAGATTTTACAAAAGCTGTGGATTTTTTTAATAATGTTATAGAAAAGTACCCTGACCACGCAGAAGGCTATTATTATCTAGGTGTAGCCTACTCTTATATGGTTAGCGGGTCTGATTATTCAATACGCTATTTTGACCAGACTTTGAGCATTAAGCCGGAATGGTATGAAGTCTATTTAGACAAGGCCTCTACACTTAGATTTCTTAAAAATTATGAAAAAGCTATAGAAACAATGGACAATGCTATTGCTGTTGACGCAACTATTGGAAATGGTTACTTTATCAAAGGTCTCTTGCTGTATGATTTAGGTAAATATGTAGAAGCTATTCAATTATTTGAGAAAGCATTAACTCTACCTTGTTATATTTTTGATACTATTGATAAAAGTTGGAATAGAAATCCTTCTACTGATAAAGAGAGTATATTTAAGAATAATATAAGAAAGCATATAACAGAATGTAAAAATGCATTAAATAGTAAAACAGAAGCAAAACCACCTACTGAATTAGAACGAGTAATGTTTTTATGGTCAGTAACTTCTAACAGACATCCAAAAGCAAAGAAATATAAACAATACGCATTAACCTTTATAGATAATAATGAGTTTGAAGAGGCTTTAATCTATTTAGAAAAAGCATTGAAATTCAGTCCTAATGATTTTGAAATTCTCAATTATAAGGGCTATGTTCTTAACGAACTAGAAAAGTACAATGAAGCAGTAGATGTTTTGGAGAATATTGTTAGTTCGAAACCACCCTATCCCTTGGTTTATTATACTTTAGGTGAAGCTTATAAAGGTATTAAAGCGTATACGAATGCTATCAACGCCTATACAACATCCATTGAACTTGATCCTAATGTATCGATAGCTTACTATAATCGTGGCAAATTATATATTATGATTTATCAATTTGATAAAGCCATAGAAGACTTTAATCAAATACTTTACTTGAATAATGATTCAACAGTCTCATCTTTAGCACTTAAAGAAATTTTTTATATTAAAACTTTTCAAAAAGTGCTTTCCTCAATGAACTTGTCTAAAGATATATTAGATATGCTTGGTACTATGGATAATTTTAACTTATTATTTAAGCATATTTCTGCGGTTGAGCTAAATGGAAAGACCGCTTCTTCTGAAGAAGAGCTAAAAAGTAATATTAGAAATACTTTTCAAAAAGACACGCAACACAATAGTAATCAAATAGACCAAGATTTTTCTTGTTTTAATTTCGACTCTACTAGAAGAACTATTACAGATTGTATAGAAAAAGCAATACCCTTAAATATTAAGTATAACTCGAACAATAAAAAATTTACTGTGCAATTTAATAAGGCGGAATGTGTGAAATGCTTAAGATATAATCAATGTCCTATGAATAGGTCAGACAGTAAAGGTGTACTTAAGTTCAGAAAAGAACAAGTATACAAATCGTAATTTATTTTACTATTACTCCGGATCTTTTCAAGAAACAAAAAACTTGTAGAAAAGCAAAACCAGCCACATGGTTGACAACCTTGGCTGGTTTTTTCGTAAACTTTTATGTGTAAGAAAAGTTTATCAAATTATTTCTTTGAACTATAACTTCCTAAGAGTTTATCTGAAGCAGTTTCACCATACCCGTTATCAATAATATAGTCTTCTTTACATATATTGCATTTGAAACCTTCACCATCAAAATGCGAACCATTGTGCTTTACATCTTCGGAACCATAAAAAGGACATCTCATGACAAACCACTCCCTCAATAAAATAAAACGAATAATACAACGAGTTTTTTAAATTTCTAAATACTCAATCGGACAAGCGTTCATGATTAACGTATCAACTATATCCGAACGCAAATTAGGAAAAGTAAGCACGACATCATCTACTGATTCAAATACTTGATAATATGTCTTTTCATTTTTAATTTCAAAATCTTCAGGATCACGCCCGTATTCATGACAATAATTTGGATAGACCACAAACCAAGCTTTGATATATACCAGTAGCTTACTAGTAACTGTCTGGTAGATTTCCATGAAGCATTTTACATCTTCAGAAGGTACCGAAGGATCATAAGCTGGGTAATATTTTTGTTTAGTCTCATCATCCCAACCATCATAATCGGCTTCAATAATCTTATTTCCTTCAAATCCAATTCTTTTATGTCGTATTTGGCCACTTTCATCAGCTTGCTTTAATAATAATGAAATTTTAAATCTCTCCTTTGATCAAAATATTCTTTTAGTGCGTTAAGAATCTCTGACGAAATAGATGTTTTCTTTTGGTTTGCAACATCTTCTGCCCTTGCATATGCCTCTCTAAATTCTTCTGTAACGTAAAGCGTTACCCTTTTCGTTGTTTCTTCAACCACCTTAAATACCTCCATGTTTTTCATTTCTCACAGTTATAGTAGCACCATTGCAACGACTTGTCAATGTTTAATTTTTTAATTTTATACCGTCGCAATGTCGCACTGGTTAAGCTATTATTGGTATAAAGATAGGCTTCAGTCCTCTCTTATTTGTTCCCATTAAAAAAATTGAGCTTCTCACCCCATCATGGATTAAGGCGTCTGCTCAATTTTCTTTCATCTTATGAGTTGTTTTTCAGAGTTCCTTTGGTGTTTCTTTCCCTAATTTTTGAAACTTTAATTAATGAGCTTTCGCTAAAGTGTACTGCCAATCATTAAATTAACTTGATTACTCCAACAAGTCTCTAAGAAAAGCCTGTCCCGCTTCCCCTAAGTCACCACCTAGCGGAAAAGAAAGCATCCTCAAACGAATTTGGCCAATTCTTCTTATTCTTTGATTTGTTACCTGAAAAGGATATACAAGTATCGCTTCATGACATTCTTTGGCCACTGCATAGGCTACAATTTGATAAACATCCTGTGGACTTGGGCGTTCAACGACTTTATACTTCGTATCTAAAATATGTAGAACTTGATTGGTTCGCCAATCATAAATCACTAGATCAATAGAAGCTATTAATTCACCGTCGTGGTCAATTTGAACACGCTCCTGCTTTTTTAATCGATATTGCTCTGGTAAATTCTCTACCAACCACTGAGCTACGAACTGTTCGTATAGACGAGCCATATTGATCAAAAAAGGTAACATTGTATGTGTTCCTACATGATGACCTGGACCAATATTGTCAAGAAAACTAATGCAATGGAACGATCAGCCGTGTTCATGGTTCCTATAATGCGTACGTTTTGTGGGATTGTGAAATGACCACTACAGGACAACGGAATATTTCGATCTCTGTACTCTAATAAATACATTAATTCACCGAAAACCCGAGTCAGATTAGCTCGATTAATTTCATCTACGATAAGAACACATATGCCATTTCTTTTTTCTGCCTCTTGGCAAAACTCCATAAATCGTCCTGGAGTAAGCTTATACTCCAATTGACCATGCCGATTAACTGCAGGCCGTATTTCCTGTATAAAATCTTCATAAGCATAGGCAGGATGAAACTGAATTAGTTTTTGAAAGCCGTTACCGTCTCCAATAAGGTGTTTAGCTAGACGCTGTGCTAAGTACGTTTTCCCTGTTCCAGGTGGTCCATAAAAAATAGCTTGTCCTTTAGATTGAATCACTCGTATCCACTTAGATAGTTCTTCTTCGCTAACCCCAGTCTCTTCAGCACATTCAGCTAATGAGTATTCGGGATTCGGTGAAAAAAAAGTATGATCATCCTCCATAGTCTCATCATCGTAAACTGCCTTTATCTGTTCTTTTGATTGGATTAACGCTTCTATGGCTTCTTCTTGATCTGCTGTAACTGGAAAATTGGTGCCATTGGCTTGTCGAATGATTAGCATTTCCTTTAATACAGGATGGTCAAGTATGTCTTTACGTAAAATTCTCTTTGGAAGTATAGCTTCTATTTTGAGCCAAACTCCTACCCGTTCTATTTCTCTTGCAATAAAGTAAGGCTCTTCTTCTGGAGTTGCTTGAACCATTTCTGGCTCTATTAAGACCGTTGCAGTAGTAACAATTCCTGATTTTTCACCAGCCTCCCATAAATACACCTTATGTCCTTTGCGAATCTTCGTTTTATAGCGAAAAGTACCCCAGGTTAGCTTTTCAAGAGCATGTAAAGCCCCAGAAAGGTCATACTTTTTGGGGTTAGCCTGAAAAATCCATGTACTTATTTCATCATCATCATTTTTCTTGATGAAATCCTGTGGTGGTTAGAGCTTCTTTGTTACCTGCCGTAATAAGCTCTATTCGATATTCAAAAGGTTTACCTGTGTCATAGAAATCTACATATTCGGCAATTTCGTTTGGTATCTTTATTCTCGCTGAATCTTCCTTTATCGCTTTTTGTTCTTGAATATATGAGTAACTTCTATTTAATCTTTCCCTGAGTACTTGCTTTAATTCTTCGCTATTGTCATAACGTATCTGTAATACATCACCCTCGTTTTTCTGTTGATTTACATTGTGCAAAAAAGCTTTATAAAGAATCCCATCATGCATTAAAACTATTTCAATTCTATTTCCGCGCTCCAAGTGAAATCCATCATTAGCTTGAACAAAATCCACAATAAAGTCTCTAGGAATATGAATCGCGTATTCAAAAGTAGAAAGGTCGACTTTTTTTCTTCCAATTAATTTGGGTATATTTGGTTTAGTCCAACTGTAGCTTTTTTTCATCTCTTTAACCAAACATCTTGCGATAATTCTTTTTAAGACCTATTTTCATATCACCTGTATTCTCTTTTTATGCATTGTATATATTAGCCATTTTTATAAAGAAAAAAGATCCCATTGAACAAGGATCTTGTAACATTCAAAAATCCGTCAATAGACTTCGTCCAAAAATCTTCATCTTTATAAGCTCTTGGCATTTATCTTTCTCTTGTTAGCTAATATAATTGGTGATTCTTCCATCTTTACATGCTTGCTCATTGCAAGTTGCTTCGTTAATTGCTTAAAATCTGCATTTGATACACCCCATGCCTCATGAGCTTTGTAAAAACCTCGTGCTCCAATAACTTCCTGTGCCGCATCGAGGCCTACGTAGCTTTGGTAGCGTTTGGCCTGAATTGCAATTTTCCAAGCTGCTTTTTCTATGATTACATCAACACTAAAGCACTCCTGAGCTTTTTTGTAAAACTATGCTAACTCCAGCCAACCAAAGTAATCCCCATTCGCCTCTTTAAAAAAGCAGTCCAGGTTGCTCAAAACAACCTGGACTGCTTTTCTATAACCACATACTTATTTTTACAACTCTAACCCTACGAAACCCCAATCTTCTGCAAAAAGTCATCATAATTTTTAGCCTGCTTAAACTGAACATCTTGGGCAACGGCTTTAAAGTGAAGCTTTCCACACTTTATCTTGGTCTTTTCGACTTCGCTTAAATCGCGTTCAATTTTGTCTATTTTGGTTTCTACGATGAAGAAAAGTCTTGCTTTGTTATTCTCCCCTTTTCGGATCACAGCCCAGTCAGGCGAGTATTCGCCATAGGGTGTATCGATGACAAAGCCGCCTTTTCTTATCTTGGTATATAGGAGCACTTTTTCATCGACGTCAAGCCGTTTGGCGAAGTCAAGTTCTCCTTTGCTGTCGAATTTATAGTACTTGCTAAACTGCTCTACGGCTGTCGGCGTTGGTTTTGAAGACGAGGGATGTGGCATCATTGAGCATGGATAAATCGATTTGATCAGTTTCGAATATGGTGGATTCATCAAATACATAGCCATCAATGGCTTCGTATGTAACGACGCCTTTGGCCATGAAATCGGTAAGCTTTTCTTTGATCTTTTGCGTTACGAAGTCAAGGATATCCTGGTTCTTTAGAATTTCCGTTTTCTCAAATTTGGATATGATCCTGTAAATGGCTAGGCGAGGGAGCATGGTGTGGTACATGATATAGTTGATGATCTCGAATTGGCTTTTTTGCGTATCCATTCCCTCAAGCTCGTAGAAAACGTTTTGCACGGAAGGGTCGGAGAGGCGAAATTTCTTCTGTTCGTCATATTCTACTTTACCTGTCTCTATGTTGTACTCATACTTGACTCGTTTGTAACGCAATAGATCGTTTAATTCTGTCACCGATTCTTCTATAAAAGCATCGCTGTCGATTTGGACCTGGTACATGGTTCGTTGTGACATCCGCTTGCCCAATTCTTTGAGTAGGTGCTCAAAAAAATCTTCCGAAATGAAGCTGTGTTTGCCATTGTCGACAGGTACTTCATCACCATTTATGATGACAATTTTCTTAGTGCCCTTTGCTTGCATTGTTTCAATGAACTTTTTCTTAATTAAGATGCTGTGTTCCTTAAGCGTTTTATGAATAAAGGTAATGTTTTCTATTTTCTTGGCGTCTCTGGTCAGCACGCCATCTTTGTTAATGATGTTTTGTTGCTTAAGCTCACTTTTAAAAGGTTCTGCTAGTTCCATGATTTTATCTTCTGGTATGCCTGCATCTTGTAAGGTCTTATAGATCACATCGTAGGTAACTTCGTCTTTGTTAAAGCCGGAACTTTCGTTGAAGTCCTGTTGAAGTGCTTCTGCAAAATGGTCGTAATGATCATTGGCGATGACTGTTAATTCGTTTATCTTCTCATCGGTGCAACGGTTGCCATCGATATCAACGGAAAGCCTTAGACCTCGACCGATTTCTTGCTTTTTGGCAATGTCGGAGCCACCTTTTTTTAAGGTACATAGGGTGAAAACATTGGGGTTGTCCCATCCTTCTCGCAAAGCAGAGTGAGAGAATATAAAAGCCAGCGGTTCTTCAAAGGAAATGAGCTCGTCCTTTTTCTCTAGAATCAGTTCGATACCTCGATCGACATCTTCTTGCGATTTGGCTTTTAGTTTTCCCTCATCCATTGTGTTTTCCCAGTTTTCAACTTCAACGGCTTTTTTATTTTTATCTACTGCAAAATATCCTTCACGGACTTTGTGCACATTCTTGTATTCCTTGAATAGCTCTGGGTACTCTTTGAATATTTTGTTCCATTGGGTGTCGACAATCATTTTGTTGTATTCTTCGTCAAAAATACGCAGGTATTCACCACGGCCGTCGGCACTTTGGTTGTCTCTGAATTTGTTAACGGCATCAATGAAAAAGAGAGTTAAAACTTTTATCTTTTTCCCTGCTCTTAAGTTTCTATACTGTTTTTCCAAGTGGCTTTTGAGAGCCAGTCTGATCTGGATTCTAACTGCTTCTTCATCACCGATATTGAAGTTGCTTTCGCCAACAGCAAGTTCCAAGCGGTCATCCCATTTGCCGATGATGAGCTTTTTCAATTTGTGTGGATCTTCCATGACAATCATGTTTCTATATTGCTCTAAGTTACCAGAGCATTCGTATAAAGAATCTCCACCTCGTACTTTCAGTTGTTTTTTGCGGATCATGCCACCTTGCTCCACGCAAAATAATTCGATTTTGGCATACAAGTCTTTAGTAAATTCTACGTAACGTACATAGGGATAATCTTTAGGAATGGTGCCGTGAATGGTCTTGACTTCGATTTTTTTTACCAGATTATGTTGATAGGCGTCGTAAGAGTCAAGCTTGTAGATCTGGTTGAAAAGCTTTTTATGGGTCGCCGAGTATCGTAATATGAACAAAGGGTTAATCATTTCAATGGCTTCTAAGGAAGCACTCTTTTTCTTCGTTGTTCCCTCTATTTTTTGCGGTTCGTCGATAATGACAATAGGATTGATGTATTTGATGTCTTCCCATAGAATTTGCCCGCCTTCATCAGATTGACGAATTTTATTGGAATCTTTATTAAATGCTTGGATGTTCATTATGACGATACTTAAATCTCTCGTTTCAACAAAACTACTGCTAATCTTATTGAGGCTCTTGGAATCATAGACAAAAGCATGGTTCTTAATATCGAGGCCATGATAAAGGCTTTTAAAGTGGTCTCGCAACATGTCTATGCTTTTTTCGACGCCTTTTCGAATGGCGATGGTCGGGACAACAATCATAAACTTGGTAAATCCGTAGGTTCTATATAGTTCAAGTATTGTTCTGAGATATACATAGGTCTTCCCTGTGCCTGTTTCCATTTCAATGGTGAAGTTATTGCCTTGAAGCTCTTGAGCCATGAAGAGCCTATTATTGAGTTGCACTTCTCGAAGATTATGTAAAAGCCTTGTGGGTTTTACAAGTTGAGGGTTACGAACAGGGTCGCCTTCTGTGATTTTTTTGATTCTGTTCAGATTGTAGTAGATGGTCCCTTCATCTTGGCGGCTAACGCCTTTAAAAAGATTGATGACTGATTTTATAGCATCTTGCTGGAATTTCAGTCCATCTTCGAATTGAAAAGAAATGCGGTTGGCCACTGTTCGCCCCCCTTATATAAACTCGACGCGGTAAGCCTTTTTCTTGGTGCCGCTGTTTTTTTTCATTTGCGCTTCTAAGCGTAGCATGCTGTTGCTTTTCAAAGAAATATCGGCTTCAAAAGCACTATCACGGAAGATGATCTTGGAAGGCATTGGTTCTATGGCTGCAATCTTGTCAATCATCGTTTCCGTTATGTTTTCTTCTAGGCAGACCAATACTGTGTCTGCAAAGATATAAGTTCGTTCGCCAATAGAAGAAAGCTTGTCTACACTTGAAGAAAGGGGAATATCTCTGTGGCGAAGTAAGATTTCATAGACTACGTCGATGTCCTTATAGCTTGGGTTAAAGTCTAAATTGTCTTTGTCAGACCTTCGATTATCATAGTCAAAGAGTTCGTTGTTCTTTATGGCTTCGCTGAACCAGCGGATGTTGGTATCTGCTGTTCTAAAGACTTTAAATCCTATGTCAAGATTTTCAATGCCTGCTTTATCTTTGTTTTCTTCTAGAATTTTTTCTCCGGCTCTGCGGATGCGTTCTTTTCCGATTTCGCAGATGTTTTTATAACCTGCTTTGTAGGCTTCGCTTTTTTCATCGCATGGTTCTGGGAGTTGAACCATGATGAATTTACGACAACCGTCATCTTCAGCATTTAATTGCATAACGGAATGAGCTGTGGTTGCAGATCCTGAAAAGAAGTCGAGTATCATTGAATCTTTTCTTGTTGCCCACAAGCAAAGATCCTTAATTAATGAAATCGGCTTAGGATGTTCAAAAACAGTTTTTTTAAAGGTTTCTCGTAAATCTACATCACCATTATTATTGTTAACATATACCGATTTAACAATATTGCTTTCCATTGTATCTAAATATCTTTTGAACTGAGGTACTATGGATTCATCTTCACCAAAACATATTAATCTATGCTTTAAAAGATCATCCATTGTTTCTTTTTTCCATCTCCAGCCTCTCTTGGGAGTTTGACATGGCTTTTTAGTTATTGGATGAATAACATCATATTTTGGTCCTTCTCCTTGAGGCCAAGCTGCATTATCTTTTCTGTATATTTTATATTTTCCTTCAACAATCTCGACATATTTATATTGCGATAAGCCTTTAAAGTCTCGGTTATTTCTATACAATAACC
This sequence comes from Heliorestis convoluta, assembly GCF_009649955.1. Lineage (NCBI taxonomy): Bacteria > Bacillati > Bacillota > Clostridia > Eubacteriales > Heliobacteriaceae > Heliorestis > Heliorestis convoluta. The sequence continues at coordinate 1,865,581 of NZ_CP045875.1, read as the reverse complement.
TAACCTCTTTTTGTGCATCTTCTATGTCAGTATTTTCCAATTCCCATTTTTGAGCAAGATTCATAACTTGTTCAAAACCAAGTTTTTTTTCTCTAAAAGTTAATCCTCTATCTCTTCTGTGTGCTTTGTTCTTAGCATAACATATTATGTATTCATGAATTGTAGCAAAATCTTTCGAATCATTTTTTGTTGAATTCTTATACCATATTATTGATTCTATATAATTTTCCCTGCCAAAAATCTCGTTGCATAGTTTCCTTAAGTTCTCAATTTCATTATCATCAATACTGATAAATACAACTCCATCTTCAGTTAATAAGTCCTTAGAAATTTTCAACCTCGGATACATCATAGACAACCAATTAGAATGATACCTACCACTGCTTTTCTGATTTACTATCAACCGCTCTCCGTTTTTATCTAACTCCCCTTCTAAAACACCATTTTCTTTTTGAGCAATCGAAAAATTATCTTTGTACACAAAGTCATTCCCCGTATTATAGGGCGGATCAATATAGATCATCTTAATCTTGTTATAGTAACAATTCCGAAGCAACTTCAAAACTTCCAGATTGTCCCCTTCAATATACAAGTTCTCTGTAGTTTCGGGGTTTTTGCTATCTTCGGGAATGTATTTCAAGGTCCGTCCTACAACATCTTGATTGGCCAGTTTCTTGGATGCTTCTTTGCCAGCCCAGCCAAGTTCGTAGCGTTCTGATAGCTTTTCACTGGTACTTTCAAAGTGTCCCAATTCGGCTTTCAATGCTTCAAGATCTATTTGTCCGTCTTTTACAACGGAAGGAAATAGCTCGGCTAGCTTTTTTATATTTTCATTGATGGGATTGAAGATCTCTTTTGGCACTTTGGGAAACTCCATTTTATTAGCCTCCTATGTCCTATGTTTTCTCCATCATTTCCTTAAATTGAGCATAGCTCTTTTTTAGTTTTGCATTGATTGTAGACTGTTCCGCGATGGTTCTGGCTGATTTCAGCTCTTTTTTTCGTTGCTCTACTTCTTTTAGCCCATGGTAGAGCTTTAACATGGTATCTCTGTTATACCATACATTTGAAGCAAGCAGCGCTCTTGTTCCAGACCATAAAGATAGGTTGGAGATGATATAAGCTTTGATCATCATTTCCAGATAAAAGTCCAGCTTGTTGCCTCTGTTATAGATGTTGTCATAGGCAATGTACTCTTTCAAGAGGCCATTGATTTCATCGGTAAATTGCATGGAAGTAAGCGATGAATAGACTGTTTCTTCTACGACGATTTGGCTTTTATCTTGTATGTTGAGCCTTTTGTGGGAAAAGCAGTAGACTTGTTGGCTACTATGGTCATAAAATTCAATAACACATAAAGACTTGACGAGACCTTGGATAATGGGTCCCACAAAGTTGGCATATTTTAATTTCTTTAACTGGACTGTGAAGAAAAGAATGACCTGGCAGTCGTATTCGTCGTTGACAAAAGAAGGGATCTCTTCTCCTGCTATTTGATGGGATAGTTTTATTTCTATAACTTCTTCTTTGAAACGTTTTTTCTCTTTGGGTGTTAAGTCAGCGGTAATAAATGTTTTTATGGAAAAAGTTTTATCGATTTTATAGCGAGAGGGAATGTCTAGCACTTTGCTTCACCTCTATTCCACGACGAGAAAAGATATTAACTCAAAGTCATCACTGCTTGCGTTGGCAAAGTCGTTGTTATATCCTCCAAAATCGAAGATGGTTGTTTCGGCGATTTTGTCTTCGTCGCCTTGGATGGCTTCTATGGCTTTGTTGAGCAATCGTGAGTAAAAAGACATATCTTCAGCGTTCTTGGTACGTTTGTTAAAGGCTTTGAACAAAACAGGCTCAGGCTTGTCTTTGCCGTAGGCTATTTTTCTAAACTCTTTCAGAGCTTCACGAGCGTTACCATTGCCGTAGTAGACTTGGCCATCTTTACCGATATACATGATGTAGTAAGGGTAGAGAGAGCTTTCTTTGGTGGGTTTGGCCTTTTCTTTTTGATATTTGAAGCAAAAGAGGCATCCTTTTTTATCGCCTTGGGCAACTGAGTAGACACCTCGGGGTATTTTATTAATTTCAGGATGATTTTTGATATATCCCGATAGTTCATAGAGATAATCGTTCATATTCAAGTCGGTTAGTGAGATGTTGTCATTGAGCTCATCGATTTCAATGACTTCTTCTTGCAATTTTTCTAGTTGTTTTTTCCTGAAGATGAAATCGTTCATTTCTGGTGATAGGAAGTCTTCATCGCCTGTGGCTGTTAAGTTCACTGCCATCATTTTTCCTTTGACTCTTTGCTCAAGTTGTAAGTAATCATTTAAGGCCATGTTGGGGAAAAAGTTGATCATGGCGATTTGTTTGTTTTGACTGCCAATGCGATCGATGCGACCGAAGCGCTGGATAAGGACGACAGGATTCCATTGAATGTCATAGTTGATTACGGTGTCGCAATCTTGTAGGTTTTGTCCTTCTGATATACAGTCAGTGGCAATGACGACGTCAATTTGTTCTTGCCTGGGCAAGTCTTGTCCAAGCTTAGACTTAGGAGAAAAGTGGCGCAAGATGGTGTTGAACTCGGAGCGAACTTTTTTCATTGTTGTTCTTGGTTCGCTTGATCCGGTAATGCAAGCTACATTGATCCCATGCTGGGAAAGTTCTTGAGCAATGCTGTTATAGAGATAGTTGGCTGTGTCTGCAAAGGCTGAGAAGATGAGCATTTTTCTGTTCCCTGGGTTATAAGGTGTCTCTATAATTTTATCGATGATGAGTTCTTCTAGCTTTTTCAGCTTGGCGTCTCTTTTGTCATTCAGTATTTTTAATACGTCACTGTAGAGATCTTCAAGTATTTTCTTGTCGTAGTATAGATCTTCTAGGAAATCGGCTGCGATCAGATGTTCAACTTTTATCTCATATTTATAGTTCAGGACTACCTCTTCTTCGGTATATTCTTCGCCTTCTAGTTGTACTTCTCCTGATTTGCTACGAGATAGGGCTTCTATGTAATCGTCGATTCTAGCTATGAGTCTTCGGATGGTTTCTGCAAATGCGAAGACAGAGCTTTCTAGGCGCTTAAAGAGGTTGAATCTGTGTAATCGTGCGGTGATCTGTTCACGGTTTTCATGGTAGAACAGGACTCTGTCGCCGTGAACAGTCTGGTATTTTCTGCGGTAGTACTCTTTGTATTCTGATCGGATGTAGGACATGGGAGAGTAGACGGCTAGCTTGAGAGATTCTAGTACTTCGTTGGTTTCATCGAATTTTAGCAATCTTTTTTGGCTATCGATTTCGGGGTGATAGGTTTTGGGAGGCAATTTGTCGGGAAATTTTCCGATGTTTTGGTTGCCGTAATAGCCTGTAATATGTTTGCGGCTGCGAGAGATGGTGAGCATTTCAAGTAGTTTGTAGAATTCTGCAGGCAGCTTGTCGAGAAGAGCATTTTTCGTCCGTTCTTCTCCTTTGAGCCAGTCGTTGATTTCTTTTTGTGATTTGCGTAGCAGATTGGATATGCTACTGATCCCTGCTTCTTCTAGGGCATGATCTTTATCGGCTGTAATGATGCTGATCTGGTTTTTTAGATCAATGAGTGAGTTGTTGACGGGTGTTGCTGATAGCATAAGTACTTTTGTTCCGTGGCCTTTTTTTATAACATCGTTCATGAGCTTCATGTAGCGACTAATGTGTTCTATGTTTTCGTTGCGGTTGCGAAAATTATGAGATTCATCTATGACGACGAGGTCGAAGTGACTCCATTTTATCCTGGATAAGTCGATGCCACTTCTGGAATAGCCTTTTGTTCTTGTTAAATCGGTGTGGCAAAGGATTTTGTAGTTGAAGTTGTCTTTGACGAAGGCATTATCTATGTAAGGGTTTTTGAAAGAATCCCAGTTGTCGTAGAGTTTGGCCGGACATAGGACAAGAACGTTGTCTTCTCGGAGTTCGAAATATTTGATAACAGCGAGGGCTTCGAAGGTTTTTCCCAGTCCCACGCTGTCGGCGATGATGCAACCGTTGTATTTGTTGATCTTTTGAATGGCTGATACGACAGCATCTTTCTGAAATTCATAGAGGCTATTCCAGATGATTGACTTCCTGAAGCCTGTTTTATCTTTTTCAAAGCGATCAAGACCGTTGTCTAGTTGATTGCCGAAGAGCTCTTTGAGGGTAAAGTAGTAGAGGAATTCGGGGGAGTAATCTTTATAGACATACTTCAAGCTCTGGAGCAGTTGTTTTTTATAGTCTTCGGTGTATTCTTTATTGTTCCATACGGTCTGGAACATCTTTTGTAGTTTGTCTAGCTGTGCTTTTTCTGTGATGGTGGAGTTGAAATGGATGGGAGCTAGCTCTCCGCGTTTTGTTTTTCTTGATATTTCCAAAGATGAAGTACCGTGGATGGCGATTTCATCGTCTATCATGATAATGTTGCCTGCGATTTTGTCTGCTTCTTTGGTTTTGTGTACATTGACATGTTTTTGGATGAAGTTGTACATCGATTTTGCTTTGGAAAAGTGTTGTAGTTTGTTTTTTTGGATGATGTCATAGGAGTTGAAGAAAAGGTCTGTATCGCTTTGACGTATCTCAAACTCTCGGGGTAGTTCGTGACCCTGGGGTACATAGTTGGTATTGCGAATGATAAAGTTGATCTTATCGACGTTTTTTAGGTTTTTTGAAAGTTCTCCGAAAACCGATAGGGTTAGTTTGTCGTTAATGATGTTTATTTTACTGCCTTTTCTGGCTTGTAGTACTTCATTCATTTTTGCTATGAGTTGATCGTTGGAACTGATAACCTCATTCATCGGCAATCCCTCCCGATGTATTGTGGATTATGTTGTTATTGTTATTGTTATTTTTTATTATAACATCTTGCGTAGTTTGTAAATTGTCGAAAAATGTAGCGATAGTGAAAACAAAGCCCCAAAATAAATCCCGAAAGTAGACTCACAGCCCGATTGGTTTTTTCAAAGGAACTGACTTTTTTGTGGCCTCAGTGATTGGGTCTGGGCAAGAATAAAAGCCTCCGGCACGCTTTGCTTGCTAACCTACGGAGGCTTCATGAGCGCGGATTGGAAAAGTATTTAAAGCCAACCTTTGCCAGCGAGGGGTGCGTCCCCGCGATAATTGTGCTAACTTATTTTTAAGCTATAATAGAGGTTATATCCTGAAATAACAAAGAAATATAATCGTTATCCAACGAATATAAAACGATCAAAAACCAGCGGCTTTGCTCCTAATTCAATGGGGCTGAAGCCATTTAGTCATTTCTAAAGTCGTTCGTTATTGTAAAAATGAACGTACTCTTCAATTGCTTGACTCTTTTTTCAACATTGTAACCATGCCTATGACTATTCAGCAATTCTTCTCTTAACGACTTCACTAACATTAAAAGCACCAGGCTCGGGAGAAAAATTCCTTCTACGATGATAGGCCTTAGCATAGCAAGATGTAAGCCAGCACCAATCCACTCCGGTACCATAATTACAGTCACTCCCCCCCTAGTGACCGTAATTTAGCTTCTTAAAAAGCCCTCATACTTCTTTTGTCTTTACATAAACTCCTAGAGGGGTGTCCAAATTGAGTAAATGGCCAGCTTCTCTGTGGGCTCTATTGAATCTTATGGGCTTCATTATTATGGTATCGGTTAATTATTTGGCTAACGCATTGCCCATTGGGGGAAGGACAACGGGTGAAGTTTCTGCACTCTATCCTGTTTTAGTAACACCGGCTTCTTATGCTTTTTCTATCTGGGGGCTTATCTATCTATTACTGGCTGGTTTTGTAATCCTTCAGTTAATACCACGGTGGCGAAACGATAAAATACTTGAATGCATTGGTCCTTGGTTTTTCCTTAGTTGCCTTTTTAATGCGCTTTGGATATTGTTGTGGCATTATCTCTATGTAATATCAGCTACCTTGATCATCGTTGCTCTTTTGACTACTTTATTCTTGATATACAGAAGAATGAATGCCTATGCACAGGAAGTGCAACAGTTCCTCGGAATAGAGCGCCTGTTAGTTCACTTGCCTTTTCGTATTTATCTAGCTTGGGTTGCCGCGGCTACTCTTATCAATATGAATGTTCTGTTTTCTGTCTTCACGTCAGGTCATTGGGGAATGGGCGAGCTATTTCTAGCGATCATGACGCTTGTGATAGCTTTGTTCCTCGCTCTTTACTTTGGGAATCGTTACGGCGATATAGCCTTTATGCTTGTAATTATCTGGGCCCTGATAGCGATAGGTGTAAACCAAAAAGACAATTCACTTATCTCTGCCATCGCTTTTGCCTTTGCTGCTTTCTTGGCGCTTATGAGCTTGATCATTTTTCGGCAAAGAAGAAGATAGAAGAAGCCGTCTCCTGTCTAGTTTTTCTAGCATGAGACGGCTTTTCTGCATTTCTATTCAATTCTATAGAATTTTCCTGTTATAGTAGCGCACAAAACTTCCTTGGTCCACCGCCGTGACACACAAGCGTCCCTCTCGCACCCTTACGAAACCCATCCCTGCTTTTCTTCCTGGCTCTCCCATTCCCGTCGAATCTCTGCGGCTCGAATGATTACTTTTTCCTTTGCTGCATCATGAGTAAAGTCTATTTCTAGTTGTCCTTTCTCGAAGGATGGATATATTTCTAGGTTGCTTAGTTTTTTATAGAGTCTTTCCATCCTATGATCGGGGTCGCTGTAGAATTGACTTCCTCGAATGCGAGCAAAGCGCCAACCCAATCGTTCTAGTATTGCCTGTCTGTTCATGTCATCTTCTAGATTGTCTAGGGTGTGATATTTGTCACCATCACATTCTATGGCCAATCTGTTGCCATTCCCTTCTACTACCATATCAATGCGGTAAGCGCCTACGTGCCATTGCGGTGTGACTTTATAGCCTTTATGGATTAATCGCTTTAGTACTTCTCTCTCAAATTCCGATTCTGCTTTTTTGCTCTTTTGCTTTAATTCATTGATCTTAGAAAAAGGATCTTCGGCATGGCGAATGAGTCCTAGTCGTAGATCGCCTTCTTTAAGATCATTAGATGGATCGAGTGAATGGACGACCCACAATTGGTCACGAGCTCTACTCGCCGCCACGTTGTATCGTTTCTTGAATAGATCTTGGTTTCCCTCTGTCTTTCTTCGTAAGGGACCTCCTTTTTCGTCAGGACCATCGACAAGGGATAGGAAGATAACGTCTCTTTCATCACCTTGAAAATGTGCAGGATTGCCACATTGGATTTTTCGTTCTATATAATCTTGAGTAGAAAGGTGTTTTTGAAGCAAGGAATCAATGTATCCTGCTTGTTGATCTCCTGAAAGAGAGATGACGCCAAAAGAGGCTTTTGCATACTCTTGCTGTTCTGTGCAAGCAATCAATAGGGATGCAACTGCTTTAGCTTCTTCTACGTTGACTCTCCTGTTGATTTCAGCCTTTTCTACTCGATAGGCTACTGTAGGTGGTTTGATTCTTGTCGTACTATCATCTCGAAGGGCTTTAATTTTTCCTTCATAAGATAGGTCATTGCTATATTGAATAATCGGTGCAACACAGCGGAAATGTTCTCTAAGACAAACAGGTTGGTACGTTGTCTTGGCTAGATCATATATGGAAAACATCCCGTCATAAAGCTTGGCGTTAGGAATGTTGTGTGCTGCTAAGTAAGTGTCTATGAGCTTCTGTACTTCTCCTTGTCTTTCCCCTACAGCCATAGGGCTGACTTGTTGATCATCTCCTACGATGACGATCTGTTTTCCTAGGTATAAAGCTACGAGAGCCATGATATCGGACTGGCTTGCTTCATCAATGATTACCACATCAAAACGATTTTCTTTTGGACTGAAGGCTTCAGTCATTCTATTAAGAGGCATGATCCAAACTGGCACTGCTGTTTGGCAAATAGGCATGAGTTGTCTGGCTTCTGCTAGTAGCTGAGGCGCTCGAATGCCTGTACCTTTGCCAACTCTTCTCATAATTTGTTTCCAGCCTTGTAAAGCCTGCCTTTGTTTTAAGGTTGTTCTGCGTACTTGCGCTGACCAGGCTTTTTTCTCTACCAATGATGCTGTCATCTCTATCAATGTCTTTCGCAAGCCTTCTATTTCTTGTTGTAATTCTTCTACCGATATATTGTGCCTTCTATCTAACTCATCTCGAAGCTGTCGCCAGATCCATGCTTCTTTTGCAGGACCAGGAGTGCTTGCTTGATTATGGGGCTCTTTTTTCGTCATCAATGCAGAAGCCCAAGCTGGAGCACTGTTGTTAAGTTGTTGTAAGAGAACATTTTTTCTATTGTAATCTTTGAGTATAGTTTTTAATTCGATCAGCCGTTGATAGGCTTTTTGGTATTCGGCAGTGTTTGAGTTTATTAGAGCGCTGTAAAGCTCTTTTCCAATCCCCTGGTGTGAGTACCCTTCTTTTTCAAGTTTCTTACTCTGTTCATTGATTTGATTTGTTATTTCTTTAAGTTGAATTCTATGTTGCTCTGCTTGCATAATGGCTGGGAGTTTCTTTTCTACAGCATTTTGAATCTTTAATAGGTCCTGATATTCGGAAAAGCTCAGATCGCTTTCATTGATGAGTACATCCCAATTGAAACCTTGTCTTTGAAGGGTATGCTCCATCTTGAGCCATTTGTCTTGATACCAATCTAGGCAATTCTGAATAGGTTGGTAAAATTGATATAAGATTTGTTCAGGTTCTTGCTGCTCCTGTACAGTGGGCGCACCAATTGTTACGGCTTGTCTTTCCCAGCGATCGATAAGTTTTTTCCTTGCTGTCATGACTTTTAGATAAGCAAGCAGAGCTTCAAAATGTTGAGGTTGGGATGGTTCTTTGCCGTTAACTTTTACTGTTGCAAGGATTTTTTTCCACTCACCTTTGAATAATAAATCAAACCTAGTTATTTTTCCCTTTTGCTTGATTGCTTCAAGTAAGCCTTGTAAAACTACTTCCGTCTCTTCATGAAGCAGCTTTGGAGGGATCAAGGGACCGTATTCGAAGATTTTTTCTTGCGCTTTTGCTGCTTCTTCGTAAGTATTTTTGATCTGATCGAGCAGGTTAATCCAGGGTTGACAATAGAGAGGCCCTTTTTTTCCGGCTTCAATAATGTTGAGTTTCCACGATTCTCTTTGATTGATGAAGGAAAGGACTTGTTGTAACTGATTCATGAGTTCTTGCAGTTCTTCGTATTTTCTTTCCTTGCTATGATCCCATAAGTCTTTACGATGCTTTAGATTCTGCTCCAAGAGCTCTTTCCGCTTCTGAACTAGTTCTTGAAATTCTAGCTCTGTTAAAAGGGTACTTGGATTTGGTAGAGGAAGTATCAGATCTTTTTTATCATCTGTAGAGATCGAATGATTTAACTGATATAGTTCCTTCAGTTCCTTTTCTGCTAGAGGTAGAGGCGCTCCAAGTGTAACAGGTGATGGAATCCAATCATGCTTCCCTATGCCTTCGTGCAGTATGCGTGCTGCTTTCGATGGTTCATAGGTTTCTCCGGCGACTACGATGGAGCGATATTCATCGTAGCAAGCAGACTTTAGTTGCTCTCTCTTATCTCGTAGTTTTGCAAGAACTTTTTTCCGTTCTGCTAAAAGCTTTTCCGCTTCTTCATCGAGCTGTTCTGGAATGGAGTTCGATAGTTTTTCTGTTATTGCATCAATGGCGCTGCCCAATTGTTGACGATTGTCATCAGCAAGGACACTGACGCAGAGGGGTTGCAGTGGTTCTACAACTTTCTCCCTCAATACTTTTAAGGCTTTCGATGTATGGCTGGTAACGAGTACATTCTTACCTTGTGCTAATAGATGCCCTAATAGATTTGCTATCGTATGGGTTTTCCCTGTTCCCGGTGGTCCTTGTACCATCACAGCGCCTGAACTCTCCAGTTGCCTGGCAATTTGAAGTTGTTCGGCATTCGCTTCTTTACATAAAAGGATTTGTTCGTCTTCTCCATTGGGATCCAAAGTAATTCTTGCTGTTGCTTCATTGGCTGTTGTTATCCTTTCCTCTAAGCCAACAATGTTTTTTAGAAAGCTTGGAAGATTATCTTCTCTTTCTGTCAAATCTTCAATGATCTGTTCTATGGTTGCAGTCA